>NC_022359.1:1200000-1506085 GCF_000354175.2 Vibrio alginolyticus NBRC 15630 = ATCC 17749
CTGGTAACGTAGGTATTGAACTGGCTGCGCGTGCCGCAGGTCATGATGTTTCCGTACCATTCGCGCCAGGCCGAGGTGATGCCACCCAAGAGATGACGGATGTGGAATCGTTCGAAGTACTTGAGCCTGTTGCTGACGGTTTCCGAAATTGGTTGAAGAAAGACTACGCGGTTAAGCCAGAAGAGCTTTTATTAGATCGTGCTCAGCTTATGGGGCTAACGGCGCCAGAAATGACGGTACTTATCGGTGGTATGCGCGTTCTAGGCAGTAACTACGGCGGTGGAAAAGAGGGCGTATTTACTGACCGAGTAGGCACTTTGTCGAATGATTTCTTCGTGAACCTTACTGACATGGCATATACGTGGAAACCAGTGAGTGCTAATCAATATGAAATCCGTGATCGTAAAACCGACGCTGTGAAGTGGACGGCTACTCGAGTGGATCTTGTCTTTGGTTCAAACTCGATCCTGCGTTCGTATGCGGAAGTGTATGCGCAAGATGATAATCAGGAAAAATTCATCCATGACTTCATCGCCGCATGGACGAAAGTCATGAACGCGGATCGTTTTGACTTGCAATAAGTGAAACGATGTTCATCGATAGATGCGTAAACAAAGTTGATGAATAAGTAAGAGAGGCGGGCGAAAAGCTCGCCTTTTTCTTTACCTATCTTTTTACTTTGATTGTTACTTTGATTGAAAATTAAGCTCATTTGAACCATAATAACCGGACCATATGAACCACAGGAGCTTGATATGGCAACTGCAGCATTAAAAAGCTTCAAACCGAAACAACCTCATAAAGCCAATTTCTGGTTTATGTTGGGTATTGAAGACGCTGAAACAGGTCGCACTGATGCGGTTCACAAAGGCTTTGAGCCAAAGGTGTATCGCAATATTGTTGAGCGTGTGAAGCTTTCTCAGAGTGAGTTTCAAAACGTCACATTGATACCTGTTAGCACGATCAAGCGTCGTCTAAAAAACGATGAGCGCTTCAATACGCAAGAAAGTGATGCAATCTATCGATTAGCGATGTTATTGAAACTCGCGACAGAACTGTTTGACGACGAAGAGCGCGCGTTAAAATGGATGAGAGAGAATGTGTATGGCTTAGGTGGAAAACGTCCACTTGATATGGTCTCGACCACGGTGGATTTTGAAATCGTAAAAGATTTGATCGGCCGTTTAGAGCACGGGGTATTCTCGTAATATGAAGCTCTATCGTCTCACACAAAAGAAATTTGCTGACACGCCATTCAGCCCCGTTGGCGCAAAGTTATTTGGAGGGCGATGGAACTCAAAAGGAACCGAAGCCCTCTACTTCTCTGAATCGGAATCCCTTTGTTCGTTGGAAGTGTTTGTTCACGTAAACAACGATCCTGCTATCACCAAACTTTACGATTTATATCGTATTGAAATGCCAGAATACCTCATCGCCACCTTAGATGAAGAAGATCTCCCTGTGACGTGGCGAGCAATACCGGCGAGCGAGTCTACGCAGTACATTGGTGATCAGTTTCTCAATGATCCTCATCCAGAGTTTGCCGCGCTGCAAGTGCCTTCAACGATTTCACCTCGTGATAAAAACTACGTGGTGAATCCAAATCATCCCAAAATGAAAGAGATCATCAAGAAAGCCGAAAAGCTCGATTTCGCGTTTGATCCGCGCATTTTCAAATAGACGCCTAGCTTTGTCTTGCTTTAAAGCATTCAGCGCTTACCTGAGATAAGCGCTGCAGCATAAAAGTTTATTTCCTTGGTTATTGTCGATCGTAAGTGAACTGTTGCGCTTCATTTGTAGTGTTGAGGTAATGCCCAAGCACCAACTCAGCACCTTTGTAAGATAAATGGCTGTCATCCGTATACATCGCATTGTTTGCTCCAACTCTCATTCGACATACGCCATTTCTGCAAATGGCATCGGTCAAGTCGACAAACTCAACGTGCTCAAATTGCTCAAAGTAGTTCACTAACTTCGCCACGTTTTGAGGGTGATGTTGTTTGGGAGAAAAGTCGCAGGCAGACTCTTCTGTCTCGCCAAACAAACGCGCTTTCCAAAGGCATTCTCCTACCGCAAACGGTGCAGAAGGGGTTGGACCGAAAACGACCACTTCCTTTCCTTTCAGTTCATTCAATAATTTGGTTAATGATGCTTCATAATCGGCTTGTGAAAGCTCTTTATTGAAATTAGAAGAGATAACAACGCGACGAATGGAAGGGGTACTTAGAATTGTATCGACAGCCTCATTGAAGAACTGTCGGCAAGGAACTGAGCCAGCACCTTTGATGGTGTCGACATAACCGACCGCACAGGAATCTTGAGTAAGTTGCACCACGCCAGTTGGTGTTACTTCGGATAGACGCTTCACGTAAACCATGCTGTGACTATTGCCTAACACAGCGATGTCGGGCTGCGGCGCAGACGAGCACACATCGTTAACGTTGGTGTTGCCGTTGCAATCTAAACCATAACCGTTGTTAACGCGCATGGCCTCGAAAAATGCGCTTCTTTCTGGAAAACCACCGTTTTTATGACCGATAACGCCGAACGTTAGCAAGGGCAACGTCAACAACACAATAACCACGGACGCAGTGCGCATACTCATGGCTTTTCGGCTACGGAACGGCTTTTCAATAAAGCGCCAAGTGAAGTAAGAAAGTACAAAAAGAGTGACAACGTAAAGTGGGATATTGATGTCTTGTGTTGCATCCAACACGTAGCGGTAAAAGACAAATAATGGAATGTGCCACAAGTATAAGCTGTAGCTGATTAAGCCGACGAACACGACCCACTTTAGGCTCAGTAATCTACCGCAGACATTGTCTTTAGAGGCAAACAAAATCACCAACGCGCTACCGATGACCGGCACCAGCAGCGTAATGCCCGCACCATCTTGCGATTTTTCAAACAAAAGCGCGGAAGCCAATATCAAAACGATGCCAATGGTTGCCAGCGTATCGTTAGATTGAACTTGGACTTTTCTCATCACTAATGCGAGTAATGAACCGGTTGCCAGTTCCCAAGCACGAGAGAAGATCATGTAAAAAGCGAAATCAGGATCGTTGCTCGCGTAGACAATAGTCATCAAACTCAGCGCAAATACCGCGATGAAAAAAGTCAGGTAAAACGCGTTTTTGCCACGAGCGAGTAGCATGAGTAGCAAAGGAATGACAATGTAGTATTGTTCTTCAACGCCCAAGCTCCAAGTGTGAAACAGCGGGTTGGCTTGATCTTCTAAACCGAAGTAATTGTGGCCTTTTAAATACAGAAGAATGTTGGATGAGGAAAGAATGGAAGATACTGCAAACTGACCAACGTCTTTGTGTGCTTGCGGCAAAAATAGCCACCAAGACATCAAATAGCTGACGGCGATCACCACCAGTAAGAGGGGGAGTATGCGACGAATGCGTCGCTCATAAAAATCACCAAGGTTGAACTTCTGGTTTTCTAAGTCGTTAATCACGATGGTGGTGATCAAATAGCCGCTGATCACAAAAAACACGTCGACGCCAATAAAGCCACCAGCGAATTGCTCAACTCCTGCATGAAACAAAATCACCAACGTGACAGCAATCGCCCTTAATCCGTCTACTTCTGCTCTGTAAGTCATATCGTGTTGCTCCAACATTCCGTTTAATGAAGTAGAGCAAAATATGAACCAGAAATAATATTTATTTAAATCAGTACCTTAAATTGATTGTCAAAATGAAAATGCTAGGTGGGTTAACGAATTCCCAAATTGAATTTCAATATGGAAACCCCATAAAGAATGATCTTAAGAAGCGCTAAATCAAAGAACGTAAAGCGCGAGGCACTTAGACTTCATTGAAAATGATTACGCTAAAGAAACGATGACAGAGAATACGATTCAGGAAAAAATTGCCAGCTTTACTTGTATCGAAGAGGCTTTGAATTACTTCGACATCGAGTTTGATAGCCGATTTATCGAAAACAATCGAACCGAGTTGGTTAAGAGGTTTCACGGCTACTTAATCCTCACTAAACCGGATGATTGGTTTTCAGGTCGTCGTGCTTTAAAGAATGCTTACTGTAAAGTACAACGCAGTTTGCTCAGTAAAACGACGCGCTCTGCGTGCCGAGGTTGTACATCTTGTCAAAGACGTTAATTCTGGTGGCTTGCCTAAAAAGAACCCTGCATCTTGGTGTCACAGGGGGAAGAGCAAGGTTCTTTTGGTTTCGCTATTGGTTTGTCGCGAGTTACGAATCAGCTTTACGTAGATGAATTAACCCGCGTGATACGCAGGGTAGTCCACCAAGCCTTTTTCACCGCCGCCGAACAATGTGGCAGGGTCATGTTCTGCCAGCGGATAGCCA
Source organism: Vibrio alginolyticus NBRC 15630 = ATCC 17749 (assembly GCF_000354175.2). Classification (NCBI taxonomy): domain Bacteria; kingdom Pseudomonadati; phylum Pseudomonadota; class Gammaproteobacteria; order Vibrionales; family Vibrionaceae; genus Vibrio; species Vibrio alginolyticus. The sequence goes on from NC_022359.1 coordinate 1,204,336, forward strand.
TGCTTGATGCGGCTTGGTAAGTCTGGGTTTGCAACAAACGGACGGCCAAAGCCAATCATGTCGGCTAAACCACTTTCAATCGCGTGTTGCGCCTTTTCTGCGTTGTAACGACCGGCATAGATCAGTGTGCCTTTATACGCCTCACGAACTGCGGTTTTAAAGTCGTGCGGAGTGTCTGGCGCGTCGTCCCAATCCACTTCTGCAATGTGAATGTAAACCACATTGAGTTTATCAAGCAGCGCTGCAGCGGCGGTGTAGGTTTCGACTGGCGTACTATCAACGGTGCCATTTAACGAAGTGAATGGTGCAAGACGAACACCAACACGCTCAGCGCCAATAGCTTGCGTCATCGCCTCTACCACTTCACCAAGAAAACGCAGACGGTTTTCAATTGAGCCACCGTATTCATCGGTGCGGTTATTCGCTTCAGAATCGATAAACTGGTTAACCAAGTAGCCATTCGCTGCATGAAGCTCGATACCATCGAATCCGGCTTCTATCGCGTTTAGGGCGGCTTGGCGGTACTCTTCAATAACGTTCTTGATGTCTTGTTTGGTCATTTCACGTGGCTCAACCACGTCGACAAAACCCGGTTCGTCTGTGCCGTTATCGACAAATACTTTCACGTTTTCTGCTTTTAGCGCAGAAGAAGAAATAGGCTGCTCACCGCCAATGTTATCAGGGTGAGTCACGCGACCAACGTGCCACAATTGCGCGAAGATAGTGCCGCCATTCTCGTGCACCGCATTAGTTACCTTTTTCCAGCCAGCAATTTGCTCTGGGCTGTAAATGCCTGGTGTCCATGCATAGCCTTGACCCATTGGCGAAATTTGTGTGCCTTCAGCAACGATTAGGCCCGCTTCAGCACGTTGAGCATAGTAGGTCGCCATCATATCGTTAGCGATATTACCTGGTTGAGAAGCACGAGAGCGCGTCATCGGAGGCATAACGATACGGTTTTTTAATGAGAGAGAGCCAAGTTGAATGGGTTGAAATAATGCGTCTGTCATAGGAAACCTCGTTATTTTTGAGTTTGGATGAGTTCGATTTGGTAACCATCGGGATCTTTAATGAAGGCGATGTGAGTTTCTCCGCCTTTCATTGGACCTGGCTCGCGAGTAACGTTGCCACCAAGCGCTTTGATTTTTTCGCAAGCGGCGTAAATATCTTCAGACCCTAGTGCCATGTGTCCGAATGCGTTACCCAAGTCGTAACTGTCGGTATCCCAGTTATAAGTTAGCTCGATGGTCGCGCCATCTGGTTGATCAGGGTTACCAACAAACACCAGTGAGTAACGGTATTCTTGGTTTTCAAAACGATCCAAAACACTCATTCCCAGAACCTTTGTATAAAATTCGATCGATTTGTCTAGGTCAGCAACACGGATCATCGTGTGGAGAAACTTCATAAGTCGCCTTTTCATAACGTTGCGTAATCACTATGCAAACCATATCGCCACTCTAAATAAACTGGAAATTATCGTTAATTATTAAAATGATTATTTAGTGTTATGAAAAGCGAGGTTGCTGGCCCTGCAACATGCAAACAAAGATTACTCGCCGTTTCTTTTTAATTGTTGGCATATGCTAATTACTCTTTTGAGAAACCGAGTAACTATCATGTCTACAAACAGCTATTGTCATTACACTCACGAATCTCATCATCAATGTGCGGTTTGTTCTTCAATTAATGTGAATCCGAACTCTTTGGCCGTGAACTACCAATACCTAGCCGATGGTTCTGTTGTCGGAGAGTTTCACGTTTTACCGCGTCATCAAGGTTACACAGACCTGTTGCATGGTGGTATTGCCAGTTCGCTTCTCGATGGTGCAATGACGCATTGTTTGTTATCTAGAGACATTCAAGCCCTTACGGCGCAGTTGGATGTGCGCTACCATGCACCTATTCAGTTAGATGATCGAGTCACGATTACTGCACACTGTGAAGGTGAACGACGCGGTATATATCAACTGGTGGCTCAATTGCGGGTCAATAGCGAAGTTAGAGTGACGGCTAAAGGGAAGTTTATTCGTCCTAAAAAGGCATAAATAAAAACGTGTTCTACGGAGAGGCAATGAAGAAATTTGATGAGCTGTATGCAATTGCGACGAGAAAATCTCAATATGACCAAACCAACACTTGGTTTAAAGGCGTAGAGACTTATCTGGAGGCCATTGGCAAAGAAGTTGATGAAGTCCGCGAAGAGATTCGTGAGGATCGCCTTTGTCATTTGGAAGACGAGTTAGGCGATGTGTTGTGGAACTATCTTAACGTATTAAAAGCGCTGGAAAGAGAAAAGGGTATAGATCCTGAGAAAGTACTCGAAAGAGCCTGCAACAAATACGATCAGCGTGTATCTGCGATTGAGTCGGGACGCAGTTGGGATGAGATAAAACAGCAGCAGAAACAAGCCTTGAACGCAGAGCATGAAGCCGCGCAGTTAGAAGATGTAAAGAGCCAATAACTGCGCTTGGTATTGAAAGGATAGGTTAATAGAGAATACCTAGTCAGCCCTTGGAGCTGTTGACCAACAGTAGGTCACAAGGTGGTTGATCAAGTAACGTGTCTACAGTGCTGCCAGACCAAAATTGAGATGACATGCTTCGTTTACATGCCCCCATAATCAAAATCGCTGCTTGTGATTGCTTAACTGCTTTTGGTAACGCCGTTTCAGGGTTTCCTTCCGGTAATAGTAATGGAACTCGCGTTAACTTTTGCGCAGTAATAAAATCTGTAATGCCTGCTTTTTGATTGCTTAATATCTCTGCACGATAGCGAGAGAGGTATGGCGCGACGTATCGGCAGTAAACGAGCGTCATTTTCCCGCTTAAGGTTTGTTCTAATTTTGAGCCTCGCGAGACGATGGCTTTATCTACTATCGACTTTTCATCCCCTCGATGAAGTGGGTCGATTGCACAAAGCATGTTGGCGTGAGAAGGCCATGAACGCTCACTCAGTAGCAACAAGTCGCAATCTTGTTGTGCTAGTTCTGTGAGCATCGTTTGAATCTCGTGTTTGTTAAAGTGTCCCACGAGCAGTAAGTCAGTGTGGTCAACAAGTCGTTTCGCAACTTGCTCAACCCAATGGCTCCCTTTGAAATGCTCGTAAGAGAGCGTTGGTGTTTCAAGCTCTTCTTCTTCACAAAGTTCGACAATTAATGCGTTGAACTTTAAGGTCCAAGCTTCAAACTCAGCTTGTCTTTTTTCTATATGGTCAGAGTTGAAACTGAGAAAATGAGCGAATGCGTGATCTTCACTTCGGCGACGGTCTTCCACTAAAACTACAATAGGCTGAGCCAGCGCTGTCGAAAATTGAATCACTTTACGAAGCACCTTACGACTTGGTAAGGCGGCCTGCTGAGTCAGAAAAAATACAGGTGCCATTGATTACTCCATTATCAAACAAGGCGAATGAGCCTGACACACATTCAAGTCTATACCATGAACTGATGCAGAGGCGTTTTGTTTCTGCGAGCGAAATATAAATTCCGCAATTAAGTCAACTATCGCCTAGAATTTTAACATCAAGAATTCATGCCTTCGGATAGCACATATCGTCAATACGGCGAATGTGGTAGTGAAAGCTATAGGTAAAAGTAATGATAGATTCCAACCAATTGCAAATTAACCGCAAAGTGCCACATTTGCTTGCTGAGATCATTAAAGCGATAGAATCGACCGAAGACTTGAGCTTTTTGAAAGACTATCAAGAAGCACAGATTGCGAACATTTTGGAATCGGTCAACATTGCTTACCGTAAGCGTGTCATAGAAGCAGTGCCGCCTGAGAAGTATTGGACGGTATTAAATTTGCTCCGATACGACACCGCCAAGCACATTCATCAATCACTCAATAAAGACTTACAACATGAACGCTTGGCGTACATAACGGATTCAGAACTGATCATCTTTGCGGACTTTCTACCGACCGAATTTGTAGATGAATACCTTATTGATCAAAGTGAAGAGTCTGTCGCGCATATCCAACAAGCATTGTCGTATGAAGACAACAAAGTTGGACGTTATGCCGAGCCTCACTTTCTGGTCGCAAACCCTAAAAACAGCGTAGGAGGCATCAAAACCGAGCTGCTAAAACGTGGGCAAAGTCCAGTGCGGTTGATTATTGTGCGTGATGCGAGTGGTGTGATTGGTACGATAGAGCCGCAAACCCTGTTGATGCACGAAAATCATATCAAACTTACCGACTTGACCGTAGTTACGCCAATTCTAGAAGATATTCAAACGATTCAAAGCGTCAGCAAACAAGTCTCGATTGATGGTGGAGCACATTGGTTTCCTATCATGGCTGGTGGCAAAATTATGGGCGTCTTGTCGATGGCGACCATCGCGATTACGTTGCGCGAACTCAGCCTACAAGCTGTAGTGGCAGAAAACGTACGAAGCGAAGAAGATTTGTTCACACCATTAAGCGTGGCGACAAGGTTAAGAGCACTTTGGCTAGTGATTAACTTGCTGACCGCTTTCGTAGCCTCCGCCATCATTGGGCTTTTTGATAATGTGGTCGAGCAAGTCGTTGCGCTTGCGATCTTAATGCCTGTCGTGGCGAGCATGGGCGGCATCGCGGGTAGCCAAACCTTAGCGGTGGCCATTCGAGGTATCGCACTAAACCACTTGCACCAAAGTAACTTGAAGCTATTGGTGAATAAGGAATTAAAAATCGCCACCATTAATGGCTTGATCATGGGATTAGTCATCGCGGGTGTCGTCTACATGGTGTTTGACTCTTGGCCATTGGCGCTTATTATCTGTTGTGCAATTTTCCTCAATAGTTTGGCGGCCGCGGCATCGGGGACGTTGATACCATTCACGTTGAAGAAGTTTAACATTGACCCCGCCGTGGCTGGCTCGGTAGTATTGACGACCGTTACCGATGTCGTCGGTTTCTTTGCGTTCTTAGGCTTAGGTGCCATTTTCTTGATATAGATATCCAATTGACGCGTTAACCATCAGAACCAATCGCACCACTTCCCAACCCAGTATTTTGGGCGAGCTTGCTTCGCTCAGCATTCCTCCGTTTTCCATAACCGATGAACACGTCGTTTCGGTTCTTACTTTGTAAATCTCTTCACTGCTCAGTTCTATTCCCCCAAATTTCCCACTACCGATCTCGCTTAACGCTGGCGTGCCAAATTCCAATTTCAAACGCCAGATGATGCCCATTTTCTTGGCTGTACACGCATTACTTCACTCAAACAAAAAATAAGGAAACAATTTTGAATAAACTCATCGTATTCTCTGGTGGTCCCGGTGCAGGGAAAAATTCGGTAATCGAACAGCTAAAAACACAAGGTTTTATCTGCGCGCCAGAAACCGGCCGTCAAATAATACAAACGCAGGTTGCCAATCACGGTTCAGCATTACCTTGGAATGACAAACAAGCTTTTCGAGACGAAATGATGAAGGCAGAAGTGAGCAATTACCGAGCTTTCAATGTCCACCAAGGGAATGTGTTTTTTGATCGCAGTATTGTGGACGTATATGGCTACAGTAAGTTGGAACAACTGCCAATCTCGCATGAGCTCATCACGCATTGCCAGACGCTTCGTTATCATTCTCAAGCATTCATTTTTCCACCGTGGACGTCGATATTCAGCAACGACGAAGAGCGAAAGCAAGACTTTTCTGAAGCGGTGGCTACGTATCAACAGATGGTCAACGCTTATCACAAATTTGGTTATCAATTGATCGAAGTGCCCAAAATGTCAGTCGAAGACAGAGTAGCGTTTATTCTCGGCTCAGTCATCGAACAAGGCTGAAAGATGATTGATGCAAACAAATGCGTAAGGCTATTGTGAGCACGACAACAATATGCGTAAAGGGAGTTATTTATACTGGATAAAATTCAATAACTTAATTGAGTGTTATGTCTTTTAAATATCTTACCTTATTGCTCGCAACGACGAGCATGAGCAGCTTTGCTGATGTAGGCCTGCCTTCGGGGGATGATTGGTTAAACCATGTGACGAATGGCCTAGCCCCATATTGGATGATGGAAAGCGCGCATGGACAACCTGCGGGGAATTTTCCGACTTTTCGTTGTGATAACGGTGTCATTCTCGACCCACAAAAGCCGTGTGGAGAATTAAACAAAGGGTGGATTAGCCCGCACTTCGATCGCGAATACACCCGCATGAAATCGCGCCAAACTTACGCTTATGGCGTGCTTTTTCATCTTACGGGTGACAAGCAAGCATTAGAGCTGGCAAAGAAAGGGGCTTATTACCTGATTGATCATCTACAAGATGAGAAAAACGGCGGCTTTGTGAGCTTTACGCGTAGTGGGAAACCGGGGATGGAGTGGCAACAACGAACTTCTCAAGACCAAGCTTACGCCTTGGTGGGTTTGGCGATGTATTACTACTTGACTCAAGATCCAAAGGTCGAACAAGCGCTCATCGACCAGCAAGCGTTTATATTTAAACAATACCGACGAAGCGATGATCGCGGTCTGGCTTGGGTTTTGAAAGACGGTGATGGGGAAAGTGCGAAGCAGCAAGAGCTAGTCGCTCAACTTGACCAGATCAATGGCTATCTGTTGTTAACGGCGCCACTTTTACCACCGCCAGCGCAAGCCAAGTGGAAGCAAGATCTGCAATGGCTGACGCAAGTGATGATAGATAACTACCATTCCGTCAAAGAGCAGCGCTTTTATGGCGCGATACACCACAAAGCAGTAATGATGCCAGATGCGAAACACAATGATTTTGGACACACCATCAAGGCGTATTGGATGACGTATCTGACAGGTCAGTTGTTGGAAAATTCAAAGTGGACAGAGTTTGGTTTCAAAGGAATGAAACACACGCTTAAGCAAGCGCAATACCAGCAAAACTTTGAGCAAGTCAAAGCGCTTTTCTCACCAGAATGGCAGAGTAAATGGACGCAAGAGATCATTCCTGCTTGGCAATCAAGACCATACAAGCACTATAGCTCGTCTTGGGAATGGGCAGAGCTCGATCAAGCGGCAATGACAGTTTCTCTTGTCGATGGTTCGATGAAAGAAACGCTTCAATACACGTTACCCACTTTTATGGACGTATGGGTGGATCATCAATATGGAGGAGTCGGTCTGAGTCCTAAGTCAACCAAAGCGTTCCATTGGGGAAATGGTTACCACCAGTTTGAACATGCGTTGGTCGGGTATTTGTACGCGCAACAAATGGCAAAACAGCCTGCCAAGCTTTACTACGCACGACCATCAGAGAGCAAAATGCCACTTAATCCGTATTACTTTAGCGCAGACGTAAAATCGTTGTCGTCACAAAGTGATGGAGTCACCATCGCGACATTCACCAATATTCGACCTTAGGTTGGTCGATGGTGATGTGTTGGTTAAAGTCCGCGTAAAAGCCAATAAAATCCTCCGACAGCAAGTGCGACTATTAGCTATCTAGGTCTGTCACTAGATAAGCTTCAAGCAATAATGGTGCAGGTAATGCCCACGGGGCTTTTTATTCTATGACAGGTAGAGGATTCAATTTTCAGCGCGATAGGTCCATGAAAACTTAAGTGAGATTCCAATCACGTCGCATAATCTCACTAGTGTCATTGGAAATAAATGAATTGTTTCTGATACATAGAACGTATTAACATGGTTGCACTAGGCCCATATGAGTAAACTTATTGAATATACAATTTGAGAGAGAGGGTTTAGTTTTAAAAAATAACAGTTAGTTGGAATCTAGGTTAAATGAAAATAAAACTATTTAAAAAGCTACAAGTTGTATTTCTTGTGGTGTCAGCATCTTTAATGGTGGGGTGTTCATCTATAGATGCGCATGCTGGTGGCGGATACGGAAAGCCGTTTTCAGGCACCGCGTTATCAGTCGCACGACAACCTTGCTATTTAAGAGCTGATATTACTTCTATCGCGTTATACCCACTATCATTGATTGACATTCCTTTGTCGTTAGCAACGGACGTTGTGTTTCTTCCTGTTGATTTAGTCATGGTAGTTACGCCAACAACGAGTTATGGCGGTGTTGTTTCTCTAGGTTGTCCAAGCGGAAGCATGATCTAAAACGCTTATTTTATTCAAATAAATGGAAGGAAATGAAAGTGGAATTAAAAAGTAACTATTCAGAATCAGAAATAAACCAGCCACCATCGGTACTTCTTGTTACGTCTCTGTTGTGTCTGGCGTCCGTTTGTTGGGCTGCATTGCTGTTGGCCATTGAATATATTGTTGGGATAGAAATGAGTGGTACAGGCTTTCTTAGCACGTTAATCCCAGCCATGAGTGTTGGTTATTACTTCGGCTACAAGACTGGAGATGTAATGCCATCAAAAACAAGATGGTATGCTGTTTTACTGTGGACTTTAGCAAGTTTGGTAGTGTTCTCTCTTATCTTAATGTCGTTAGATATTTCTCCGTTTTATTTATTATCTGAGCTCGGTGGGGTAAGTATTTTTATTGCTATCATAATGCTAATAACGATTGGCATCGCCTACTTAATTTTAAAAAGTGGTGAGAAAATGGCGATTAGAGTATTACTCAAAGCCAAGGAAAGTCAGTAGATAAAATACAACAAACGATTCAATTAGGATCATGACAAGACGTCAGCCATAATGTGCTGGCGTTTTAGTTTCCTGTTTGTAGGATTTTTATCTAAAAGGCAAACCCATTTATTGTGTTGTAGTTTGAGTTAATGGTTTATGCCTTGTGCGCAAGATAGCTTAGCAGGTTTATGTATCGAGAAACGTGTGTATAATTCGCCACGAATTACGATTTATAGATATGAAAGGTAAGTATGGCAGTCCTCGAAATTCTCTCCATTCCAGACCCAAGGCTTAAAGTAAAAGCAGAAAAAGTCACTGATGTATCGACAGTACAAACGCTGATAGACGATATGCTAGAAACACTTTACGCAACGGGCAATGGTATCGGTTTAGCTTCAACCCAAGTAGGCAGAAAAGAGGCGGTTGTTGTCATCGATATCTCTGACGAACGCAATGATCCTTTAATCTTGGTTAACCCAGAAGTGGTGAGCGGAGAAAACAAAGCACTTGGTCAAGAAGGGTGCCTATCTGTTCCTGAGTACTACGCAGATGTAGAGCGTTACACGTCAGTTGTTGTTTCTGCACTAGACCGTGATGGCAACCCGATTACAATCGAGAGCGATGAGTTCTTGGCGATTGTGATGCAGCACGAAATTGATCACCTATCTGGTAACTTGTTCATTGATTACCTTTCACCGTTAAAGCAAAAAATGGCGATGAAAAAAGTGAAGAAGTACGTAAAATCGCAAGCTAAGTAATATGAAAGGAAGTAACTCACAACCGCGAGTTACTTCCTTGTAAATCAAGAATAGGACGGTAGGGAGAGCGGTTTATCTCTGCTTTTGGGGGACATAACGCTTTACGACCTTCATAAGCCTTTGAAATGAAGAACAGTCCATATGTGACTCATGAGGGCAGGTGGCAACATGGTTTAGGCTGTCTCGCACCGCTTTCAAACGTTTTATTTGCTCATCAATCTCAAGTGCCTTTTTCGTTAGTAAGTCACGATCGATATATGGCTTTGAAACTTCTGATTGATTCAACATTTCTGCCATTTCGTTAAGCGATATTCCAGCGATACGCCCCAAACTAATTAAATTGAGTGTATTGAGTACCTCTGGTGAATATTGGCGTCTCAATCCATTCCTTCCTATCGAGCGAATTAACCCCAGCTGTTCGTAGTACCTGAGCGTTGAAGTCGGCAATCCTGATTTTCTAACCACTTCTGCAATATCCATATTATTCCCCATTGACTTCAAGTTGGCTTTAAGTTGTAGCATGCAACTAAGACCTTAACAAATCAAAAACTTGAGGAGAGAAAAATGCTGCTTTTAATGGGATTGCAAGCGGTGCTAATAGGGATTGGTGCCACTTTGATAATGGATTTATGGGCATGGTTACAAAGGAGAGTGTTTGGTATTCCTTCATTAAACTATGCGTTGGTTGCGCGCTGGGTTTTGTACATGCCCCAAGGAAAGCTTATGCATGCGCCAATTATGGCGTCAGAGGCGATGCCGGGAGAAAAGTCACTTGGCTGGTTTTTGCATTATGCCATCGGCGTTACTTTCGCTTTGGCTCACGTTACTGTTTTTGGTCATCATTGGTTGGTAGAGCCCAGTCTAATGCCCAGCTTAATTACAGGCGTGGTAACGTTGATCTTCCCATTTTTGGTCATTCAACCTTGTCTAGGATTTGGTTTTGCTGCGAGTAAAACCCCAACACCTTGGAAAGCCCGTTTTCTTAGCACATTGGCGCATTTGGGTTATGGTTTGGGTTTATTCATAGCCGGGTTTGCAATCAAAGTTACGAGCCAGTATTTTGCATAGATAAAATGAGCATCATGCAAACGAGTGGCTTTTATCTATGATGCTCAACTCTTGGTTGTTTTTTGCGCTTTGATCATAGTTGACCGATATGTCTAAAGTCTGTTGCATTTATCCAAGACGTAAAGTCGGCGGACATTTAACATTGCCTTAACGTCAGAATGGCAAGCGGTTTACCAAGAAAAACTAAAATTATCTGGTTTGACATAAAGAATATTAAGGGTTTCAGATGGCTTCAAAAGTGGCAGGGATATCAATACTGAGTTTATTGGCAGCGCCAGTTGCGATGGGAGAAACAGCCAGTGCTTATGATTTATGTTTGCTAGACAAAATAAAGCAAAGCAAAGGTGAAGAAACCATAAAGAGCATTCGCGCGCAGTGTGAGCTTGACACAGTAACCAGCACAGTGCCCGCAGATCCAGAAATTGAAGAGCCTGAAGAACTTCAGGAAAGTTTGGTCGACAAGCGTTTGGAATCAGAACGAGAAAACGCGTTCGAACCGTTTAGCCTAGTCGCGCATCGCGTTAACTATATTCTTCCGTTTACATACAGTGATCGTGTAAATAAACGCGCGTATGCCGACACCAAATACGGCGATGAACTGCGTAAGGAAGAGGCGGAGTTCCAAATCAGTTTTAAAGTACCAATGAACTATGATGACTTGTTGTTTGATGGAGATGGTCTGTTTTTTGGAATGACTCTTAAATCATTTTGGCAGGTATACACGGGTGCAGCATCTCGTCCATTCCGTGAAACCAATTATCGTCCAGAGCTTTTTTACTACACCCCAACAGACTGGAAACCACTTGATGGTTCGACTTGGTTAGGTTTTGGTATTGAACATGAGTCTAACGGTCAGAGACAGGAGCTATCGCGCAGTTGGAACCGTGTCTATGCCAACTTAACCTTTGCAAAAGACAATTTTGCGGTTTCTATCCAGCCTTGGTGGCGTATACCTGAAGATGAAAAGACATCGCCTAATGATCCCAAAGGTGATGATAACCCGGATATCGAAGACTATATGGGACACTTTGAGCTATCGAGTGCTTACAAGTGGAATGGTTACGAGTTTACCTTTTTAGGTCGCCAGAACTTTCAAACACATAAGGGTTTTGCAGAACTGGGTGTGTCATTTCCGATTTGGGGCAAAGTTCAGGGGTACGCACAATACTCAGCGGGTTATGGTAAGAGCTTGATCGACTATGATCATAATCAGCAGCGGATTGGTGTTGGTATTGCAATCAACGGTGTTTTGTAGTTTTTCGTAGATGGATAGAAATTAACACTGGCAATTGAAATTTCAATATTTAGAATGCGAGGCTGAAATTGATTTCTAACCTAGAGTGATTTTATGCTTCGTGATTACACCTTCGATTGTCTTGTAACTATGCCTCGCCATGAGCTGGAAGAGTTTAGTGCTCGTATGATCAGTAAAATGGTGCCAGAAGACGTGATGAATGAGCTGTTCACTTTTGATCAAGAAGAAGTGGATAGTGAAGACCGCATGTTGTCTGCACGTCTTGATGCAATGCTACGCATGACAGCAATCGCACTGAGTGAAATTCAACAAGCGTTTGATGACTCAGACAACGCAAAGCAAAATAGCGAGCGAATGACGCGATTGGTGCTTTGGCATTTCTACGCGATCTCATTCCGTTTGGAAGAGGCCATCACGCTAGAAACACACTGTGCGCTAGTGGAAAAACTAATCGAAAATGCACCTTCGGATGTTTTTGCGTGGGTAAAAACATTGACGGAGCTGCTGCACACTTACGCTGAAATCAACGCGAAAGAGAATCCTCAAGACTAAACACCTGTCGTTTATCGTTCAGTAAATTAGAAACAAGGCGAGCCATTTGGATCGCCTTGTTTTTTCGCGTCAGATAAACCTTCGGGTTTGAAATACCAAACAAGCCTAGACTCAGATTTGTTCGTTCACTAGCGAACGGCGTGATTCCTTCTTACACTAAATCAAGGTGTTTGTTGCTAAACAAGCAAATGCATGACTAAGTCGTGTATTATTTTCCACTTAAATGCGGATAATTTATGTCGAAGAACCTTCTGGTTTTTAAATTGGAACCGACTATTGAGCGTGTACGCTTTCCAGCTGAGCTTCATCTATCTAAAGGAAGTGAACGATGGATCCGTTAACGCAAGGTTTATTGGGTGCAGCTTTGCCACTGGCGGTGAGCAACAAGCGAAACCTTGCAGTTGTTGGCGTGTTGGGCGTGGTCTCTGGGATGGCTCCGGATTTAGATGTGCTAATCCGTTCTTCAACTGATCCTTTGCTGTATTTGGAATACCATCGCCAATTTACTCACTCGCTCTTGTTTATCCCGTTTGGTAGTTTCATTTGTGCTTTGTTGTTGTATCCATTGTTCGCAAAAAAGCGAGGACTAAGCTTCCGGCAGAGTTGGTTTTACTGCGCGCTTGGTTATAGTACCCATGCGTTATTAGACGCATGCACCAGTTATGGAACACAGCTTCTATGGCCGATAAGCAACACGCGTTATGCTTGGAACACTATTTCGGTAATCGACCCCGCGTTCACACTCCCTATTTTAATATTGCTTTTGTTTGTTGCACTGAAGCGAAGCCCAAACTATGCCCGCATTGCATTTTTATGGTGCCTGGCTTACCTAAGTCTTGGAACGATACAACGAGATAGAGCAGAAGTAGCTGGTTGGGAAATCGTCAAAGAGCGACAACACAACGCTATACAATTAAAAGCCAAACCAAGTTTCAGCAATCTTTTGGTTTGGAAACTAATTTATGAAACGGAAGAGAGCTACTATGTAGATGCCGTAAGGGTGGGGCGTTCAATAAAAATTTACCCTGGCGAATCAACTCCAAAGTTAAATATAAAAGAGCAATTTCCGTGGCTAAACCCGCAATCGCAACAAGCAAGAGACATCGAACGTTTCCGTTGGTTTTCAAACGGTTTTGTAGCGACGGATCCGAATAATGAAATGCGAATTGTTGATATGCGTTATTCCATCGTACCAAACCAAATTAATGCGTTATGGGGCATCAATCTATCCCCAAAAGCCAGCGCAGACGCGCACGTTGAATACACTGCTCATCGAGGAAGTACTGCAGAAGATCGCCAAGTTTTTTTCAACATGCTTACGGATTTTGAGTGATGGTTTTACTTTGGATGTCGATGCGGTTTCGTAATAACTATTACGCAGACTGAAAGTCCTTTACTAGGGTCGGCTTGCTAGCGAAGAAAATCTTGCCAAACAGGGACTTGTACTTCCAGCCAAGAGACAAAAGCCGTTTAGCTAAGTTCTTGTTTTCAATGATTGCAACCTCAACACCTTGGTAGTGGTAAGGATTGCTTTTGATGTAGTCGATAAATGCAGTAAGCACGCCTTGCCCGCGAACGGAGGGTGCAAAGTTGACTGCTACAATAGAAAAGCGTTGGCTACCTGCTGGGCAACGGACTAAACAGTGCCCAAGAGGATGAGTAATAGTCTCAGAAAATTCAGGAAAAGGGCGAGACTCAAGCTCTTGAGAAAGCGCATCGTATCGCTGACATAGATAAGAAAATAGTTGTTTCGCTTCGCTGTTCATATCGGTGCCGCTTTTGTGTTGCTTGGTTTGAAGGCATTGATGTCTCAAGCATTGTAACCATAGATAGCAACACAAAACGCGGTAAACTTTTTCAGTAATGATTTCCTATTTTTGAAACCTTAATTGTTACAAATGAAGTTGATTGGGTTTTATATGGTAGTTGTGAACGAGTGTTTCTAGTTGAAGGGAGAATACGCTCGTTACTGGATTCTTACTGGAATTCCTTTGTTAAAAGGCGAGCTGCTTGGTTTAATGCCGCTCGTTTAACTGCGAGTGGCATCTTTTGTATTTCGTCACCTTGTACAGCGACGATGGGACATGATGTGGGATCTTCTATCCTAGCTCTTCATGGTCTAAATTATCTCATTAACCACTCAGAGCTAGATTCTTAGTCTCGCCAAGGCTCGCTGGACTGACACAAAAACATCGTTAAACTCCTGTTATTAAATTATTTGGTCCGCCTTTGCTTACTTTTGAACGCTTAACTAGGCGTTACTCCAAGTGCTTAAATTGCAATGCCACAAGTCGCTGATACAACTCACAGCTTTGCATTAATGATTGGTGGTTACCAACATCGACTAACTCGCCATTGTCGAGCACCGCAATTTTATCCGCATGTTGGATAGTCGAAAGACGATGAGCAATAATCAACGTTGTGCGTCCTTTCATTAGAGCTTCAAGTGCTTGCTGAACGTGATGTTCACTTTCACTATCAAGGGCGCTGGTAGCTTCGTCTAGCAGTAAGATTTTTGGATCTTTTAGAATCGCGCGAGCAATCGCAATGCGCTGCTTTTGTCCGCCCGATAGCCTAACGCCGCGCTCGCCTAAAAAGCTGTGATAGCCTTCGGGAAGCTTCTCAATAAACTCATGGGCATGGGCTTTTTTCGCGGCTTCGATAACTTGTTCATCCGTCGCTTTAGGATTACCGTAGCGAATATTATGGAAAACATCATGGCTAAACAGCGCTGGTTGTTGTGGTACGAGCGCCATTTGACGTCGAAGTTCGTTTGGGTCGAACTGTCGAATATCTTCACCACCAAATAACACTTGCCCTTGCTGTGGGTCATAAAATCGTTGCAGCAGTTCGAATAGTGTTGTTTTACCTGCACCAGAAGGGCCGACTAACGCCAGTACTTTTCCTTGTTCAGCGGTTAGATTTAATTCTTTGATTGCTGGTTGATTTAGGCGAGAAGGGTAGTTGAAACTCACCGAATTAAAGTTAATCTCAGCAGGCATGTCGGAACGGACAGGCAAATGGTTGCTTGGCGCTTTAATATCACTGTCTACTTGAAGGATCTCAATCAGCCGTTCGGTAGCACCTGCGGCTCTTTGCAATTCACCCATGACTTCGGAAATGGTTGCAGTCGATGAGGCAACCATAATGGCATAAAACACAAATGCGGCTAGGTCACCCGCAGACATTTTTCCGTGAATCACATCGCTGCCGCCTACCCAAAGCATGCCTGAAATCGCGCTGAACACAATCACAATAACGCCTGATATCAGGATCGCGCGCTGTTTTACTCTCTGTCTGCCTATTTCATAAGCTTTTTCCACCTCGACAGCGAAAGCCGCTTGTTCATGCGACTCTGAGCTAAAACTTTGCACGGTTTTAATATGTTCTATCGCTTCTCCAGCGTAGCTGCCAACATCAGCCATTGAGTCCTGACTTTGACGAGAGAGCGCACGCACACGTCGTCCATAAAACAAAATTGGTACCAAAACCAAAGGCACAGAAGCAAGCACAATCAGCGTGAGCTTAACGTTGGTAGCGAATAACATAATGATGGCACCAAAGCACATCAAAGCGCTACGCATCGCCATTGAGAACGATGAACCGATAATGCTTTGCAGCAATGTGGTATCGGTAGTCAGGCGCGACATTATGTCGCCACTACTGTTAGTCTCAAAATAGCTCGGATGCAGCGTAATCACATGGTTAAACACCGCAAGGCGAATATCCGCACTAACGCGCTCACCTACGGCAGAGACAAGGTAAAAGCGAAAGAAAGTCCCAATGGCAATACACAATGTGACACCGACAATAAACTGAATCGCATTGGTGAGCTCTTGCAATGATTGCTGAGCAAAGCCTTGGTCGATAAGAATGCGCACTCCATAGCCAACGGATAACGTCAAACTTGCTGTCGCGACAAGGGCAACCAAGGCTGCCGCAACCCGCCATTTATAAGGTGCAATAAAGGTGTTGAGTTTAAGAAGAATGCTGAGATTTTTGTTATTTTTTCTGCTCATGAGTGACTCACAAAGCGTTTTAGGTACCTGGCATAGTAAGCCAGTTTGGTTGGTGAGACCAGCGAACTGCCGCTTTCGGATTAGGAAATTAACTGGGATAACCAATATCGCATGTATATCGAAAATCACTTAAACGTCTAAGAGGCTAGAATCAGCTTTTAGTTCGGAGGGGGTTACGCACGGCTTTTGGCGAGTAGCAGGTCGACTTTTCCTTTGGCTGTTTTACTGACCGTTTGCATCAACTGAAAACTTGGTTTTTCGACGCCTGAGTTTTCTATCCCTTCGACCATTAAGAGCCAAAGCTTGGCTGTCATTTGCGCATCGGCTAGTGCACGGTGGAAAACGCCGTCGTTGTCGATATTTTTATAGCGAACAAGTTCACTTAACTTATGTGATGGGGCATCTTGAATGAGCCGTCTTGCCACCAGTAAGGTGCAAGCAAACTCACCCGAATAACCACAGTTGATTCGTTCAAGCTCTGCATCTAAAAATCGTTTATCGAAGGACGCGTTGTGAGCGATAAGGTTCTCGCCAGCAATGAACTCACTAAATGACGCCATTACCTCTTCGCAGCTTGGTGCCGATCGCAACATATTGTTGGTAATGCCGGTGTAGTTCTCAATGAAAGAACTCACTCTGAAACCGGGATTCATGAGTTGCTGAAAACTATCGACAACCTCGCCATTGACTAACTTTACTGCACCAATTTCTATTGCGCGATCACCTAAAGTAGGAGAGAGACCTGTGGTTTCAAAGTCGAGTACGACCACAGAGTTTGCTTGAGGCATAAAATTTCCAGCTGAGTAATATTGCGCAAGAGTATTATCGAAAGCGACAGAAAAAGAAAGGCGAACACAATGGTGAATATCTGTCTATCTTTACTCCACAAAGTCAGTATTCGTCGTCCACTGTTTATGGACAGGTACGTTCTGGCTTACCCATCGCGGCTTGTGCGGTAGCCTTATATTTCAAATGTTTTTCGGCTTTTCGATTCATTTCAATTAAGCATTAACTTTCGATACAACATACTGATTATAAATTGATTTTATAAATCAACTTCGGCATCATTCACGGCTTGATTTTGAGGATGAATATCATCACAGCAAAAAATTAGAACAATTTATAATGCGAGGCTAGGGAACGATGGAAACAATAAAAAATCACTATTTAGATATACCTGAAGAAAGAAAATTGCGTATTTTTCGTGAGGAAGATGAAGATTTTTACAACTTCTGGGAAGAAATGCTTGATGAAAAACAATCTTTTTATCAGCAACCTCTCAAAAGAATGAAAGGCGACGCTTGGTATTCGCTTGATTCATTCTTCACTGCTTCAAAATACGGACAACATCAGGCCTCGCCAGCTTATATAAAAAGAGCGCTTGAGTTACTGAATAACGTGTACTTGCTGGCCAATCATTCAGACAAAGTGGTTGAATTCTCCGTTGGGCACCGACATTTTTCGGAAGTAGGTAACCGTTCTATTGCAGGGGGAACGATGGATGCTTGGTTGGATGAAATCTGTTTAGCGATGGCCGCGAGAGATTGGCGCTGCGTAGAGCTGATGACCATCATGGATGAGTCGTTAGTGCGTTTAAAAGATCCATTCGATGTTGCGCTAGTCGAGTTCGTTAACGGTGTATTTAGCAATTCATCAGCGTTACCAGAGTTATTGCAAACTGTGATGGAGAAATCCTCCCCGCAATACTTAGAATCAACCAGAGTGCCATATGTACACTCTTTGTTTATTCCATTTGTGAATGTGTTTGTTGCCATTATCGATGGCGATGAGGCACATTATCAAGAGGCACTGAGGGATGCGTTAGAGGCGCATTACCAGTTCTACATAAATGAAGATGTTCGCTATTCGCCAAAAGGAAATGTTTCTCTGAAACTGATTGGTCTTGCTGCATTGGCATACGATAAGTATGGCTGGACAATTCCAGAAACCGCATATTTGCCAAAGTGGCTCGTTTACGGTGAGCATGATCTCTGTTCTAAATAAATCATTAGTAGAACACCTTATGTAGTGTCTGCGGCAATGCCGTTCGATGAAAGGTTGGCGCAGCTGCGGGCTCTGTTTGAGCGAACAAAACAAATCTACAAGATCATTGGGCTTTGTTGCGTAATTCGATGGAACTAAATCAGGAAGTTACGATCTGATCGGCTACATCAGTTAATCATCGTAGCCTTATGCCGAAACCTTGTTACAAAACAACTAACTGGACACAGGCGGCTTTTCGATTCATTTCAATTAAGTATTGCTTTTCGATATAAGATACTGATTATAAATTGATTTCATAAAACAACTTCGGCATCATTCAATGCTTGATTTTGAGGATGATTATCATCACGGCAAAAATTAGAACAACTTATAATGCGAGGCTAGGGAACGATGGAACCAATGAAAAATCACTATTTAGAGATACCTGAAGAAAGAAAATTGCGTATTTTTCGTGAAGAAGACGAACGTTTCTATAGTTTTTGGGAAAAAATGCTTGATGAAAAACAATCTTTTTATCAGCAACCTCTTAAAAGAATGAAAGGCGATGCTTGGGATTCGCTTGAGGCATTCTTCACCGCTTCCGAATTCGGACAACATCAGGCCTCGCCAGCTTACATAAAAAGGGCGCTTGAGTTACTGAATAACGTGTACTTGCTGGCCAATCATTCAGAGCAAGTTGTTGAATTCTCCGTTGGGCACCGACATTTTTCGGAAGTAGGTAACCGTTCTGTTGCAGGGGGAACGATGGATGCTTGGTTGGATGAAATCTGTTTAACGATGGCCGCGAGAGATTGGCGCGGCGTAGAGCTGATGACCATCATGGATGAGTCGTTAGTGCGTTTAAAAGATCCATTCGATGTTGCGCTAGTCGAGTTCGTTAACGGTGTATTTAGCAATTCATCAGCGTTACCTGAGTTATTGCAAACTGTGATGGAGAAATCTTCTCCGCAATACTTAGAATCAACCAGAGTGCCCTATGTACATTCTTTGTTTATTCCATTTGTGAATGTGTTTGTTGCCATTATCGATGGCGATGAGGCGCATTATCAAGAAGCACTGAGAGATGCGTTAGAGGCGCATTACCAGTTCTACATGAATGAAGATGTTCGTTATTCGCCAAAAGGGAATGTTTCTTTGAAACTGATTGGTCTTGCTGCATTGGCATACGATAAGTATGGCTGGACAATTCCAGAAACCGCATATTTGCCGAAATGGCTCGTTTACGGTGAACAGGATCTTTGTTCTAAATAAATCATTAATAGAACACCTTATGTAGTGTCTGCAGCAATGCCGTTCGGCAGCACCTCGAGCAAACATGTTGCACCTTATCCTGCCATTTAGCTGCGAAGAGTTGAAAGAACTCCAACACACGTTTGCCACGGAAAAGGGCATTTGGTTTGGTAACCCGCAAGTCACGGCACATCCAAATCAATCGATTGTTGAATGGTATATTGGTGACTACCTGCTCAATCTTGGTGATGACGAATTAAGGTCGTTTTTCAATCAGTTACTCGGTAAGAAGGCATAAACTTATCAATATGCGAGCTTACTAACACGCCATACGCGACACTTCATGTATTCTTAATTGAAGCGAAGAAGAGGATTTATCAATGTCAAAAAGCTCCAAACTTCACAATGAAGACAAACTGGTTAAGAAGGCACTAGAGATTGGTGGGAAGATGGCGAAGCTACAAGGCTTTGACCTTCCTCAGTCACCACAACCTCTAAGAGTAAAAGCGATTTACCTATTCTTGGTTGATGCCAAACAGATCACCCCATTACCGGAAAGCAAGCTAGACGGCGCAAGCATCAAACACCGACTGGCAGTCTGGATACACAGTGCATTGCCAGACAACGACCCTCTAAAGTAGAAAACCTCATAAGTCATATAGGTCATTAATTAACAAGGCGAGCCAAATGGTTCGCCTTGTTTGATCTTGGCGAGTGCACCGAGGTCTTCTAATGTTTCGTTATCATTGATTTACAAAACAGCATCAAAAGGGCTAAAGATAAAGCCAGAGAAGCGCTACAATGCTCGCGTTGCAAGAGTGCAACCAAGAATACTCATTTACAGAAGCCTTGAAGTAACCATACATGTCTAAAGATTTCGAATTCACTACAGAATACACACTCGACAAGCCATTTTTTGCTGAGTGTTATGATCAAACTAGCCAGCCAGTTAAGTTCCCGCAAGCGTATTTGAAAGGGATCCTCTTTCTAATTTTTGGTGTGGTTTTATTGGAGTTTGAACTGCTACCTAACGGTTACGTCGGTTGGTTCTTTATCGTATTGAGTGTGATTGAAGCGTGCAGCGTTTACTTCAAAAGAACTTGGTGGCTGTGGCGTCAAACCATCAGCTCAAGCCGCGGCAGTAAAGTGGTGTTTGAAGTGAATGCAGATGGCGTGCGCTACAAAAGCGGTAAAGTTGACCGCAGCCTCGCTTGGAATGAAATCGACCAACTCGAACAAACTGATTTGGGCTTTATCCTTCACCTTGGTAAACAACGCCAATACATCAGCAAATCTTGCTTAAACGAAGAAGTGATCGCGTTTATGGTAGAGCAGCACGCGGCATCAAAAGCGAGCTAACCAGCTCATATCAAGCTGGAATGAGCGTTCTAAAAAGTAGGTGATATATGATCGAACATTGTAGCAAGTATATCGTCGGTTCTGAATCAATTGGGTTTGATGTAGAAAGCTAATAAGGCTTAGAGGTTTCTCTTTCGGACATACTGCTTCGGTGTCATGCGCGCAATCTGCTTACACTCTCTAGTCATGTGTGCTTGATCGGAAAAACCTTGCTCCAGCGCCAATTCCGATAAAGTAAGATCGGGTTGCGCTCGGAGTTGCTCTAAAGTGTGCTTCACTCGTTTAATGCGTTGGTAATGTTTAGGAGTAATCCCCAACCATTTCTGAAAATTGCGCTCTCTCTGGCGCTGACTGATGGTCCCTGTAGGTTGTTCAATAATGTGGCCGACATACTGCGGTTCATATTCCTCAATCAGTGTTTGAACCCAGCGATATAACGTAGAAATCCTTGCATATGGCGAACGCGCTGTTTGCAGAGACTCAAATGTTGCTAGCGCAGAAGAAGCCAAAGGGTGGTCGTCTTGAATCCGCAATAGCTGTTCTAGACGTTTACCAAATAGTTGATAACCAACAGCAGGATGAAAGCGTACGCCAGTCATCACCGCGCCTGGCGGTAGGCAGACCTGATGTGCGAGAATGCTTATAGGCAGTAGGACAACCCCCGGCGTTTGCCACTCACCATCCATTTGTACTTCATTCTGTAAAATGAATACCACACCTGTACCAGCATCACTGAGTAATTGTTTACGTACGGTTTGCGTCGTATCAGGTTTGACGGATGCTGACCAAATGGCTTGAACATAGCCAGCTAAAGCCTTTTGAGGTTTTAAAATATCAAATTCTAAGTTCAAATGAATCATCCTATTTAACCTCAACTTAAATGAGAAAGTGATACACATGTACTTTTCATCATATAAAGTTGAGGCATAAGCAGTGGCTTACAAGTAAGAACCGTCAAATAGAATTATCGAGGTTTATAGACTCCAACCTTTGGCTTAAATGCCTTAACTATTCGGTTCCAACTATTGATCGCGTTGATCGCAATTGTTAGGTTGACCATAGCTTCTTCTCCAAAGGTATTCAAGGTCAGCTGATAGGTATCATCATCTACTGGTAGGCCAGCAGTTAGTAATTCAGCCCAGCCAAGCGCAACGTGTTCTGCATCGCTGTAGAATGGCATATCTTTCCATGCACTAAGCCCCCATATGCGTTCCGGCTTTTCACCTAACTTAAGCGCATCTTTACTATGCATGTCGATACAAAATGCACATTGATTGATTTGCGATATGCGTAACTTAACCAGTTCCCATATGATCATGTTCATAGTTTCTGATTGGCTAAATTGTTCATGGAAGTAAGCTTCCTGAGCGTATAGGATTTCTATTGCTTTTGGCGCTACTTCAATATAGTTGAGTCGTTTTTTCATGGTCATTCTCCTCTGTTTTTTACATAGTAAAAAACGCTCTTAGCAAAAGATTGAAGATTTTCGACATGCACTCAATAAAATTAGATAAAAGAGTGAACGACGAAAGCGAAAAGTGTACCTATTGGAAACCAAGAAAACTTATGCCAATTAACAAAGTATTGCTCTAAATAATGCGACTTAAGGTTGGCGTCTATTTTTACTCCACCACCTTCCGTAAACGAGCAAAAGGTGCTGAGTTACCTATATACACACCAGCCGCAACGATAAAGACGCCTAAAACATTTTCCCATTGAGCCTGCTCACCAGAAATGAACGAAATCAGTAGAGTGAATACCGGCATAATATTAAATAATGGAGACATCTTATCTGGACCAAGAACGATAGCGCCTTTCATCCAAAAGTAATAAGCAATCAAAGTTCCAAACAGGCTCATGTAAGCTATTAATGCTAGGTCTTTAAATGTTATGGCATTTAAGCTACGGCTAAAGTCGCCGTGGTACATCGCTATAGCGACCATTTGAATGGCACCAATACTTAACACCCAACGTAACTGCTGAGTTACTGGGATATGAGATGTTAAACGCTTCGCTAGAATTGTGTATAAACACCCACTAATTAAAGCAAATAACATGTATAGATCACCAATATTACTATTGCTGCTAATAGAATGAATATTTCCCCCTGTAATGACGATTACCACTCCACAAAAGCTGATTAGTGCACCTAAAATAGTTTTAACCGAAATGGAAGTTTTGAGAATAAAGCCCGACAACAAGATAGTGACAAGTGGTAGGTTTGCCTGAACAACCGCTGCGTTAACTGGGGTAGTAAATCTCATTGCAGAGAAAATAGAGAAGTTTTGGATAGTTACACCCACGGTTGCTATAACAAACAACGACAACATACTTTTTCGTGTGAGTTTGGCTCCATATGGAGAGCGTTTAGTACCTCTTATCAGTAAGAGTATTAAAGCTGCAACGGAAAATCGTAACGTCGCTGAATCCAAAGGAGAGACATCGCTATTAATAGCCTTTATTACGTTAAAGTTACTAGACCAAAAAAAGATAGCGACAACAACACCGCACCAAATTGATAAATGCTTAGACATAGATCTTCCTGATAAAAATTAACTTGACGCGATAATGCTATATATTTCATATTTGATTTTTAATAGCCAAATTTAAGAGGGTTAATCCCAAATATGGAACGTCACTCTTTGGATGATCTTTTGTTATTCGTTTCTGTTGCTCGCTATCAAAGCCTAACACAAGCATCTGAGCGTCTTAATGTCCCGTTAGCCACGCTAAGCCGGAAGTTAAAAAGGCTGGAAACAAACTTAAATTGCAGACTATTTAACCGCAGTGCACACCACTTTGCGTTAACAACTGATGGCGAAAAATATTATCAACTCTGTGAGCCGTTACTTCTTAGCTTAAATAATGTGACATCGAGAATTGCGACTGAGCGTCAGTCTTTAAGCGGAACGATCAAAATATCAGCGCCAATTAACATGACACAGATGTGGTTAAAGCGGTGCGTTTATGAATTTGCAGAGCAACATCCGAAGATATGTATCGATTTAGATGTACAGAATGAAAAAATCAATCTTGTATCTAACCGTGTCGATGTTAGTTTTCGTCTTGGTGATCTTATTGAACAAGACTGGATTGCTCAGAAATTATGGTCGATTCCATTTGCGCTTTGTGCATCACGAAGCTATTTAGAACAACACCAACCGATTACCCATCCAGAACAACTTGTTCATCATCGCCTAATTACGGTAAACAACGACAGCCAATGGAAATTAGTTAATCAAATCACCAATGAAACATTTGATCATCCGCTAAAGTTTCAATTCACTTCAAATGATGTACTGCTAGTTAGAGACGCCGTCATCCATGGTTTAGGAATTGCGTGGATTCCAACCTATTACTTTCATGAGCTAAATCATGATCAACATAACCTGCTGCCTTTGTTGCCAGAATGGCAATGCTCGGGTAAAGAAGTATTCATTATGTATCGAGACCGCGATAAAAGGCCTGCAAGAGTTGATGCATTTATTGAACATGTCTTAAATTGGAAAAATCGCATTCAAATGTTTGCTTGAAAGAGGTTTATCACATTGTGCTGTGCCGGTAACCTCAATTGAAGCTTCATGACTCTGCTTCAATTGAGTTCATTTATTTAACCTCTAAAAGAATCATGAATACATAGGCAGTTAATGGGATTCGAGTTTACAAGTGATTCGGTCAGCTAAAACTAAAGCTAAGTAGAAAGTATTTGCAGTTGTATTTGCGTCTGAAAATCGTTTAGAGCTTTCTCATCCGCGAGGTTCTATAAGAAATTATTAAGGATATATTTGTGTGTGATTTCGTGAAAAAAATTGTTGTAGGTTTACTTTTAAGTGCTTCGTCTTTTGCTTCTTTAAGTCAATATGTTCCAGCAATGAATGATAAGAACGGTTATGTAGAACCATTTCAAATGTTTGATAATGTCTATTATGTAGGAGACAAGTGGGTCTCATCATATGCCATTGCTACAGACGACGGACTGGTTATCATTGATACGCTTGATTTCCCTTACTCTGAGTGGATACCTATCAACCTAGAAAAGCTAGGGCTAAAAGATAAGCCAATAACGCACATATTGGTAACTCATGGGCATTCTGACCATGTTGGAGGCGCCCAGTTACTTCAAGAGAAGTATGGTTCCAAAGTTGTGATGACCAAAAGCGCTCATGAACTATCTATACAGCAATCAAACAAAAGCGAAGGTGAGAACAAGTTCCTTCCTCCAAATTTAGACATAGAGATAAAAAGCGATAGCTCTATGGCTATTGGTGGACATGAGTTTAAGTTCTATCTCACACCTGGCCACACGGAAGGTGATTATTCCTTAGACTTCGCTGTTGAAGATAATGGCGAACAATATCGTGCTTTTATCGTTGGTGGGCATAGCGTAAGTAGCAATGATCCAGAAGTTATTGGCCAGTTCCTGACTAGCATGGAGAAAATTAGAAAAATTTCACTACAGGCACCTATTGTGAACGTTAACCTTTCGAACCATCCACATAAAAATTTCCTTTTTGAAAATAGGAAGAAGCTCGGCACAAGCGGTAACCCGTTTATCAGTGAGGCAAACTTCTTCATGTTCCTTAAGCAACAAGAAGATTTAGCTAAGGGAAAACTAGAAGAACTATAATACCATGGTATACGAGCAGCCTTCGTTATTAGGTTAGAGGTTTACTCTTGAGTTATAGCTAAGGCTTTAATAAGTTGCTCAATCAAGATTCGACACTGGTGGCAGCTATATTGTTTGTCGGTTCTAGTGACAAAGGCGCTGTGCGTAAACATTCGTATTGTGTGCCTTAAACCTTTGCAAGGCGTTACGTGCTTTCTGGAAAAGTCTCAAAATAGCGTACAATTAGCGTTTTGACACAGCGGAAATCATCATGGCCAAAACTGTTCAGCAGCAAATCGGAAACATTGCTCTAGTCGTTGAAAATTACGACGATGCTATCGAGTTCTATACTCAAAAACTTCAATTCACTCTGGTTGAAGATACCAACCTAGGTGGTGGTAAACGCTGGGTTCAAGTTTCTCCTC
Source organism: Vibrio alginolyticus NBRC 15630 = ATCC 17749 (assembly GCF_000354175.2). NCBI lineage: Bacteria > Pseudomonadati > Pseudomonadota > Gammaproteobacteria > Vibrionales > Vibrionaceae > Vibrio > Vibrio alginolyticus. The sequence continues at coordinate 1,230,130 of NC_022359.1, forward strand.
CAAACTCCAATGGTACAAACCTACTTTTAGCTCAAGCGAGTACACCGGAGCAAACGCATGCAGTAGGAAATCAAACAGGTGGTCGTGTTTTCCTGTTTCTGCAAACTAATGATTTTTGGCGTGACTACGAGTTGATGAAGAAAAATGGTGTTGTATTTAATGAAGAGCCTCGTGTGGAAGAATACGGGACAGTGGTGGTGTTCCAAGATCTCTATGGTAATAAATGGGACTTACTGCAACTGAACTAGAAACTACATAGCACCTGCATAGCATAGTGTTCATGAGGAGTTTCCAACAAGCCTTTAAGGCTCTGAGATATTAGTGCTAATTCAAAGGTTCTCAGAAGTTACTGTATTTCTAAATCACTTTTGTGCAAACAATAACTAGCCATCATTCCTTCTCGATGTATCAACAAGTGTTAGGGCGGCACACCAAAAACAAAAAGGCGAACCAAACGGTTCGCCTTTGTCGATTTAGAGACTACAAAAATTAATCTTCGTAGTTATCGATGCTTGGGCATGAACAGATTAGGTTACGGTCACCGTATACGTTATCCACGCGATTTACCGTTGGCCAGTACTTCCAAGATTTGGTCGCTTTAGACGGGAAGCAGCCAATCTCGCGAGAGTAAGGGCGGTCCCAATCTTCAGCTGAAAGATCAACTTGTGTGTGTGGCGCGTTAACAAGTGGGTTGTTATCCAGTGGCCATTCACCGTTTTTCACTTTCTCCATTTCTTCGCGGATAGCGATCATCGCATCACAGAAGCGGTCCAGCTCTTCTAGATCTTCCGATTCCGTTGGCTCAACCATTAGCGTGCCCGCTACAGGGAACGACATAGTTGGTGCGTGGAAACCGTAGTCCATTAGACGCTTCGCGATGTCTTCTTCGCTGATACCTGTTTCTTCTTTCAGCGGACGAATGTCGATAATACATTCGTGCGCTACGCGGCCATTTTTGCCACGGTAAAGAACAGGGTAGTGTTGGCGAAGTGTTTCCATCACGTAGTTTGCGTTCAGAATTGCTACTTTTGTAGCATCTGTTAAGCCAGCTTCGCCCATCATTGCGATGTAAGCCCAAGAGATAGGCAGGATAGAAGCGCTACCCATATCTGCTGCTGATACTGCGAAATCTGCGCCTTCTACACCGTCTTCAATATGCCCTGGTAAGAAAGGAGCTAGGTGAGATTTCACACCGATAGGACCCATACCCGGACCGCCACCACCGTGCGGGATGCAGAAGGTTTTGTGTAGGTTTAGGTGAGAAACGTCTGAACCGATGAAGCCTGGTGATGTTAGACCAACCTGCGCGTTCATGTTAGCGCCGTCTAGGTAAACCTGACCACCAGCGGCATGAACCATTTCACACACTTCTTTCACTTTCTCTTCGTAAACGCCGTGCGTAGAAGGGTAAGTGATCATAATGCTTGATAGGTTGTCTTTGTGTTTCTCGATTTTCGCTGCTAGGTCGTCGATGTCGATGTTGCCTTCTTCATCACACTTAACCACAACCACTTTCATTGACACCATAGATGCTGTCGCAGGGTTAGTACCGTGCGCAGAGCTTGGGATCAAACATACGTTGCGGTGACCTTCGCCACGGCTTTCGTGGTAGCGTTGAATCGCGATAAGACCTGCGTACTCACCCGATGCACCAGAGTTTGGTTGTAGTGAGAATGCGTCATAGCCAGTGATTTCACATAGCTTTTCTTTAAGGTCTTTTGCGAGTGCAGCGTAACCAGCTGCTTGTTCTGCTGGTGCGAACGGGTGGATCGAACCAAACTCAGGCCAAGTTACTGGAATCATCTCTGCTGCTGCGTTCAGCTTCATCGTACAGCTGCCCAGTGGGATCATGCCGTGCGTGAGTGAGAAGTCTTTGTTCTCTAGCTGTTTTAGGTAACGCATCATCTGTGTTTCGCTGTGGTGCGTGTTAAACACAGGGTGTGTTAGATATTCTGTTGTGCGGCGCAATGCTTCTGGAATGGCTGCAAACTCGTTGCCTGCGATTTCAGTTGATAGTGCTGCGACTTCTTCTTTCACACCGAATACTGCGAATAGGGCTTCTACATCTGCCACGGTTGTGGTTTCGTCGAAGCTCACACCTAGCTGAGTACCCAACTTACGTAGGTTGATGTCTGCGGCTAGTGCTTTCGCGTATAGGTCTTCAGTTTGTGCACCTGTGTTGATAGTGATGGTGTCGAAGAAGCTGTTGTGAGCAAGCTCGAAGCCGCCTTTAGTTAGGCCAGCGGCTAGGATGGCTGTCATGTGGTGCGTACGACGAGCAATCGTGCGTAGACCTTCTGCGCCGTGGTAAACCGCGTAGAAAGACGCCATGTTCGCTAGCAGTGCTTGAGCAGTACAGATGTTTGATGTCGCTTTTTCACGACGGATGTGCTGTTCACGCGTTTGCATTGCCATACGCAGTGCTTGGTTACCATTGGTATCGATAGAAACACCGATAACACGACCAGGCATTGTACGCTTGTGCTTATCACGCGTTGCCATGAAAGCAGCGTGTGGACCGCCGTAACCCATCGGCACACCAAAACGTTGTGCTGAACCGATTGCTACGTCTGCGCCCATTTCACCTGCAGGTTTAAGTAGGGTAGAAGCAAGAAGGTCCGTTGCTACAGTCACTAGTGTTTTGTTTGCTTGCGCTTTAGCGATGATGTCCGTTAGGTCACGAACTTCACCTGTTGTACTTGGGTACTGAACTAGTGCGCCGAACACGTCTTGCTCTGGTAGTGATTCTAAAGAACCAACCAAGACTTCAAAGCCGATGAATTTCGCACGAGTTTTTACCACTTCGATGGTTTGTGGGTGAACGTCGTCAGCAACGAAGAATACGTTGCTCTTGCTTTTACCCGCACGCTTACAAAGTGTCATCGCTTCTGCTGCTGCCGTTGCTTCATCGAGCAATGACGCGTTCGCGATTTCCATACCAGTAAGATCCATCACCATTTGTTGGTAGTTTAGAAGTGCTTCTAAACGACCTTGTGAGATCTCTGGTTGGTAAGGGGTGTAAGCAGTGTACCAGCCCGGGTTTTCCATCACGTTGCGTAGAATCACGTTCGGCGTGAAGGTGTTGTAGTAACCCTGACCAATGAATGTACGTTTAACTTGGTTCTGATCGGCGAACTTACGCATGGCTGCCAGCATGTCTGCTTCGCTTTTCGCTTCTGCCAAGCTCATTGGTTGCTCTAGGCGAATTTGTGCTGGTACGGTTTCGTCGATAAGCGAATCTAGGCTAACTGCGTTGATCGCTTCCAACATTTTCTGTTGGTCAGATTTGTTTGGTCCATTGTGGCGAGCAACGAACTCGTTTTGTGTGCTGAGGCTTTGAAGTAATTCAGTCATTGTCCTTTACCTACTCCTTGGTTCGGGTAACGGATTTGCGTTACTGATAAATTAAATTATACGTCCGAACCTAGAAAAAAAGCTGTTCTCTAAACAGGCTAGGGAACAGCTTTCGTCACATCCTAATTACTCTTCTTCGATAGAGTTTAGGTATTCGTCTGCGTCTTTCAGGTTATCTAGTTCAGATACATCAGACATCTTCACTTTTACGATCCAGCCACCTTCGTACGGCTCTTCGTTAATTAGCTCTGGGCTGTCTTCTAGTTCTTCATTGATTTCTACGATTTCACCAGTGATTGGTGCGTAGATGTCTGACGCTGCTTTTACAGATTCAACGAGAGAGAAGCTTTCACCTGCTTCAACTTCGTCTTCTACGTCTGGTAGGTCAACGAATACCACGTCACCTAGCATTTCTTGTGCATGCTCAGAAATACCAATTGTTACTGTGCCGTCACCGTTGTCACGTACCCACTCGTGGCTATCTGCAAACTTCAGTGTTTTGTCCATTGCTTAATCTCCGAATAACTTGTCAGGAATTATTATGATTTCAAAAAAATCGTTTACTGGTATAGAGGAAAGCGACTGCAAAGTTCTTTTACTTCTTTGCGAACGCGTTTTTCAACTTCTGCGTCACCTTCAGGGTTGTTCACTAAACCGTCCAGTACGTCACCAATCCAATTACCGATGAGTTTGAATTCTTCAGCGCCAAAGCCGCGGCTTGTACCCGCAGGCGTTCCTAAACGGATGCCCGATGTAATCATAGGCTTCTCTGTATCGAATGGGATGCCATTTTTGTTACATGTGATCCCAGCACGCTCTAGAGCTTCTTCTGCTTTATTGCCTTTCAACCCTTTCGGACGAAGGTCAACCAGCATTAGGTGCGTGTCTGTGCCACCAGTTACGATGTCGCAACCGCGAGTTTGCAATACTTCCGCTAGGACTTTTGCGTTATTGATCACCGAATCAATATAAGTTTTAAATTCAGGGCCAAGCGCTTCACCAAATGCGACCGCTTTGGCTGCGATAACGTGCATCAGTGGGCCACCTTGTAGGCCAGGGAATACGGCTGAGTTGATTTTCTTAATGATGTCTTCGTGGTTAGTAAGAATCATACCGCCGCGAGGGCCACGCAATGTTTTGTGTGTTGTAGTCGTAACAACGTGTGCGTGTGGCAATGGGCTAGGGTGTGCGCCTGTTGCGATAAGACCAGCGATGTGCGCCATGTCGACCATAAGAATTGCATTTACTTCGTCTGCGATTTCACGGAATTTTGCAAAGTCGATAGTACGTGGAATAGCGCTACCACCTGCGATGATCATTTTAGGTTGGTGCTCAAGTGCTAGCTCACGAACATCTTCGTAGTTAATTTCTAGTGTTTCGCGATCAACACCGTATTGAACTGCATTAAACCATTTACCAGAAAGTGCAGGGCGTGCGCCGTGCGTCAGGTGACCACCTGCGTCTAAAGACATACCAAGAATGGTGTCACCAGGTTGAAGCAGTGCCAGCTTTACTGCGCCGTTTGCTTGTGCCCCTGAGTGTGGTTGAACGTTTGCGTATTCACAATTGAAAAGTTTTTTTGCGCGTTCGATAGCAATGGCTTCCACTGTATCTACGTGCTCACAACCACCATAGTAACGACGACCTGGGTAACCTTCAGCGTATTTGTTTGTTAGGCATGTGCCTTGAGCTTGCATTACCGCTTTAGAAACAATGTTCTCGGAAGCGATAAGTTCGATTTGTTCGTTTTGGCGAGCGGATTCCGCTTGAATTCCAGCAAAGACAGCATCATCTGTCGCAGAGAGGTTGGTAGAGAAAAAGTTTTCCAAGCTGTGGTTAGGGTAACTCTTATTCATGGTAGTTGACCTTCCAAATCTGAAAATGAACCCGCAATAGATGAGTTATGATTTGCGGTTGTGGTTCATTTGTCCTCAAAAACAGCTGAACTGCGTAGCAGAACAGAGTGAACATCCGGCCCTAAATTTGGGCAAAAACTCCGTTGGATTGCGTGTTTCCTTTACCAATCTCTTACGGAAATATGCATCTCTACATCTAACAAGTTGGTAACATAGCGCCTGTGACGGGAACAATCAACCAAAAATTTCCTATAGGAAACAAGATTTCAAAATTTGTTAACAAGAGCACGGTTTAATTCACTTGGTGGACTTCTATCCACTATGTGCTTCATGCACAATGCGAGTAAGACAAAAAATATGGATATCTATAGAGGGATTTATGGCAGAAAGTATTTACGATGAATACCCATCGATGACGTTGGCAAAAGAGCAACATGACCAAAATATTGAGCCGTTAAAACTGGGCCAGCGTATTAAGGATATCCGCTCGAAACTCGGTATCACATTAGAAGAGGCCAGTCAGCGAACCGGGCTTGCTCGATCTACACTGAGCAAAATAGAAAATGAGCAGATCTCCCCGACGTTTCAAGCGATGCAAAAATTGGCACTAGGCTTACAAATTGACATGCCACAACTCTTTGAGCCACCTAGAAAAAAGGTAGCGACAGGGCGTAGGGATGTTACCAAGAAGAATGAAGGTAAACCACACCCAACACAAACTTATGAACATGAACTGCTCGCGACACAACTTTCCAATAAGAAAATGATGCCGTTTAAGAGCCAAATTCGAGCTCGTAGTTTTGATGAATATAAAGACTGGGTTCGTCATGATGGCGAAGAATTTCTGCTTATCTTATCTGGTGAGGTCATGTTCTATTCTGAGTTTTACGAACCTGTTGTTTTAAGCGAGGGAGACAGCGTTTATTACGATGCAAATATGGGACATATGTTGACCAGTGTTAGCGAGGAAGATGCGCTCATTTTGTGGGTGACAGCCAAATAGTGATAAATACTTGTAAATTTCCTATAGTGAAAGCAAACGATTGCTGTTGGTGGTCGTTATGATGAAAAGGCGCTTTTTTGATGAGAACTTGCTCATTAAAGCGCTTTTTTTGTACGATTTGTTGTGATTAAAATGTTAAGAGTCACACTTTTGCAAGTCGATCTACGTCTTGTTCGTGCAAAATAGAATGAGCCATGTTTATTATTGGAAACACATCGAATGCCGATAGCATTCTCGGGTCTATCTAAATGGAGACGAAAATGACTCAAGAACTACTGAAAACACCACTACACGCACTTCACGTTGAAGTTGGTGCCAAAATGGTCCCGTTCGCGGGTTACGATATGCCTGTTCAGTATCCTCTAGGCGTAAAGAAGGAACACTTACATACTCGTGATGCGGCAGGTCTGTTTGACGTTTCTCACATGGGACAGCTTCGCCTAATTGGTGACGGTGCAGCTGCGTTCCTAGAAACATTAGTTCCAGTGGATATTGTGGATCTTGAGTCTGGTAAACAGCGTTACGCTTTTTTCACTAATGAAGAGGGCGGCATCATGGACGACTTGATGGTGGCTAACCTAGGCGATCATCTGTTTGTGGTTGTGAACGCAGCATGTAAAGCGCAAGATATCGCACACCTACAAGCGCATTTACCATCTGGTGTTGAGCTAGAAATTATCGAAGACCGAGCTCTACTTGCAATCCAAGGCCCTAAAGCGGCGGCTGTATTGGCGCGTTTTGCACCAGAAGTTTCTGAAATGCTGTTCATGGATATTCGTAAAGTCGATATTTTAGGCGCCGAGTGCATTGTTTCTCGTAGTGGTTATACAGGCGAAGACGGTTACGAAATTTCGGTTCCTGCTGACAAAGCGGAAGAGCTAGCACGGAAACTGACTGCGGAAGATGAAGTTGAATGGATTGGCCTTGGTGCTCGTGATTCGCTTCGTCTTGAGTGTGGCCTTTGTCTATACGGTCATGACCTAGACACAACAACAACACCTGTTGAAGCGAGCTTGCTATGGGGTATCCAAAAAGTTCGTCGTATTGGTGGTGAACGTGAAGGTGGTTTCCCTGGCGCAGACATTATTCTTAAGCAGATTGAGACTAAAGATGTGGCGCGTAAGCGTGTGGGTCTAGTAGGTCAAACCAAAGCGCCAGTGCGTGAAGGTGTTGAACTGTTTGATGCTGACGGCGTTAAAATTGGCGTTGTAACCAGTGGTACGGCGGGCCCGAATGCAGGTAAGCCAGTCTCAATGGGGTATGTTCGTGCGGATTTGGCGGCGATTGGTACTGAAGTGTTCGCTGAAGTGCGTGGCAAAATGCTACCAATGACAGTTGAAAAAATGCCGTTCGTACCACAACGCTACTACCGTGGTTAAAACGAATTGAAACAAAAATGCCGAGCTTTGTAGCTCGGCATTTTTTCGCTTGTTTGCTTTTAGTTTACTGCTTCATCAATAGTACAGCACATATCAATAACGATATCTTCAAGCTTTTCCGGATGAATCATCTCTTCTTTTGCGATCCCAAATTGAGAGGCCATAATGGTATTAAACAATTCCCAATGCTTGATCAGCAGTTTTTCGCGATTATCTGCAATATCCGGCCATGTTTCTTGCATCATTGGCGCGAGACTGACAGCACCATGTGCGAAGATCAACATTTGCCACTTTGATTCCCACTGATCAAATTGTGCATTAGGGTTTTCGCTGTTGTACTGCTCGAAAATTCCGGTAAATATTGCAGCGAACTCATCTTTTGACTTTAAGAAATACTGCAGTAGAGCACCGTCATCGCCTTGTCGAATGGCATCGGCGATCATCTGTACTGGATGAGGATTGACGAGAGCAAATGCTAGCATGCGAACCATAAACAGATAAATTTTTCTATTCGAAGGTGTGTTCTCCGGCATTTCATTGATGAGTTCAGCCATATAGCACTGCATGAACTCGTCCATTGCATCGCTAACCGCTTGCCAGATTTTCTCTTTGCTGCCGAAGTGGTGACGGATCAAACTATGTGAAACACCAGCCTTTTCACTGATATTGCGCAGCGAGACACGCTCGTAACCAAGTTCACAAAACATATCTGCTGCCACTTTAAGGATCAGACACTTAGTTTGTTCTGCTGCTTCAGCACTTCTACGCCCCTGCTTTCTTTCATTCATAGTTCGAATTTTCCCGAATATTAATCACGCGCTTACTTTTACCAGAAACCGAACGCTTTGACTAATTAATTTGCTATCCACCTGGAAAATATGTTGATCAATTTCAAATTCTGCTTATACTGCACGGCTGTGTAATATATAAAACCTACGGAGAAAGCGGGTGCGAAAACAATATTTAAAGCGCACTTTAGTTGGCGCAGTGGTGACATTAAGTCTTTCTGGAATGCTAACTGGGTGTAATAAAGCCATTTCTGAGCCGTCTGAACCTTTAATCAAACCTGTAAAATTACTGGCGGTGAAAGACCTAGAACTTGAAGACTCGCACGCCTTTTTAGCGCGTATTGATGCAACACATCGCGCGCAGCTTTCTTTTCAGGTTGGTGGAGAGGTAGATGAATTACGTGTACGCATGGGTCAAAAGGTCCAAAAAGGTGAAGTGCTCGCAACGTTAGACCCTAAAGATCTTCAGCTTGCGTTAGATGCCGCTCAAGCGCAGTACGCGTTAGCGAAAACACAATGGGACCGCGCGAAAAACCTTTACGGAAAAAAACTCATTAGTACTGATGAGTACGATCAGAAAGAAACTCAATATAAAGCGGCATTGGCGAACTACGAACAAGCTAAAACCGATTTGAGCTATACCAAAATTCACGCACCGTTTGATGGCATTGTGTCATATACCTATGTCAACCCGTTTCAAGTAGTAGCAGAGAAGCAGGAGATCTTGAATCTCATTGATAACACGACGTTGGATGTGTCGTTCACCTTGCCAGTAAGTTATGCGGAATCTGTATCACTTGAGTCACTGCAAAACTCCGATATGTGGGTGACGATGGATAGCGAGCCAGGAAAACGTATCCCTGGGCAATTTAAAGAAATTTCGACGCAGCCAAACATCGATACCAATAGTTATGAGGCGATCGTGACCATCACTCGACCAGAAGATCGCAATTTGCTGACAGGTATGACTGGGCAGGTACACATTGCTAAACAACATGTATCGGACGCGATGACGTTACCTCAGTCTGCTTGGGTCAACAAAAATGGGACGCAAGGTGAAGTTTGGGTAATGGACAGAAGCACGCAGCAGGTCAATAAAGTCACTGTGTCACTTGACGCAGCAGGTGGTGTGAAAGCCGGGCTTGATAACAATGATTACGTTGTTATTGCTGGTGTTGAGAGACTGGTTGAAGGACAAGTGGTGAAAGCTTGGGTTCGTGAGGGAGGCATTTAATGAAACGTTCTCTACTTACGATCTCTGCGATTGCACTTGCAGTTTTAACAGGGTGCAAAAATGAAAACCAAGCTATCGTCGAGCAGCCACTTTTTGTGTCGACTATCTCGGTGGATGCACCAGTAGAAAGTCAACATCGCGCGTTCAAAGGCATAGTAGTGCCTGCAGAGCAAACGCCAATGGCATTTCGCCGCGCTGGGGAAGTTCAGCACGTATTGGTTAAAGCGGGTGACGTTGTGAAGCAGGGGCAAATGATCGCAAAGCTAGATGATAGCAAAGAGAAGCAAGCCGTGAATGACGCAGAAGCACAATACACACTCGCAATTCGTCAGCTTAAACGCGGTGAAGACTTGCATGCACGTCAAATGATTTCAAAAGCGGAACTTGATGAGCTAACCGCCAATAAAGAGCTAGCTGAGGCTACTTTCTATAACGCGACCAATCAATTGAATTACACCCGTTTATTCGCCCCGTTCGCCGGTAAAGTATCTGATGTTTTCAAAGAACGTTTTGAGCGTGTGGCAATTGGTGAACCCGTGTTAAACCTATACCAAAACGATTTGGTTTACGTGCGTATTGAGCTTTCCGACAATGTTTTAGCGATGGTAGACCCAAACTCAGACAGCATGAGCTACAAGCCTAGAGCAACCTTCTCCGGCATCGATGGCAGATTTGCTTTGGACTATTTAGAGCACACAAGTGAACCCAACGCTGAAACTCAAACCTACGAAATGTACTTGACGATGCCACAGCCAAAAACAGAGATATTGCCGGGAACCAGCGTAAGCGTTTTGGTCGATATGGTGAAGGCGGGCATTACCTCTATTGATGGTTACAGTGTTCCTGTCACGGCGCTTCAAGCAGGCAGTGAAGGGAATGAGTTCTTTGTGTGGAAAAAAGAAGGTGACATTGTCACACGAGTGCCTGTCATGATTTCTCAAGTGAATGGCAATGGAGCCATTGTGTCGTCAGGTGTTAGCCAGGGCGATATTCTGATTAATTCAAATCTGCGTAAATTACGCGAAGGTAAACATGTGGATGTTGTGGAGAATAACCAATAATGAACATTGCTGAGTATTCAATAAAAAACAAAGTCATCAGCTGGTTGTTCATTATTATCCTTGCTGTTGGTGGTTTAACGTCATTTTTGGAGCTTGGACGATTAGAAGACCCGGCATTTACGATCAAAGATGCCATGATCATCTCAACATACCCTGGCGCGACGTCAAAAGAAGTTGAAGAAGAGCTGACGTATCCTCTAGAAAAAGAGATTCGAAAACTCCCTTATATCGACAAAATTACCTCTACGTCTTCTAATGGTATGTCTCAAATAACGGTGAGCATGGAAATGGACTATGGTCCTGATGAACTGCCGCAAATTTGGGATGAAATGCGCCGTAAAATTAATGATTTACGACCATCATTGCCTCAAGGTGTTCAGTCTTTACAGATCATTGATGATTTCGGTGACGTTTATGGCGTGATGTTAATGCTCACTGGTGACGATTACGACTATGTAGAGCTGAAACGTTATGCGGATTACCTGACCCGTGAAATCGAGCTTGTTGATGGTGTTGGTAAGGTAGACATCACGGGCGATCAGCAAGAAATGCTATTCGTTGAGATCTCACTTGATCGCCTTGCTGCACTGAATTTAGACATGAATGTGGTTTCGAGCTTGTTGAACCAGCAAAACAATGTGGTTTCAGCAGGTGAAGTGATGGTTAATGGCGAAAGCCTTGTTATTCGCCCAAGCGGCACCTTAAACACTGTAGAAGCACTAGAAAATCTGATCATTCATGGCCGTGACACAGGAAATCTAATTCGTCTAAAAGACGTAGCAACGATTTCTCGCGGTATTCAAGAGAAGCCAAGCAACGTCGTACTCTTTAACGGTCAAAAAGCGATTAATATCGGTATCTCGTTTGCATCGGGTGTGAACGTGGTTGAGGTTGGTGAACGTTTGGATGCGGAGCTCGCGAGCCTAGAGTCTATCAAGCCTGCTGGCATCGATATGAACTACTTTTACAACCAAGCCAATGAGGTGGATGAATCTGTTAAAGCGTTTGTAATTAGTCTAGCGGAGGCAGTGGCGATCGTAATCATTGTGTTGCTGTTTACTATGGGTTTACGCAGTGGTGTCATCATTGGAGTTGTGTTGTTATTGACGGTGTTTGGTACCTTCATTTTGATGAATTACAACAACATCGAACTGCATCGTATTTCTCTTGGCGCGTTAATTATTGCCTTAGGTATGCTGGTTGATAACGCGATTGTTGTCGTGGAAGGCATATTGGTTGGCCTAAAGAAAGGGCGTACCAAAGTTCAAGCGGCTGTCGATATTGTAAAGCAAACACAATGGCCTTTGCTGGGCGCGACTGTTATTGCAATTACGGCTTTTGCACCTATCGGCTTGTCGCAAGATGCGACAGGTGAGTTCATGGGCTCTCTATTCTGGGTGCTGTGTTTCTCACTATTTTTAAGCTGGATTACCGCTATTACACTGACGCCTTTCCTTGCCGATCTTTTGTTGAAAGAGGAAAACAAAGAGCAGGGTACTAGCGAAGATGATCCTTATAAAGGCTGGTTGTTTGTCGTATTTGGGGCATCACTGAAATTTGCATTGCGATTCCGCTGGCTTACCGTTGCTGGCATGGTGGCGCTATTAGTGGGTGCTGTCGTGGCATTTGGTAATGTAAAACAGCAGTTCTTCCCACCATCGAATACGCCGATGTTCTACGTGGATATGTGGATGCCAGAGGGTACTGACATCCGTGAAACGATCAAAAAAGCTGAAGAGGTCGAAAGCTACATTCGTCAGCAAGATGATATTGACTTTGTTTCTGCTTCGATTGGGCAGGGCCTACAGCGTTTTGCTTTAACCTATCAACCAGAAAAAAGTTACGAAGCGTACGCTCAGTTCCAAGTTCGCGCGATTGATCGTGAGAAAATGTTTGGTTTACTGCATAAGTTAGATGCGAATCTGGCGAAAACATTTGATGCGCCTACGTTCCAGTTTAAATTGATGGAGTTTGGTCCATCACCAGCGTCTAAGATCGAAGCGCGTATTACTGGCCCTGATCCACAAGTTTTACGTGACTTGGCGGTGCAAGTTGAAGACATCCTTCATACCGACCCTGGTGCCCGAAACATTCGTCACGATTGGCGAGAGCGCACCAAGGAACTTGTACCCGTTTTCAATGAGTCTAAAGCTCGTCGCTTAGGTATTTCGAAAGAAGATCTTTCAAGCACACTGCAAATGGCGTTTGGTGGTAGCACCTTAGGTTACTTGCGTGATGGTACACATACGTTGCCAATTATGACACGCCTTCCTGAAGAAGAACGCGTAGATTTTGAATCACTACAAAACGTGACCATTTGGAGTCCTTCGTTGCAAACGTATATTCCGGTTGATCAAGTGATTGATGGCGTTCAACTGGATTGGAGTGAGCCGCTAATTCAGCGCCGTGACCGTAAGCGTACGTTAACCGTTCTCGCGGACCATGATGTGTTGAGTGACGACACGGCAGCAAGCTTATTTGCTCGTGTACAGCCTAAAGTGATGGCATTGCATGTTCCAGAAGGATACGAAATCACATGGGGTGGTGAGTACGAATCATCCAAAGATGCACAAGAAGGCCTATTCGGTTCATTGCCGATGGGTTACTTGTTGATGTTCATCATTACTATTTTACTGTTTAACTCAATCAAAAAGCCGTTGGTCATTTGGTTCACCGTTCCGTTAGCTATCATTGGCGTTGCTTTTGGTTTGCTTACCACGAACATGCCGTTCAGTTTTACAGCATTCCTTGGTTTGTTAAGCCTAAGTGGCATGATTTTGAAAAACGGTATTGTGTTGCTTGACCAAATTAACCTTGAGTTGGAGTCAGGTAAAGATCCTTACCTCGCGATTGTCGATAGTGCGATAAGCCGCGTTCGTCCGGTAAGTATGGCTGCCCTAACAACTATCTTGGGGATGATTCCACTGGTCTTCGACGCCTTCTTTGGCTCGATGGCAATAACGATTATGGCAGGTCTTGGTTTTGCTACTGTACTGACACTGATAGTGGTGCCAGTGATGTTTGCAATTCTGTTTAGGGTAAAACCGACCACTGCATAGGGACTCCTGGCTATTTGCCAGCTTCCTGCCTAGCCCTGAAGGTTTTCTTCGGGGCTTTTTTGATCTTACTAATATATACCAAACCATTCATTTGCTTGATTTTAATGATTTTCTTACGATTACAATGCAAATCATGCGTATACTGATGTAACGACACATCAAAGATTGAGATTACATGAATAAGCGCATATTAAACGGACTCTTCTTCGTTGGTTCTTTCACCTTGGTTGGCTGCACCGCGACGGATAGCATGCCGACAGAAACCAAACAACCTGCCCCTAAAGTCAACAGTGTTAGTGCTGAAGTCATTTCCAGTTGGATTGATAGTAAGGTTTTAGCCCCTGAAGGGCTGTCGCTCGAGCAAGACAATCTACGTTATCTATCGGGTAGCGCCGACCTAAACAGCGACGGAAAGGCAGAACACATAGTGTTGCTTCAAGATCGCTATTTCTGTGGTAGTGGTGGCTGCTCTGCATATATGTTTGATAATGAGGGAAACGTTATTAATCGAATGTCGGTAACTCGCACGCCTATTGTACTAGCCGACAGTTACAGTAATGGTTGGCAGGACTTTATCGTTTGGAGTAATGGCTCATATCGACTCATGAGTTACAACGGTGAGTCTTATCCAAGTAACCCGTCACTAGAGCCAAAGGTGGATCGAGACGCTAACCAGCAGGCGGCAATCGCAAATGTAATGGCGACAGAGCTTTATCAGCAAGACGGCTATGACATTCTGCCCGCAGAATCAAAAACCTTGTGGACGCCAGCTAACGTTTACCACTTTACCTTCAAGCACTACGGTGACCCGCATAGCGCTTATCAAGCAACGGTGGATATGAGCAGTGGGGAAGTAGACATTGTAGCCGTTCCGGCTGCGGAATAAAAAGCACCTCCCTTAACCGGAATTAAAGGGAGGTGCTAAATGCCAAATTCGAGGGTGGCATTGTTAACCGGAGTCGCTCTAATTAAGCTGCGACTTCTTGTTTCGCTTCTGCTTTGCTTTTTAAGAATGCGTAAGTAAAGCCAGTTACCGCTGTACCTGCTGCAATAGCCACTAAATACATTAATACTGGTGAAATTGCGTTAGGAATTAGCAGCACGAATAGACCGCCGTGTGGTGCCATTAATTTCGCACCGAATAGCATCGATAGGGCACCAGTAAGCGCGCCACCTGCCATACAAGATGGAATCACGCGCATTGGATCTTTCGCAGCAAATGGAATTGCGCCTTCAGAGATGAAACAAAGGCCCAAGACAAATGATGCTTTACCTGCCTCACGTTCATTTTGTTCAAATTTGTTCTTCGCAATGAAGGTCGCTAAACCCATACCTAGCGCAGGAACCATACCTGCGGCCATGATTGCCGCCATTGGCGCGTAAGTTTGTGAAGCCAAAAGGCCAACACCAAATGCGTAAGCGGCTTTGTTTACCGGGCCTCCTAGGTCGAAACACATCATTGCGCCAAGGATAATACCCAGTAGTACTGCACTGTCAGATCCCATGTTGTTTAGGAAGTCAGTCAGGCCGTTCATGATGCCTGAAACTGGGCCGCCTACGATGTAGATCATGACAAGTCCGGTGAACAATGTTGCCACAAATGGAATAATCAGAATCGGTTTAAGCGCCTCCATCGATTGTGGCAGTTTCACCTTATCTGCGAGGAGTTTCGCTGCGTAACCAGCAATGAAACCAGCCGCGATACCGCCAAGGAAACCTGCGCCAGTAGAACTTGCTAGCATACCACCAACAAGACCAGGAGCCAGACCAGGACGGTCAGCGATTGAAAACGCAATATAGCCAGCAAGTACAGGAATCATCAATGCGAATGCAGAGCCACCACCAATGTTCATCAAGGCTGCTGCTAGTGTGCCTTCTTCTTTAAATGCTTCAATACCGAACACGAAAGATAGTGCGATGATCAAACCACCTGCAACGACAACAGGAAGCATGTGCGAAACACCCGTCATTAGGTGTTTGTAAGCGCCTTTTTTCTCTTCGGTGGTAGATGAAGAGTTAGCTGAACCAGAATGCTGATACACAGTGGCTTGCTCGAATGCTTTGTCCATCTCTTCGGCTGTTTTTTTCAGAGCTGGGCCTGTTTTCGTGCGGTACATCTTTTTGCCGTTAAAGCGATCAAGTGGCACTTCAATATCGGCAGCAATGATCACCAGATCGGCGTCTGCAATTTCTTGCTCAGTCAGTTGGTTTTTAGCGCCAACTGAACCACGAGTTTCCACCTTGATTTGATGGCCACGACGCTTGCCTTCTTCTTCTAAAGCTTCTGCCGCCATAAAGGTATGCGCAACGCCAGTAGGGCAAGCGGTGATTGCAACAATTTTCTTCGCTGCTGATGTTGTATCTGCAGTGATAGGGGCTGCAAGTGTGGTTGCTTTTTCAAGTAAAGTGGCGTTTTCAACCGCTTGCTGGAGAAACGCAGTTGCGTCTTTTGCTATTTCGTTAATTTCCGCTTGGTAAACCTTTTTTCCTACAAAACGAGAAGTGTCGACGCTAGTATTTGCCGCAATGACAATGACTTCTGCTTGTTCAACGTCAGCTTCCGTCAATAGTGTTGGTTCAACCACACTTGATTGACATTCTATTTTGGCATTCCAGTTTAATTTTGCGGCGGCTTGTTCTAGTAATCCTGCCGCAAGGATGCTATTTGCTACACCGCTTGGACAGGCAGTAATAATGGCAATATTCATACAATAACCTTCTGTTCCTTAGTTTTGTTCTAAGTTTGTAATAGGGTAAAGCGCGCTAACTTCAGTTTGTCGCTTGATATTTTCCAGTTCTTCCTGACTGGTTAGCCCTACGCCAACTTGACTAACTGCCAAAGCAGAAAGTGCCGTAGCGAAGCGCAATAAATCGTTTTTAGGCATCAGTTGCATGTGGCCCCAACACAAGCCAGCGACCAGCGTATCGCCTGCGCCAACGGTGCTCACGACATGCATTCGAGGCGGTTTTGCACTAAGCCATTCGCCTTGGTTGAGCCACATAACACCGTCAGGTCCCATAGAAACCACGATGTTTTCTATGCCTTTGTCGCTCAGTGTTTGCGCTGCAGCTTGGCATTGTTCAGGTGTTGCTAGATGTTCGCCAACAAAATCACCAAGTTCTTCATCGTTGGGCTTAATCAACCATGGGTGAGCCTCAATACCTGACTTCAATGCGGCTTTGCTACTGTCGAACAACACCTTTTTGCCTTGTTGATGCAGTGCTTCTATCCATGCAGCGCATTGTTCGGCGGTTACGCCTCCAGGTAAGCTACCTGCAAGTACAAAGTAATCATGCGTCTCCGCTAGACGAAATAGTGTCTCCTCAAAGCGAGTAATTTCGTCGGCCGCTACTTGAACGCCAGGGAAGTTGATATCACTGACGTTGCCATTGGCCTCAACCAGCTTAACGTTGATACGAGTGGCACCCTTTACTTCCACAAATTCATTCTTAACGTTGATGTCATTGAAAAGCTGATGAAATAGCTCAGGGTTATCTTTACCGAGAAAGCCGGTAACCGTGACGTCTGCGCCTAAATCGCTCAATACTTTTGCTACGTTGACACCTTTACCAGCAGCGTGGAGATTGCTTTGCTGTACTAAGCTCACGGAACCAACGTTTAGTTCATTTACTGAACCTGTTAAATCCAATGCTGGGTTGAGCGTAATAGTGACAACCTTATTTGTTTTGTTTGTCATATCGGATCCTTAACCTTCACCAAGGCCAGAAGCGATTGCATTTCCGATAGACTCCAAGGCTTGCGGCGCATCAGGGCCTTCTGCTGTAAATTGAAGTTGGTGACCGTGCTTAACGCCCAGCGCGATAACTTTCATTAGGCTCTTCGCGTTTACTGCTTTTCCATCTCCGTCTAGGTTGGAAACACGTATAGTGGATTCAAACTTTTTCGCTTCTGCGACTAACATTGCCCCCGGACGAGCATGTAGGCCGTGAGAGTTTTTGATTTTAAATACAGCGGTATTGCCTTCTTCTGAAGATGCAGCTGTGACTTCTTCACCTTTGAACAAAGCAAGAATCTGTTCTACTGATGCATCTAAAAGCTTGCCGTGTTCATTGTTAAACACAATATTAGAAAGCGTTTTTAGGATAGGTTGGTGAGCATTGTTACATGCTGCGAACGCGAAAAGTGCACGCACTTTTTGACCTTCATATTCGCAGTCGTTTGCCGTCGAGACAAATGACACACCTGTGCGAGTGACATGTTTGTCACTGCCAATTAACCACAGGCCATTACCTAAGTGAGTTGGTTGTTTGGTAACGAGATCGGCAACGAACTCGTTATCAGCACATCCCGTATTTTTCAACAGACCACCTGCAACAGCACTCATCTGTAGCATGTCGCTCGCAGGGAACATCAGTTGAATTAAAGAAGCGTCAAAGTCTGCTTCAAGCTGAACATCACCGTGCAGTAGGGCGATGATTTCGTCTTCATTTTTTGCATTACGCAGACGCTCTTCTACGCCATCTGCGCCTAGCACTTTGGTGAGCTGTTTAAGAATGCCAAGGTGTTCATCAGATTTAGCTGCGATACCGATAGCGACGAACACAGTATTGCCATCACCCCAGTCGACACCTTGTGGGAAGTGATGCACAGCAACACCCGTTGTTTTCACCATTGCACGAGTGTCGGTTGTACCGTGCGGGATGGCGATACCGTTCCCCAAAAACGTAGAGTTTTGGTTTTCACGGTTTAGCATGCCTTCAACGTAACCGCGTTCAACTAGGCCTTTATCAGTCAGGCTATGAGCAATACTCTTTATTGCTTCAAACTTATCTGTCGCTGATTGCGAGAGGGTAATGTCGTTCTTATTTAGCTTAAGCATGGTGCTTCTCCAGCCTTAAGGTATCAATTTAAAAATGTATTCTGTGTGAGAAGTTGAACGCCGCTTCTTCTGAGCGCTTATCACTCCTCAAACCTTTTATCTTTCAAGCTAAATCGATTCAGCTTGTTGGTAAATTTTTTAAAAGACTCAGAAAAACTGTTTTAAAAACTGACGTTAACAAACGAGCCTTTGCCGCTGTCCTATAGCCTAGCTCACAAATTGGTTTGTTGCGTGTTCGGGTGATTTACGTCAATTTTTAAGTTTTGCTGAATCCTTTCAGCTTTTATACTGAATCGGTTCAGCTTATAATTCAACTTATCGAAAGATCGTTGATGTATTAATATGATCGCGCGCACAGAATAAGGTTTAGAATATGACACTGGATGAAATAGCCAAATTAGCGGGTGTTTCTAAGACAACTGCAAGCTATGTGATTAACGGAAAAGCGCAGAAATACCGCATCAGCGAGAAGACTCAGAAAAAGGTGATGGCCGTTGTAGATGAGTACAATTATAAGCCAGATCATGCGGCGTCTTCCTTGCGGGCAGGTAATTCACGCTCATTTGGGCTTATCATCCCAGACTTGGAGAACACCAGTTACGCACGCCTTGCAAAACTGATTGAACAAAACTCGCGTAAGGCGGGTTATCAAATTCTAATTGGCTGCTCAGATGATGATCCGGAAACGGAGAAAAAGGTTGCTGAAGCGCTAATCAGTCGCCGAATTGACGCGCTATTTGTCGCAAGTGGTATGCCATCGGCTAATGAGTATTATCTCAAGTTACAAAACTCGGGCACTCCGGTTATAGCACTTGACCGTCCAATGGATGATGAGCATTTTTGTTGCGTTATCAGTGAAGATTTTGATGCTGCTTTTGAGCTTACAGAATCGGTACTGTCACCAGAGATCAAAACCATTGGTTTGATTGGTGCGTTGCAAGATCTGCAAGTGTCGAAAGAGCGCGAACTGGGTTTTCTATCTGCTTCTCAACAAGGTGGTAAAACGGCAACAGTGGGTTATGGACAACACTTCTCCCGGGAAGAAGGCAAGAAAGTCTTAGAGAGATGGTTAACAGAGAACGCATTGCCAGATGCCATTGTTACAACGTCATATACACTGTTAGAAGGTGTGTTGGATGTAATGCTAGAAAAACCAGAACTGATGGGAAAGGTGCGTTTAGCAACATTTGGTGATAATCGACTGCTGGACTTCTTGCCTGTGAAAATCAACTCTTTGCCTCAACAGTTTGAGTTGATCGCGGACAGCGCAATGGAGTTAGCACTCAACGCTTCCGCTAAGCGTTACAAGCCTGGCGTAGAACTTATCCCGCGTAAAATTGTGAAACGTCACTAAGTCACTAAATAGGTTGCTCAAAGCTTTACTTCAGCCGTCAGCGCCACAAATGCGTGGTCGCTGGCGTTTTTATCTCTGTCATAAATCGGGTTGATCAGATGTTGGTTAGACACCTGATAGTCAACAACCTCGGCAACCGATATATCTGATAAGGTGTCAAACTCTTGTGAGAGCAAGATATAGTCGAGTACGTTCCCAGTGGAAAAATGATAATGCGTGGCGGGGCGTTCATCCTTCTGAGCGTCACTTTGCAATATCCAACCATCTTTGAGTTGTAATTCAGTGACACTGTCACCAGTGTTGGATACCAATGCGCTATTAACACTGATAGGAGTGATAGGTTGATTCATATCGCCCATTAACACTGTCGGCATTGGTTCTTTTCGATACCTCTTTTGCATCGCGTCTCTTAACATCGCTGCTTCCCAGCCTCTTTGCTGGGTGGATAACCAGCGCCCAATAATCGTGCTAGACGTTTCTGGTTGTTCTGAGTCGGCCGGGCGTTGAGATTTCAGGTGCGTTACGTAAACGGCGATATGACCAAGTACAGGATGTATTACTTGGGCATAGATAGGTTTGCGACTGAACTCTGGAGCAACACTTACTCCAAAAGGCTCAAGCGTTGCTAAGTCAAACTCTACCGCTTGTACTTTTTCTATTGGAAACCGAGAGGCGATTGCCACAACAGGGCTTGAGTAAATGTACTCATCCTCAACATGTGGGGTGTCAACGGTCGCAAAGTAGGGGTAGCCGATGGTTGAAAAAAATTCCTGGGTCTTCTCGATACTGAACACTTCTTGTAAGCCAATCACGTCGCCTTCCAGTTTTTCAACTTGACGTTGCGTCCACGAAAGTTTGTCTTGCCATTGCTCTAACGAGTATATGTTCTCGAAATCATAGTAGGCGTTAGGCGGTGCGACAAAATTAAACAAGTTCGCAGTGACAAAGGTAATTCTACTTGGTTGAGACAAAGTATTCGCTCTTTTCAACAATAACTTAGAGAGTATATACCTTCAGGTTGCGTAATTGCAGCTTCGTTTGAGCTACGCATCGGTATACAAGCTAACGAGCGACAAGTTAAATGGGTTAAGAGGTGCTCAAATGCCAAGGCGAATCGGTGATTGAACATCGCCAGAGGTTTCTATTTTTAAGCATTGCGTTTAAACTTCAGGGCATCAAATAGTAAGAGTAAGTAACATGACCCAAGATTACGACCACGAAGAGTATTTAGAAGGCGAAGAGATTGAGATCGAAGCGATTGGCATCGATGTTGATGCGCATCCAATCGAACTGTACAAGCTTTTTAAGATCGCAAACTTGGTCAGCGGTGGCGGCGAAGCAAAACATATCATCGAGGAAGGCTACGTCGCGGTGAATGGTGAACTAGAAACACGTAAGCGCCGCAAGATGTATGATGGTGACTTTTTTGAGTTTAACCAGGAATATTATGTTGTGGTTTGCGATGCGCCAGTAACCGAACCTGAAACGGCAGAGCAAAAAGCAGAAAAGAAAGCGAAAAAAGAAGCGCAGTCTTCTCGTAAAGATAAGTCTCGTCAAAGTAAGTCACCTAAAGCTTCTGGGCCTAAATCAACAGGCCGTAAAGCGGCACATAAAGAGCGTAAAGCGCAGAAAGAAGCGTTGTCTCAGTCTGCTAAGAAAGGCAAAAAAGAAGACAAACCGCAAGCGACTCGTGATCCGAAGAGCGGACGTAATTCTATTGATTTTTTCTAGGGAAATGAACGCTTAACTAAATAAGTGACATCTGAGTAAAACTAAAAAGCGCCGAGCATATTATATCGGCGCTTTTTTGGTTTCACTGTGCTGTAAGTGGGCAGTGTTAATGCACTGTCGTCTCGATGTTTAGGCTATCTGTCCAGTGATGAATGGCGCAAGGCTTTCCTAAGTAAAAGCCTTGGTAATAATCCAAATTAAGTTGATACATAGCTTGTAGCTGCACGTCTTCTTCAACCCCTTCTATAATGACTTTTGCTCCCATATGATCCGCTAGATCAACGGCGCTATGTATGGAAAAGGTTTCTCCGGCGCAGTAGTCTAGCAAATAGGAACGATCGATTTTGATGATGTCAGGGCAGAGCTGCTGAACACGTGCGATATCAGAATGTTGGGCGCCAAAATCATCGATAGCAAAGATAAAACCATTTGCTTTCATTAACTGTACGGCTTTGATTAATAAATCCGTATCTCCGCATGACTCTTCGACTACTTCAAAAACTACGTCTGATGGGCTCATACCAAGTTCGGAAAGGCGTTTGTAAAGCAGGCCGTTATCTTTAAAGCCCATGTCTTTGGTTAGTGTGAGTAGCGTTTGAGGCATGACGTTAAGAAACAGTTTGATCGGCGTCCCTGCGAAATAGCGTGCGAAATTTCGAATGTGCATTGCTCTAGATAAAAACTCTACACATAAGCGAAAGTAGGGATCAAGACCATTATTGGCCAGAAACACGTCAGGACGAATTAGGGAACCATCAATGCCACGAATACGCAGTAAGGCTTCCATACCAATAATACGTTGGCGTCTATCAAAAATTGGCTGATAAACACTGTGAAAAGTGAATTGATTGAGAACTACGTAATATTCACCAAGATTATCTTGTTTTATGTATCGCTCGTAGTCGGATTGATTCTTTAACTCCATGAAAAACGCCGAAAATTTAGCATCTTGCCAATGTAACAGGGTGCAATTCTGATTTGAAGAATCAAATGTGCCTAATTACATATGCGGTCGAGTTAATTTGAAATGGCTTCCGATTTTGCTTCAATATGGCGGAAAATAAGTGACAGACCAAAACAGATTAAGAAGTAAGCAAGGCCGACAATCAACCAAATTTCAAATATATACCCTGATGAATTTGCCATCTCTGTCCCAACAAACGTCATTTCTTGTATCGAAATCAGTGAAACAATAGAGGTGTCTTTCACCAAAGAGATGGTTTGACCGGCAAGTGCAGGTGTTATTGATTTAAGCACCTGTGGCGCGATAACAAATCGGTATTTCACCCATCGAGACAAGCCCAATGAGTCAGCCGCTTCCCACTGACCTTGGTCGATACTTTGTAAACCACCGCGCACAACTTCTGCAATGTAGGCAGAAGAGAGTAAGCCGACGCATAACACGCCAGAGGCAAGGTTTTCCCAAAGGTTAGAAGGCCCAAACAGAAAGCGCTGTAGCGCATTTGGTTCGCCGTTGTAGTTTCGTAGAAGATCTTCCAAACCGAGCAACGGGATCAATTGGTTAGAAATGAAAAAGTAGAAAATAAAAACAAACACCAACGGAGGGATGTTTCTCACTAACTGGATAAACGCATTGGCAGGTGTGCGCAACCAAACGGAACGAGAGAAGCGTGCTAAGCCTAACAAAGTGCCAAACACTAATGCGAAGCTGATGCCCCAAATACTGAGCCTTAACGTCGAAATCAAACCTTGGAAGAAGTAGGGCAAACCACCATCTGCTCTAGGCGTGAAAAGTAATTCAAGCGCCTCTTTCCACTGCCACAAATAATGCACACCAACAGCGGACCGATGGTACAGCCAAACACCACCGATACCGCACATAACAAGTAGTACCCAGTCTAGTGTGTTTAATTGTGGTAAAAGGTAGCCTGTGCTGGATTTCGCGGGTGCTGTGCGAGTGGTAGTGTGTTCGCCCAAAAATTTGACTCCGATAAGTTATGGAAAAGTAAAATGGATGATTGGAGAGTATAGGCTCGCGGCGTCCACGAGCCATTTAGATTACTGGCCTTGCGCGACTTGATCTTGCCAATCTAATGTCGAGAACCAGTATTCATAACGTTGTTTTAACCATCCATCTTGGGTTCTTGCTTCAATCCATTTATTGAAAAAGGCCTTTTTATCTTCTTCCCCCAAGCGAACTGCAAAGGCTTCGTTGCCTTGTGATAGTCGCTCAGAGAATGGAAGGAATAGTTTGTCGCTGTGTTTCACTGTCTCATGTTCTGGTTTTGGGCTAGAAGCAATGACCGCGTGGGCGTTACCATTCAGCACCTCTTGGAACGCTTGCACGTCGTCATCAAATTGCAGGATCTTCGCTTTCGGGAAGGTTTCTCTGGCTACTTGAACGGTGAATGCGCCGCGACGAGCCGCAATTTTTACGCGTCGTGAGTCAAAATCCGAAAATTCGCTAAAACCAGAGGCGAGTTCTTTGTTTGCTGCTACTTGAACGCCTGAGTGCGAGTAGGCCTCAGTAAACAACACGCTTTTGGAACGTTCAGGCGTAACCGACATGCCACCGATGATCACGTCGAACTTTTTCGCCAGTAGTGCGGGAATAATGCCATCCCACGCAGTTGGTACGAATTCCACTTTCAAACCTGAATCTTGTGCTAAGCGTTTGGCAACATCGATTTCAAAACCGATTAACTCACCTTGCTTGTTACGCATTGCCCAAGGTACAAATGTTGACATACCAACGCGCAAAGTGCCTCGTTCTTTGATTTGATCTACATTGGGTGTGGCGACATCTTCTTTCGCGATTGTAGGCATAGCGATGGCTAGCCCTAATAATGCAGTAATGGTCGCTTTGAATAACTTCATGTTATCTCCTTATAATTTGCGCCAACTGGCTCCGAGTTTGTGTTCTAGCCATGCAGACAAGCCAGAAAGTGACAGAGTGAGAGCAAGATAAATTGCTGCCACGGTAAACCAAATTTCGAACGGCATCGCCGTCTCTGAGACGATGTTGCGTGCCTGTGTTGTTAGATCAAAAATCGCCATCACGCTTACAATGGAAGAGTTTTTGATCAAAGAAACCACTTCATTGGTTAATGGCGGTAATGTGCGCTGTAAAACCTGAGGCAAAATTACGTCTTTGTAGGTGTAAAACGGTGATAGCCCGAGAGTTTGTGCTGCTTCGAATTGCCCTTTAGGAATACTGTTTAAACCTGCACGGAATATTTCCGCGGTGTAGGCACCTTGGAAAAGGGATAATGCCAAAACGGCGGTGCTGAATCGGTCCAAACCAATCACGGGGCCAAACACGAAGTAGAGTAAATAGATTTGCACCAACAACGGCGTGTTACGTATTACTTCGACATAAGTGGTACCAATAACATTGCCGACTTTCGAATCGCTAAGCCTTAGTAACGCGGTAACCAACCCTAATACTAAGGTAAAAAATAGACTAATTGCCGAGATGTTAAGCGTGACCAATAGCCCATCAATAAGTTCTGCCGGCCACCATTCTCCATCTTCATAAAAAGCGATGTAATCAGGTACGCGCTCCCATTGCCATTGATAGCCCATAGCGTCGGCACCAGAGTCCAACACCCACACAATCGCTATGAAGAGGAGCGTCATTTGCAGTAAAGCTTGAAGGACAGGTTTGATTACGCGAACTATCATCAGTAACTTAAAATTTGGTTCAAAAATGCTTGGGTGCGTGGATGCTGTGGTGTCTCAAATAAGGCGACTGGAGAGTTCATTTCCACGATTTGGCCTTCATCCATAAATACCACGCGGTTCGCTACTTTTTTGGCAAATCCCATTTCATGCGTGACGCAAATCATCGTCATTCCGCTTTGAGCCAGCTCAACCATGACATCCAACACTTCGTTGATCATTTCCGGATCAAGCGCTGAAGTTGGCTCGTCAAACAGGAGTAAATCCGGTTCCATACACAAGGAGCGGGCAATCGCGACGCGTTGCTGCTGACCGCCAGAAAGCTGGATAGGATACTTACTCGCTTGCTCTTCAATATTGACTCGCTTTAGGTAATGTCTTGCGCGTTTTTCAGCTTCTTGTTTTGATAATTTGTGTGTGCGAATCGGCGCTAAGGTGAGGTTTTCCAGTACAGTCAAATGAGGAAAAAGGTGAAAGTGTTGGAACACCATGCCGATTTTACCGGGCTTGAGAGATTTTGCGTGAGAAGGCTGGTCGAACACATGAAGCTGGCCTTCTTGAATCGATTCAAGATGATTGATGCAACGAATGAGCGTTGATTTTCCGGAACCTGAAGGGCCACACACCACGACGATCTCGCCAGAATGCACGGAGAAGTTGATGTCTTTTAGAGCGTGGTAATCGCCATACCACTTATTTACGTCGCTAAACTCAACGACGGGAGTATTCTCTTTCAAAGGGGCACGCTATAACGGAAAAATATCCTTTTACAATAGCAAGTTGTGCGCGTAATTTCATTAAGAATAAGCTAATGTTTAGGCGATGATTTTAAGACTCTATTCAGATCGCTTACAAGATACATCCATGTTTCTTTAATGTTGGTGCAGTCTAGAGTCTAGAGTATGACTAACTCAGTTCAACGAGATACGGATAACGAACAACAATCGCAACAACAGACATAACCATTAGTGTCTGTGCAGAATAGTAGGTCACCATGACAACTTGTCGTGAAAATATTGACCGTCCTCCAAAGCGTTCGAAAGCCAATACGATGCCAGAGATAATAAAGATAAAGCTTCCGAGCACTGCAAAAGAGGAGGATTGTGTTTTCCCACTCAAATAATACTCGATCGAAGCCCAGCACATAGTCATCAGTACCAATATATAACTAGCAACTGGCCGTTTTTCTTTACCGAGATCCGGTCGGAACAACCAGTAGACGCATATACCGAGTCCGAACAAGGCAATTGGGAGCCAAGGTGTAAAATGCCACGCTGACATGATGGCAAAACCATAACTATAGGAGAGATGGGCAGAGCAAAAGAGCACTAATCCTGTAATGAACTTGTCTCTAGGGAGCATTAATAACACGTCACCAAGCAACGAGAGCGATAAGCCAATCAAAATCCAATGCGCATATGGCATTGGGTAAGCCGGGGACTGAATTAAAATACCAAGCATACAGAGCACTGGTAATGGTTTAGAAACGTAAAAGAGCCATTTAGAGCCTTTACGGATACTGATGATATGTATGAATGCTAATACGACAACAACTAGCCACATAAAGTGTTTTCTCGAACAGACAAAATTATGTAGTACATCACTACAACAAATCAAAACTTAATTAACGAGTTAACTCGTTCTTTGATCTCAATTATTTTTATTTGTGTAAAGCTGGACAGTTGTCTCTTTACTAACCAACACGGCCGATTTTTTGTCTGGAGGGAATCGTTGTTTTTAGAAGCCTCCTCGTTTTGAACGTGATGTGGCTTACAAAATAGCATAAAAAAACGGTATTGTGACTGTTAAGTCACAATACCGTTAAACCCTAGGAAGGGCAGTGAAGAATTGTTGCAGTTATGAGACAGCTAACTCTAAGATTTCTCGGCTACGTTCAAGTGTGATCGCCTGGTTTTCACCTAAAACAGTCATGCCGTGTTTGTTTAGTTGAGCAATGATGGCATCGATAGCTTGTTCACGGCTCTCACCATAGTTTTCGAGCTTAGTTGCGACATCAAGTTGATGATAAAACGCTTCGATAGATTCGATTGTGCGCTCTGCTAAATCCTCACCTGCTTCAAGACCAAATACGTTGCGACCCATTTGTTCTAACTTAGGGCGCTTAAACTGCATTTGGTTACGAAGTAACGACGGTTGGACAATTGCAAGAGAACGCGCATGATCAACGCCCCATAGAGCCGTTAATTCATGGCCGATCATATGTGTTGCCCAGTCTTGTGGAACGCCACTACCAATTAACCCATTCAATGCTTGGTTAGCAGACCACATTAAGTTTGCGCGCCACATATCGTCGTCTCGTTCCGCAAACTGTTCTCCGAGTGTTTTTAAAGTTTTCAGCAGTGTTTCTGCGTAACCATCTTGAACCATTGCACCGGTAGGAAGCGTCAAGTATTGCTCACATACGTGCACCCATGCGTCAACAATGCCGTTGATAAGCTGGCGTTCTGGCAGTGTTTTCATTACATCTGGGTCTAACACGGCAAATTTTGGCTGCACTGCTGGAGACATGAACGGAAGTTTGTCTTGAGTTTCTTTTTTAGTGATAACTGCGCCCATGTTTGACTCTGAGCCTGTTGCTGGCAATGTCAAAATTGCAGCTAGAGGCGTCGCTTCAGTGACTTGGTGCTTACCAATCATGATATCCCAACCATCACCATCATACTTTGATGCCGCTGCTACGTATTTGGAGCCATCGATGACTGAACCACCACCTACCGCTAAAATAAAGTCAACGCCATGCTCTTTTACCATTGCGACTGCTTTATCGAGTGTTTCTTTGGTTGGGTTTGGTTCAACACCTGAAAACTCTAGCCATTCATGTGCCTCAAGAGCTTCTGCTACTTGGTCGTACACGCCATTTTTTTTGATGGAGCCACCACCGTATACCACTAAAACTTTTTGGTCGGATGGGATAGCTTCTTTGATTGCAGCGATTTGTTTTTGACCAAAGAAAATCTTGGTTGGGTTTACATAAGAAAAGTTCATTATTAGCCCTCTTGCTTCCAGTGAAGGAGATTGAATACATGCATATTAGTCCTGATTGACGATCGTTAACAGGTCGATTTCTGCAAATAATTTGCCTATTTCTACAAAATTAATGCTCTTGAGCTAGAAAGTTAAAGTCGAGAGGAAGTATAGTGCTCGAAACGATAATAGAGACCAAACTCGTTGGTCATTGATGGAGCGCTCTAATGCACACTCTCGCAGATATCATGCAGCAATATGTTGAAAAGCAGGGGCTGCATGACCTAGAAGGTATGAAGAAAACAGCGATAGATGGCGTATGGTTTTATCGCAGTAGCAAAGGGAATCATCGCCAGCCGTTTGTCTATCAGTCCGGCATCATCGTATTGGGTCAAGGGCATAAGAACATTCATATTGGTGATACACCAGTGCAATATGGGCCCGAAGATTACCTTGTTGTCGGGGTTCCCATGCCACTAGAGTGCGAAGCGTTTGCTACAAACAATGAGCCTTTACTTGGCATTTCGATAGATATTTCGCCAACGCTTCTTCATAAACTCGTTAAAAAATTAGAGGCTGAGAAATTCAGTAATAAGTGTCTGGATGCAACCCGTTGCGGCCTTAAGTCGGTACGTATGAACGAAGGTATGTTGGATGCGTGCAAGCGGTTAATGAAAGCAATGTGTAACGAGCTTGATGTCATCATGCTTGGCGAGCTGCTTCTTGAGGAAATTGTGTATCGTACTTTGGTGAGCAAAGAGGGGTATGTTTTATTTGACCTAGCACATCAAGAAGGTTCTTACGCGAGGGTCGCTAAGGCACTAAATCGTGTACATCAAGCGTATCATGAACAGTTGAACGTACAAGCATTGGCTGAAGAAGCCAACATGAGTGTGTCTGCTTTCCATCAAGCATTTCGCAATGTCACGCTTGAATCTCCGCTGCAATATATTAAGAAAGTTCGACTTAACAAAGCGCGCGAATTGATCCAGTTAGAGGGGAGACGTGTTAATGATGCAGCGAGAATGGTCGGGTACACGAGCCCATCACAGTTTAGTCGCGAGTACAAGCGGCATTTTAATGAAACGCCAAGGTCAACAAAGGCTTAGTGATCTTTATTTCAAAATGGCGACTTTTTTTACCTTTTTTATTAATTTGCGAGTGACATATTTATTTGAGTTATAAAATTAGTTACTGGTGCCAAATAATAGGTACGTTGTTGCAATCATTTAGTGGATTGTTGCGAGGCGGTGTGGAAAACTCGTAAATAGATAGTGTGAAATCACCAACTTGTACTTAAGTTATTTTACGTCGAAATAAAAGTATAGATGCGCTTCGTTTAGCGCATTTAGTATTGTTTTAACAATAACTTAAGGAAGAGCGATTATGCACCTTAAAAACGGCAACGCAGTGAAAAACGTGTTCACACTAAGCACACTCACCGCTTCTTGTCTTATGGCCTTCAATAGCTACGCAGCAGTTGACTGTGCCCCTCTAGAAACTTGGCAATCATCAAAAGTTTATAACGGTGGCGACCAAGTTCAGCATGAAGGTAATGCTTATAAAGCGCGTTACTGGACGCAAAACAACAATCCAGCGCAATCTGGTGAGTGGGGCGAGTGGGAAACACTTGGCGCTTGTGATGGCACTGGACCGGTTGATCCACCTCAGAATGAAGTCCCGACGGTTACTCTGACATCGCCTTCTGCGTCGGCTTCTGTGACTGCGGGTGATGTTGTTAACCTAGCTGCAGATGCGGCAGATACTGATGGGACTGTTAGCAAAGTAGAGTTCTTTGTTGATGGTGTATTAGTTGGTCAGGCAACGTCTGCGCCGTATGCTGCATCGTGGACAGCAACTGAAGGACAGCACGAGTTCTCTACCAAGGCCTATGACGATGCAGGTGCCGTTAGTACGGCAAGTGTTGTGACGTTAACTGTGGCATCAGCGCAACCTGGTAACGAAGCGCCGACAGTGGATGTCGCGCTTTCTGCGAGCTCTATTGACCTGGGTGGTTCCGTAACACTGACTGCAAATGCTACGGATGCGGATGGTACCGTTGCTAAAGTTGATTTTTATGTTGCAGGTGTGCTTGCTGGCACTGCTACAACAGCGCCATACACGCTGGATGTAACCCCTTCACAAGCTGGCTCATTAAGTGTTTATGCGAGAGCAACCGATGATGCTGGAGCAACAGCAGATTCTGCAATTGCGACGTTAACAGTAAACGGCGGCGCAGTGACATCTAATTGTCGTCCTGATGGTCTTTATCAAACAACGGGTGTAGATGTTCCTTACTGTTCTATTTATGACGAAGAAGGCCGTGAGAAAATGGGGGCTGATCACCCACGTCGTGTAATCGGCTACTTCACCAGTTGGCGATCAGGTGACGACCCACAATCGACTTACCTTGTTAAAGACATTCCTTGGGAACAACTTACTCACATTAACTACGCGTTTGTGAGCATTGGTTCTGACGGCAAAGTAAACGTTGGCGACGTAAATGATCCTAACAACCCTGCTACAGGTAAAACTTGGCCAGGCGTTGAGGTAGATCCCGCTCTTGGTTTTAAAGGTCATTTTGGTGCACTAGCAACTTACAAGCAAAAACATGATGTTAAAACGCTAATCTCGATTGGTGGTTGGGCTGAAACGGGCGGTCACTTCGATACGAACGGCGATCGTGTAGCTGATGGTGGCTTCTACACCATGACGACGAATGCGGACGGTTCTATTAATCATGCTGGTATTGAGAAGTTCGCAACTTCAGCCGTTGAAATGATGCGTCAGTACAAGTTCGATGGCCTGGATATCGACTATGAATACCCGACGTCAATGGCTGGTGCTGGTAACCCTTACGACAAAGACTTCATGGAACCACGTCGTCAGTATTTATGGGCGTCTTACCAAGAGCTGATGAAAGTATTGCGTGAGAAACTTGATGCGGCATCCGCGCAAGATGGTATTCATTATATGCTGACTATCGCAGCACCATCTTCAGGTTACTTGCTACGTGGGATGGAAACCTTCGATGTAACTAAGTACCTAGACTACGTAAACATCATGTCTTACGACTTGCATGGGGCTTGGAATGATCACGTTGGTCACAACGCGGCTTTATTCGATACAGGTAAAGACTCGGAGCTAGCGCAGTGGAACGTATACGGCACTGCTGCATACGGTGGTATCGGTTACTTGAACACAGACTGGGCTTACCATTACTTCCGTGGTTCTATGCCAGCAGGTCGTATCAACATTGGTGTTCCTTACTACACCCGTGGTTGGCAAGGTGTTACTGGTGGCGAAAATGGCCTTTGGGGCCGAGCGGCACTACCAAACCAAGCAGAGTGCCAACCGGGCACAGGTGAAGGTGAGAAGAACAACTGTGGTCACGGCGCTATTGGTATCGACAACATGTGGCATGATACCGACCCTAAAGGAAACGAAATGGGCGCTGGTTCTAACCCAATGTGGCATGCTAAGAACCTAGAAAACGGTATTTGGGGCTCTTACGCAGCTGCTTACGGTCTTGACCCTGTCAACGATCCTTCAGATAAGTTTGTTGGTACTTATACTCGTCATTACGATAGCGTTGCTGTGGCACCTTGGTTGTGGAACGCAGAGAAGAGCGTATTCCTATCTACGGAAGATAAAGCTTCTATCGAGGTGAAAGCCGATTACGTTATCGATAAAGAGATCGGCGGTATCATGTTCTGGGAACTAGCAGGTGACTACAACTGTTACGTCCTGGATGCAAATGGTAATCGTACGGCAGTAGATGCCACTGAACAAGCTTGTGCGGCGGGTAATGGTGAATACCACATGGGTAACACTATGACCAAAGCTATCTACGACAAGTTTAAGTCTGCGACGCCTTACGGTAACAAAGTAGCTACTGGTCCAACACCAACTGAAGCAGTAGACATTACTGTTAGTGTTGGCGGCTTCAAAGTTGGCGACCAAAACTACCCAATTAACCCGAAAATCACGTTTACAAATAACACTGGTCAAGCGATCCCTGGCGGTACTGAATTCCAATTCGATATCCCAGTATCTGCGCCGGACAATGCGAAAGACCAATCAGGTGGTGGTTTGAAAGTGATTGCTTCTGGACATACTCGAGCAAACAACATTGGTGGCTTAGATGGCGTAATGCACCGTGTGTCGTTCTCTCTACCAGCATGGAAAGACTTGCCAGCGGGCGGCACTTACGAGCTTGATATGGTTTACTATCTACCAATCTCTGGTCCTGCTAACTACTCAGTGATTTCTGGTGGTAAAGAGTTTGCGTTTAAGTTTGAACAGCCAGATCTACCAATTGGTGATCTCAATGCGGGCACGGGTGGTGGTACCACTGAACCAGGTACGTGTGATACGACAGGTTTAGTGACATACCCAGCTCTGCCACAAACGGATTGGGCAGGTAATCCAAGCCACGCTAACCAAGGTGATAAGATCATCCACAACGGTGTGGTTTACCAAGCGAACTGGTGGACAGCGGCTGAACCGGGTACAGATGGTAGCTGGTCAACGGTATGTAACATCTAATTATTATGGATTACTTTTTATAGCCTAATGTTTACAGGCACTTAAACAAAAGCGCACGATGATTATCGTGCGCTTTTTTGTTGTGATAGTTTGTCGTTTAATCGAATTGGTAACTTTCAGGTATGACGACAATACCTTTGTCTGAGATTTTAAATCGCTTCGCATCTTCAAGTTTGTTGATGCCAATTTGAGTATGTGGCGGAATACGAACATGTTTATCAACTATGCAGTTGACCAACTGACTTCCTTCACCGACTTCTACGTCATCAAAAATGATGGAATCGACTACCGTTGCACTATCTTGAATGCGTACATTAGAGGAAATAATGGAGTGCTGTACTGAGCCTCCGGAATTGATGACACCGGTAGCAATGATGGAGTTAATAAAAATGCCTTCATTACCCGTAGCCGACGATACAGTACGAGCTGGTGGAAACTGCGGCTCGTAAGTACGAATCGCCCAATTAGACTGATAAAGGTTCATTGGCGGCACAGGTTCTAGTAGATCCATATTCGCTTCATAGAAGGAATCAATGGTACCCACGTCGCGCCAATAGCAATCTTTATCGACGCGCCCTTTACTGCCACAGAATTGATAAGCGTAAACGGATTCGGTATCAATCAGCTTAGGTATGATGTCTTTTCCGAAGTCATGGCTTGATGAATCGAGTTTTGAGTCTTCTTCAAGCGCTTCTTTCAAAACATCCATATCAAAGATATATATTCCCATAGAAACGAGGCTTCTGGTCGTGCTTCCTGGAAGGGTAGGAGGGGTTTCAGGTTTCTCTATAAACGAAGTAACGAGCCCGTTTTCTGCGGTGCCCATTACACCGAATGCTGAAGCATCCTCTACGGGGACATCCATACAGGCAACGGTGAGCTTAGCACCTTTCTCTTTATGCTCTTCAAGCATTGCGGCGTAGTCCATTCGATAGATATGATCGCCGGATAACACAACCACATACTTTGCATCATTTCGCGATAGCAACCACATGTTGTGATAAATCGCATCGGCGGTTCCTTCATACCATGCACCACCTTTGCGCATTTGTGGCGGAACAGCAGTGATGTACTCGCCTAGCTCTGGATTGAATATCGACCAGCCGTCTCGTAAGTGTTTTTGAAGTGAATGAGATTTATATTGGGTTAAAACAAGGATCTTGCGTAAACCCGAATGTAAACAATTGGTTAGTGTGAAATCTATAATTCTATATTTTCCGCCAAAAGGTACGGCTGGCTTGGTTCTGTCATCGGTGAGTGGGCTGAGTCTAGACCCCATCCCTCCTGCTAAAATTACGGCGAGTGCGTCTTCCATAGTATTCCCTTTCCCTTTTCTGACATGCATCAAAACGGTGCTAACCTGAAGGAGGTGGTATGCAACGCAGAGGTTTTGAAAAGCATGTGCTAATGTGCTTATTAGTGAAAAGTCTACTACAAGAATCGAGCCATAGAATATCTCCTTAAAAATCAAGGAGGTTAAAATTTCACTGTAAGACAACTGCACCATATTAGTGAAGTGCTAAATAGCCCGTGCATCAAATTGGCGCAAAATTGTAGAAAGGAGAAGTCAACAAGTATGGATTTACAATGTAAAGTGGCGACAAAACAAGAAGATAAATAGGGTTTTCTAGCTTAATAACTATGGCTAAACAAGGCTTAGGGTTAGCGTTTTAACTCTAAAGGTCTAAAACAGGCGCGTTGATGTAAGGCAGGAGAGCTTTGTATCAACGATTCAAGAGTAGAAGGCCTGAGACAACTCTTTTCACAGTTGTTGAGAGTGAGTGGATAGGTAAGTAGACCACTCACTCAATGAATATGCTCACTTCACTGATAGCGATACGTTATCACTGCACTAAGAGAGACCGACGATATTTCCTTCATCATCAAGATCTAAGTTCATAAATGCGGGTTTATCAGGTAAGCCTGGCATCGTCATCACGGTACCAGATAATGCATAAACGAACCCTGCGCCCGCACACAAGCGCAGCTCACGGATTGGGACGGTAAAACCAGTTGGTGCGCCTTTGACTGCGGAGTCTGTGGTTATCGATAATGGTGTCTTCGCGATGCAAACCGCTAAGTTGTTAAAACCTAGATTTTCAAAATGGTTGAGCTGTTCAGTCGCGATAGGAGTCATTTCTATATTGGTTGCGCCATAGCCCGCTTCACATACTGCCATGAGCTTTTCGAGTAATGATTGCTCTTTGTTGTATAACGGACAAAACTCTACAGGCGTGGTACACGCATCAATAACATGTTGAGCTAGTTCCGTTGCGCCTTGTCCGCCTTGCGAAAAAGCGGTGCTGATGGCTACTTTAACTTCAGGATTAAATTGGTGAATCAGATCTTCAAGAGCTTTAAGCTCTTTCACACAATCTTGTGGAAACTGGTTAATGGCAACGACAGCAGGTAAACCGTATTTATGAACGTTATTTATGTGCCATTTTAAATTTTCAAACCCAGCCTCCAATGCTGCTTGGTCCGGATTAAAGATGGAATCTGGAATAGCCATACCTGGCCGTAAATCGTAGTGTCCGGAATTCGCTTTGAGGCCGCGTAATGTTGCTACGATCACTACACAGTCAGGAGCTTTGTTGGCGGCAGCAGCTTTAATGTTACACGCTTTCTCGAATCCCATATCCGAACCAAAACCGGCTTCAGTTACCGTGTAACCTGACAGTTTTAGCGCAATATCGTCCGCGATAATGGATGAATTTCCATGGGCGATGTTTGCAAATGGACCTGCATGGATCAACGTAGGAACACCTTCTAGAGTTTGCATCAGTGTTGGTGCAATCGCCTCTTTTAGTGTTACTGCCATTGCTCCTGCAACTTGTAGATCTTCCGTGGTGACCGGATTTCCGTTCAAATCGTACGCTACGACAATTTTCCCGATACGTTGGCGTAAATCTTTT
This sequence comes from Vibrio alginolyticus NBRC 15630 = ATCC 17749, assembly GCF_000354175.2. Taxonomy (NCBI): domain Bacteria; kingdom Pseudomonadati; phylum Pseudomonadota; class Gammaproteobacteria; order Vibrionales; family Vibrionaceae; genus Vibrio; species Vibrio alginolyticus. The sequence goes on from NC_022359.1 coordinate 1,265,880, forward strand.
AAATCTTTGGCTAGTGCAATGATAGCCATTAACTCGGAAGCGGCTGAAATATCGAACCCTTCGTCACGCTCGAAACCATTGATGGTTTTTCCTGCATCATTGAGGCCAATTTTGACTTTACGTAGTGCACGATCATTATGGTCCATCACTCGTTTCCAAGTAATACTGGCCGTGTCGATTTTAAGTGCTCTTAACCCGGTGCGTGATTCAAAGGCATCATAACCCTCGCGTTGTTCATGGAACAAGCGAGCGTCAAGAGCGGCTGAAGCAAGGTTGTGCGCCGCTGTCACTGCGTGAATGTCACCAGTAAGGTGTAAGTTTAACTCTTCCATTGGAGCTACTTGAGAATAACCGCCGCCCGCAGCGCCACCTTTAATACCGAAGACGGGTCCCATCGAAGGCTGCCTTATACATGCAATCACAGATTGATTAAGCTTTGCTAAACCTTGCGCCAGGCCTATCGTCGTAACGGTTTTTCCTTCGCCAAGAGGAGTCGGCGTGATCGCAGTGACGAGTACAAGTTTACCGTCATCATTTGCTTTGAGTCGTTCCAAACATTTTGGGTGGACTTTGGCTTTGTGCTTCCCGTGAGTGTCATACTCTTCGGGTGATAGTCCTACTTTTTCCGCGATAACATCAATAGAAGAAAGTGGTGTGTTTCGGCAAATTTCGATATCTGACTGCATGGAGAGTCCCCAAAGTGGCACACAGGTAGCGTTGAAAAACTACCTAAGTTATAACGAGTATTATTGTGAGGCAAAGGTCTGCTTGGTGATGGTACTGTTTCGGTTAGGCTTGTAAAGAGTTTACTGCTTCGTATTGTGCGACATACTAACGAAATCTACTCGTTATAGTGCTAGATAAAAACAAAAAGGCCACCAAATGGTGACCTTGATATATTTTTAGCTTTAAAGCTGTCGTTTTAACGATCCCAATAAGTCTCTTCTAAGCTATCTTCTCGTTCAGGAAGCGCTCGCGATAGGCGAGGAGAGTGCTGCGTCAACACTTCATAGCTTACTCGGTTTGCGTATTTACAGATCTGAGAAAGCGAGGAGTAGGTTAAGCATCGTACTTCGTGCTTTTCTGAGTTAGGCACTTCTTTTTGGTGGAAAGAGTTTGCTGCCATGTCATGCAGTAAGGCTGAAAGGGCTGCATCACCTGCACCATTAGTGTTCTTAATCTCTAATGGTCCACCAAGGTAAGGGCCGATGTGAGAGTAGACCTTCATTGGGTTTTGACAGTCTTCTTTACGCATCGCACGACTAAACTCGTACTGGTTAAAGGCTTCGAGGGAGCTTTCAAGGATGTCGTGTGTGGTTTCTCGTTTTACTTTCTCGTCGGTGTAACCAGCCATGTACAGACCATTTGGTCCTGCCGTACACAGTACGAGATCAACCCACTCAAGTGCTTTATCAGCAGCAGCTAGCGGCTCTGTTTCACCTGTTAACGCCGCACCTTCTTCTTCATTCATAGCGACAACAGAAATGTTTTCGCGAATGTATTCTTGCCACCATTGTGCGTTACCTTCGATAACGTACTTCGTCCCTAACGTAAGTACAACAGGGACATCGTGCTTCTTAGCAAAGTCGATCGCTCTTTGTACCGCTTTAGGCATTGGATCTTCTTCTTTACCACGCATTAGGTAAGAAGAAACAACCAGGGCTGATGCTTTCTCAAAGATCTCTTCAGGAATGCTTTCCGGAAGTAGTTGATTCATATGACCTTCGTTGATAGCAAATGTACGCTCACCGTCTTGAGAAATTAGGGTGTAGCAGCGACCAATAGGGCCATCTACCGTTTGTAAATGGTTAAGGTTCATGCGTGAAGACGTACGGCAAAGGTAGCGATAAGCAAAAGAACCGACTTGAATGTTCTTAGACATCACACCGAGCAAAACGGATTTGCTATCGGCTAAAACTGAGTAGTTGTGAAGAGTATTGCCAATCGTGTCACCTGGGTATTGGTGTGTGATCAGGCCTTGCTCAACCAGTTCTTCGTAAAGTGCATCTGCTTTGCTTTCTTCAAGAACGAGCGAATGTCCTTTACTCAGGTTGTATTTCTCTAAAAACGCGTCATCTACACGTGCTTCGATATCTACAATGGTTTGACCGACACCAACAATAGTTGGGCGATATAGCTTAGGTGCCTGTCGGATTTGGTTTACTAATGGATCTCGAGCGTGAGTTGGGAAGTAGTGTTTAGATTTACGCTGACCAGGAAACTTCATGCTTGTTCTTGAGTGAGAAAAAAAAAGAGGCGGGATTGTATCACAAAAAAATGAAAATCGTGGCGATTTATTACAAAGAAGTCTGCTCGCTGAAAAAATCAGCGAGCTGAGTAAATAGCAACCAAAGCAGCTGCAATTTATGACGCTTGTCGTATTGCAATGGGTTGTTTTTTAAACTTGTTGCTCAGCAGCGCCCGGAAAGAGCCTGCTCCGCGCTAACTAAATTTACCCGCGTTACTTTTTCACTTCAGTTGGCTCAACGTAAGCCTTGGTACCCCAAAGTGGGACTGTCGAAAGGCTATGCTTAAAACTACCATCGGTCTCTTTTGTTGTATAAGACAAGTAGAGTAAGGTTTGGTTATCGGCATCATAAATACGGCGAACCTTCATTGTTTTGAAGAAAATGCTTTTTGACTTCTTAAATACAATTTCACCGGACTTACTCTTATCTATTTTTGCAATCATTTCCGGTGTGATTTCGCCAGTCTGACGACATGATATTGAGCTATCACTTGGATCTGCTAAGCTGAAATCCGCTTCGATAGAGGCGATGTGACATGTGACACCTGTTACCACCTCGTCTTTCAACTCACCGACTTTGATGTCTTTCAAAGTAAACCAACCGAGCCCCACGTCAGCAACATCGTTATCTGAACAACCAACTAGAGTAGTAGCAAGCAATGCACTTAACAGCATCTTTTTCATTATTTTTGTCCTTAACTAGGAAAGATATTGATGAAATCTATCAGAGGTTTGCACCTAAAACAAAATTTAGCCACGGAAAGGTCTATGTGCGCTAGGTTTGTTGCGGGCTTCATGCTAATGTACTGCTCTAAACGAAGGTATCAAGATGAATGAACAACAGTTAGCCAGTATCGAGCGTAAAAATACATGGCTGTATGAACTGGTCGAAGTTGAATTTCCGACACCAGAGAGTTTGAAAGGGCGCGATGTCTATTTCAAAACGCTAGAAAAAGCAACGTATCAAGTAGTCAACAAAGACACACTACTGGAAAGTGACTCTGAATTTAACCCCGACGATATTTTTCTGGTCGATTTTCATCGACTGACCATTATGTTCTCTATCTTGCAATCTCAGCGCTGGGAACAGCAGTATGATAAAGATATGATCATTGAATATCTGACACAGATTATCCTCACGCCAGATTTTGAATTATATGTTGGTTTTAAATCTGGAGTCTCAATTGGTGCTGCTATTGTTAGCCATCTCGAAGGAAATACACTCATCTCTGATGTTGCTGTTTCTGAATCAAAATACAAAAGCTCGTTTGTGGCTGATCTGGCTAAAAGACTAAGCACCGAGCAAAAACTGTTAGACTCAGTGGTTATCGAAAACTAACTTACACATCAATGTGCATAAAAAGTAAAGCAAGATGACGTTGGGTGATCTTGCTTAGAAAAACTGTAATTGCTCCCTTCTATTTCCATGAAATGCCAAGCTCGTCGTTTCAACAATCCCAAACTCAAATAAGATTAATCCAAACATTCTTAAAATCGCTTGGGCTTGAGCCTTTAAGACGTCTGGAGATGGCTATGGCAATTACCAATATTAAGTGCGTGATATTTGACTGTGATGGTACGTTGGTCGACAGCGAAAGACTGTGTTGCCAAGCGCTCGTCAATGTATTTAACCAGCATGGGGCTGAGTTAACGATGGAAGAGTGCGTTTCTCACTTTAAAGGAGGAAAGCTCGCTGACATCCTTTTAGATACTAAAGAATTGAAAGATATCAAAGTCCCAATTGATGTTTTAGAGCCGCAATACCGAGAAGAAGTCCAGTCTCTTTTTGTGCGTCACTTACAGCCGATGGATGGCGCAAAACGATTAATTCAGTTTTTGGATTCGCATAATATCGAATATTGTGTGGCGTCTAATGGACCTAAAGATAAAATTGAATACGCTTTGGAGTTAACCGGTTTACTCGATGCTTTCCGAGGGAAAGTGTTCTCGGCATTCGATGCGAATAGTTGGAAGCCTGAGCCCGATTTAATCATGTACAGTGCTATGAGCATGGGCTTTTTACCAAGTGACTGTCTTTATATTGATGACACGCCTAAAGGAGTTGAGGCGGGACTAAACGCCGGTATCAAAACGATACAGTTATTTAATGGTGAAGCTATCAATCTTGTTGATGACGAGCGTGTAATTCGCATCCATCATTTAGATGAATTAAAAGAGCAGCTGTGTGGCTGCTCTGTTTGACCTACTAATGGCAAACCGGACTCAAGCTGTGGATGTGCTTAAGTTTAGACTGTAGGTAAGGCGTTTGATGTAGACATTGGATAGATGAGAAGTTTTTTGTATGAAATCCGCAAGCAGCGCATGTGAATTTCTCGCCATCCGATGAAATGAGATATTCATCTCCTTGGCAGAGTGGGCAATTCAGGTTCTCTATGTCTTTTGTGTCTTTGTAATTATTCATATTGTTTTCCAGCAGCAAATTGGAATTGGCAAGATCAAGCATAGCGGAACGCTTTGTTTAAGAACATTATTTCATCCGGTACAGCGAGAACTTGAGATTCACTTCAAATATCCACTTGGATGTCGTAGGAAATATCGAAGGTAATAGTTGAACACGGTTTAAAGAAAAGGGCTCCTTAAGGAGCCCTTGTTGATCATGAGTTCCACAACGTTATGCGGTGCGGTAGCGTTGTAATATCTCACCAAGAGAAACGGAGGCTTGCGTGAGATTAGCGACGCCAGCGGTAGATTGCTCCGCCACTTCTCTGATTGTGCTTGATTGACTACGAATTTCTGAAAGTTCCGATGCAATATCGTTAGCCACTGCGCTTTGTTCTTCAGCAGATGTGGAAATCTGAATGCTCATGTCCATTAATGAGCGTGCTGACTCGGCAATAGAGGTAACATCATGGCCGATTTCATCAATAAGCTGGCTGCTGGTTTGAGCTTGCTGAACGGTTCGGTTGGTGATTGAAGCAATGTTCTGACTCTCTATTTGAAGCTTCTCAATCATGGCTTGGATCTCTACTGTTGCCTGTTGAGTTCTGCTTGCTAATGTACGTACTTCATCGGCAACCACTGCAAATCCACGACCTTGTTCACCAGCACGGGCTGCTTCGATTGCTGCGTTTAGTGCCAACAGATTAGTTTGTTCTGAAATGGCGTTAATCGTTGTGATCACGTCATTAATCTGCGTCGTATTCTCGTTTAAATTGGTTACTGACGTAGAGGCTTGTTCAATATAGCTAGATAACGTCTCTATCTCGCCAATCACGTTTTGTACACGGCTTCTGCTTAGTTCGATCTTCTGGGCATCTTGGTCTGACTGCGTCGTTGCTTGTTGAGAAATACTTGATACCTCCTTTGCAGAGGCTGTCATTTCTTCCATTGCCGTCGCGACTGAATCAAGCGTTTGATATTGATGAGATATCTGGGTTTCACTCAACTGCATATCTTTTTCGAATGCAGAAGATGTCTCGCTCAACATCGTTGCATTATTTTTAACACTATTAACCAGTTCACTTAAGGTATCCATAGACTTGTCTAGCGCACAGCCGATGGTACCGAATTCATCTCGACCTGGATGGAAACCAAGACGAGAGGTTAAGTCACCGTCACCAATTTTTTCGGTTGTTGTATATAAAACCCACAGAGCTCCTCCGATAAACGTTGCCACCCAGTAAGAGAATAGGGCAAAAGGAATAACCCATAAGAAGCTGAGTAATAGTGACGATAGAGCTGATGATTTTAACGATTCGTATTGTGTGGACACATTTTGAGTCAGCTTAATCACTTCCCCAGAATGCAACTTGGCATAAGCGGTGACAGACCCATCGACAAAAGAACTCTCGCTTACGCGGTTCGATTTCGATACGCCGTCAATTTCTGTAGCGCGGTTTGATTGAGCATCAACGATACCAGAAAGCTTCGCTTCGCTCGCCGAGATGGCTTGCTGCTCAAATTGTTGTATTTCATTGAAGTAGCGGCTTCCAGCCACTGAAGTGAGGGCTACTAAAAATAGTAGGAATATAACCCACATTTTGTCGTTGATAGACATCTTGATAAACAGCCTGTCTATCGTTCTAAACTCAACTTCTCTCATTTAAAGCTCCATTAGAGATAAAAGATATTGACCAAATCTATTGCTATATCGAAACAAAATATGCGAAGTTAATCAGCAAAATATGTAACGAATACTAAATTTAGTTTAAGAAATGAGATCTAACGACGCCTATAACAGTATGTTATATCTTTAAATTGACATGAATGTTGATAAAAGAGTCATTTCTCTAAAGTGTTAAGTGGATATGAAACCTAATTGCAATCGTTTACTTTTGATTATGCTCATAGGTTTTTAAATCTTTACTTCTCGCTGTCATGAATGTGTCATATAAAGACTATAAAAAGGAGTTGCTGATGTGGATATGGCAAGAGCCAGGCCGTCAGCAAGTAAAAGCAAGAGAGCTTAAAATAAAGGAGGTCACAATGAGCGACCAATACCAAAACGATGAGAGCCTAGAGCTGCTAGATGCGCTTGAAATTGGCATTATCTTGTCGGAATACGTTGGCTCAGACAACGAAGCCGAATAGCGGAACACTCTCATCTCGTCGTAATTGACGTTATACTAGGTTCATGTCACACCAAGCCCTAGAGGCCAAAACTGGCGTCGAATGAACTTTCTAGCCCACCTGCATATCGCAGATCACAGTAACAGCCATTTATTGGGAAACTTGCTTGGAGACTTCGTAAAAGGAGATCCAAGCAAGCTGTATGATCGCGATATCTCAAATGGCATCAGATTACATAGATTTGTTGACCGTATTACTGACCATCATCCAATCGTCAACGAATGTAAGCCTCATTTCACTGGTGTTGCGCGACGTTTTGCACCTATCGCTTTGGATATGTTTTGGGATCATTGCCTCGCAAAACACTGGAACGACTTTCATTCCGTGCCTCTCGAACACTTTGTACAAACGGCATACGAGAGAGTAAACCGAGAGGTTCATGAACATTTGCCGCCACGTTTTTTGGTGCTCCACAGTAGGATGTGGCATGGCCGATGGCTTCAATCCTATCAAGATCTAGACAATATAGAATTTGCACTACATCGGATGTCGCAAAGAAGCCCTAGAATGGCAGACTTAATTACAACATTTAAAGTGATTGAAAGTGATTACACCGAATTAGAAGAGAAGTTCTCGTCACTTTATCGAGATGTTTTGCGCCAGTCGTATGATTTTCAGCAACAGCTTAATGACTCAACTCAATGAGATAGAAAAGTAGTATGGCTTTAGGGGCTCTGGTAAACTCTGCGCTCCAAAAATAATGAGGTTACACATGTCTGTTAATTTTGCTGATTTAGGCATCGAACAAAAGCTAATCGAGACGCTAGGCAATCTAAATATCGTGACGCCAACACCAGTGCAAGAAAAGTCAATTCCACACGTCCTTGCAGGAAAAAACTTACTTGCTGCTGCACAAACTGGTACGGGAAAAACGGCTGCGTTTGGTTTACCTATCATACAAACCGTTCAGCAAAAGAAACTTAACGGCACACCTCAAGCATTGATTTTGGTTCCAACACGCGAGCTTGCACAGCAGGTATTTGATAATTTGAATCAGTACTCGGCAGAAACAGAACTTCGCATCGTGTGTGTTTATGGTGGTACAAGCATTGGCGTACAAAAGAGAAAGTTAGAAGAGGGCGCTGATATTTTGATTGCCACGCCAGGCCGCCTTTTGGATCACCTGTTTAATGGTAACGTAAACATCTCTAAAACCGGTATGCTCGTGTTAGACGAAGCCGACCGTATGTTAGATATGGGATTTTGGCCTGACTTGCAGCGCATCTTCCGACGTTTGCCTGCTGAGAAACAGATCCTATTGTTCTCTGCGACATTTGAGAAGCGAATCAAAACTATTGCGTATAAACTCATGGAATCGCCAGTTGAAGTCGAAGTTTCACCAGCAAATACGACTGCTGAAACGGTAACACAAATGGTTTATCCAGTGGATAAAAACGGAAACGTGAATTGCTAGCGTACTTAATTGGCTCGCGGAATTGGCAGCAAGTGCTTGTATTTACAAAAACGAAGCAAGGCAGTGATGAGTTAGCGAAAGAGCTCAAGTTAGATGGCATCAAAGCGGTTTCTATCAACGGCGATAAATCACAAGGTGCCCGCCAAAGAGCTTTGGATGAATTTAAACAAGGTAAGGTACGTGCTTTGATTGCAACCGATGTGGCAGCACGAGGGTTAGACATTCAAGAGCTAGAACAAGTCGTGAACTTTGATATGCCATTCAAAGCAGAAGATTATGTCCATCGAATTGGCCGCACTGGAAGAGCAGGAAATTCAGGTTTGGCGGTTTCTCTGATGAGTCGAGATGAGGAGTACTTGTTGCAAGCTATCGAGAATCTGCTTGATCAACGCTTACCCCAAGAATGGCTGGCAGGTTTCGAACCAAGTCTTGTAGAAGAAATTGAGCCTGAACAAAATGGGGGTGGGCGTCGTCGTAGTCGTTCATCTGAGAAGCGTAAGCTAAAAGCAAAATTGGCGATTCATAAGAATCGTGGTAAATCACGTAGCTCTCGCTAAACCGCGCAAACTTTTGTTCTTACATAGTCAGGCTGTTTTTGCCTCTTCATAGACGTCTAACGTTTGGGGGATAGCAAGTAGGTACCCTTGATACATATCGAAACCGAGCTTTTTCATTAAGCGAAGTTGATGCTCGGTTTCAATTCCTTCGATAACGGTTTTAGAGCATAACGCTTTTGCGAGTGATAATGCATCGTTAAGCGCTTTAAAATCACCGTTTTCATACCTTAGCAATAAAGAGCGATCCATCTTGATTATATCTGGGCAAACGCTTCTCACTCGCTCAGTTGTCGATGCATTGACGCCATAATCGTCGATCGCCAATTTAAACCCGCCTTGGCTTAATTCACGAGCTGCTTGCGACAAAGAGAGTTCATCCTCCACCTTCAATTCAAGTAACTCCATGACGATTTGTTCATTCATCAAATGCGATTCATAAATGGTTTGTTTTAGCAGTCGGTTATACGTGATGTCTTTGACTAGTATCTCTGCCGCTACCGGTAATACATTGAGAAACAATTGTTTTGTGTGAAAGCGAGACTGAGAGAAATTTTTGATATGGATTAGGCGACTTAAGCGTTCAACATTGAGCAAATCTTGAGTGGGAGTCGCTTTGGATTGGAAAAACTGATCTGGCCTAACCATGGTGCCATTGGCATTGCTAATTCTTACCAGTGCTTCAAGGCCAACGATAGAAATATCGTTCTTATATATGGGTTGAAAGACACTGCGGAGAGTGAAGTTCGCGTATTTCGCAATATACTGCCCGTCGGCTTGTTTCCGGATGCAACTAAGTAGTTGCGAGATGCTCATCATTGTTACCACAACCTAAATCAATGTCTCAACATCAGCGTTATCGCGCTAATTTTTCTATTTCATTGGCAATGAATCTAAGTGTGCTCATTAACTCAAGCAAGAACGATGGTAATGGATGGGTAGTTTTGTCGAGTGATATCAAACAAATTGATGAAATAATTGATAATCTCAGCACTTCAATTTGATGCTACCATTGCAGTACGGCATACAACTGCAAATATTTTCTGACTAACTGCTGTTTGTTCGAACGCCGTAAAGGATGCCCAAACTTAATGTAACAAGGGCTAATACCGAATCGAGTGTCCAAAGATTGCGTGAGTTGCGACTCGCTGGTGTACAGTGTGATTCCTTGTTCTGTGTATTCGTTGATCTGATCGGGTAGTTCACCCATCCACCAATGAAGTAATTCTCGGCTCGTTTTGCTGCGACTTATCCAATGATCGCAAACCAAAAAGAGTAGGTCATTAGGCTGTAAGGCATAGCCATATTCACTCTGCCATTCCGTAATTGATGAGAGTAAGTTTTCCCGGCAAGATTTTCCGGCACTGACCATATGGTGACTCAGAACCCAGACAGTGCCAATGTCGGATGAAATTCGATAGTGATGGGGAAGGTCTGGAGAATCCAACACTTCGATTGGCTTTATCACGCAGTTGTATCCAAAGTGACGAAAAGTATGTTCCATCCTTCTTGAAAACGCGAGACCAAGATGATGCTCACTCATGCCTTGGTTATGCACCGCAGGGTAATGCTTTTCACACAGCTTAAGACAGTCGTCTTGAAAATCATTAACACTTTGAATAACTAGGTCGAGTAGCAAAGAATATCCCTTAATAATTACAAAACGAACTGCAAAAGGTTAGCATAGTCTTTTGAGAATAGACTAATTTACTTCGGCAACTTCTTGATCTAAACACCAAATTTCTCACAAATGACCGTGTCTAATCTTTAATAGAACAACACGAAAGAAGCAGAAGTTGAACAAAAATTTGAAAGGGAAAAAATGATAAAGCTAGAACGCGCACAAAAAGAGGCGTTGGCCACCGCCATTCAAGATTACATGCAAGACGAGCTAGATGTTGAAATTGGCCAGTTCGATAGTGAGTTTCTAATTGATTTTATTACAGAAAAACTAGGACCAATTTATTATAACAAGGGTGTTGAAGATGCTAAGTTACTGGTTGAACGCAGAATGTTAGAAGTTTCCGAAGAGCTGTATGAGATAGAACAAGAAGTTAAGCTGTAAGTTTCAGTTTTACAAACGATTTAAAGTTCCTTCAAAAAATTCGAACAACTTGATAGATACGGTACCATTGGCTGGATGTAAATGATGGTAAATAATCTGTTTCATATGACGTAAATAGGTTAATGTAGTGTTTCTTGCTCAGCATTAACTTAGGAATATATCTAGGAACTTGAGATGGATACACTGGTAAAGAATTACAACCTTACTGCACGCGTGATGCATTGGTTATCAGCGCTGTGCATTATTGGTCTATTTGCAGTGGGTTTGTGGATGGTCGACCTTAGCTATTACAGCGAATGGTATCGAACTGCGCCGCATTACCATCGCTCTGTCGGTATTTTACTCGCTATTTTAACTTTGACACGCATCGTATGGAAACATGTGACGGCGTCACCAAAGGTAGAAGGCAAACGTTACGAAGTGCTTGCTGCTAAAGCAGCGCATGGTGTCATGTACCTACTATTGGTCACCATCTTTGTTTCAGGTTACCTCATTTCAACGTCTGATGGACGCGGCATCGAAGTGTTTAATTGGTTCACCGTGCCAGGAGCGGGAGAGTTATTCCCAGGCCAATCAGATATTGCAGGTGAGATTCACTTCTATGCAGCTTGGGCAGTCATCCTGATTGCAGGTTTACATGCTATTGCTGCACTAAAACACCACTTTATCGATAAAGACAACACATTAAGAAAAATGTTAGGAGCTTCAAAATGAAAAAGTCACTTTTCGCTACAGGATTAGCTATCGCTATGGCACTGCCATTTGGTGCGCAAGCTGCAGATTATGTCATCGATACCAAAGGTGCTCACGCTTCAATCAACTTTAAAGTTAGCCACTTGGGTTACAGTTTCATCAAAGGTCGTTTCAATACATTTTCTGGTGACTTTTCTTTTGATGAAAACAACATTGCTGACTCAAAAGTAAATGTTGTTGTTGATACAACCAGCCTAGATTCAAACCATGCTGAACGTGACAAACACATTCGTAGTGGTGACTTCATCGATGCTGGTAAATACAGTGAAGCAACCTTTACGAGCACAAAAGTGGTTGATAAAGGCAATGGCAAACTAGATGTAACTGGTGATCTAACGCTACACGGTGTTACTAAGCCTATTACTATTGAGGCTGAATTCGTTGGTGCTGGCAGTGACCCATGGGGCGGCGAGCGCGCTGGCTTTGTTGGCAACACTCGCCTAGAGCTTGCTGACTTTGACATCCCAGTAATGGGTGCTTCAAGCTACGTCGATATGGAACTTCATATCGAAGGTATTAAGAAGTAATTAGTTCCTTTTAGATACACTAAAAGCGCTCTTCACTTGAAGAGCGCTTTTTTATTATCTTAATCACATCACTAACATCGATAAACCCGTCAGTGATAGCGATTGAAAGCCAATAGACGTTGTAAATGTTTAGCGAATTACGCTGTTTCTAACTCGCTTTTTTCCACTAGGTTTAAACGCTCACCAAAAATCGGGCGTAGTGCTTTTAATACTTCAGTACGAGTAACCACCCCGACCATCTGCCCATTTTCAAGCACAGGAAGCACTTGTGGCTTACTTACTTTGATACTTTTAGCGCGTTCTTCGAGAGACAAAGACGTCAAGCGAGTGGCAATACCCATACTGCTCGCTGGGTACAACTGCTCTTTATCGATACATAGGAATTCCACAACATCAACGAGGCGATCACCAGCGTCAATTGCGACCACATCTCGGCTCATGATGTCGACGACTTTTTGGTCTTTCACCGGAATGTAGTCCTCACACCATAGTTCTACCATCACATCGTGAGCAGAGAAGAAGCCAACTAATCGATTTTGTACGTCTACAACAGGTGCGCTAGTTACGTTGTTATCAAGTAACACATCCAGCGCGGCTGCAATTGGCGTTTCTGCACGAATGGTGATTGGTTTTGGGTTCATAATGTCTTTAACAAAAGAGGCATTTTTCATGGTGAAATCCTTAACTGACGACAGTGTTGTAGTTGTAGTGATAGAAGAAATATTCGCTGCTTTTAGTTCTGGTCGGCGAAAAATACACCAGTTTGAAAGGCCAACTAATACCGCTCCGCCGACGATGTTGCCAAGCGTGACAGGAATTAAGTTAGCGGTAATAAAGTGGCTAATGTTTAGGTCTGTGTATTGTGACGCGGGCACACCGACAGATGCCCAAAAAGATTCAGGTGCAAAATTCGCGATAACAATACCAAGTGGAACCATAAACATGTTCGCAACACAGTGCTCAAAACCGCTGCTGACAAACATTGCCACAGGCAAAATTGTCATTGCTGCTTTTGTCATTGCATTTGCAGAACTAAATGTCAGCCAAATCGCTAGGCAGACCAACAGGTTACAGAGAATACCGAGTGCAAACGCTTGAATGAGAGTGTGGTGAAGTTTGTGTTGTGCGATGTTAAGCGCATTTAATCCCCATTGACCGCCATCCATCTGATAAAGACCAGCAGCAGTAACCAGCGCAAGTAGGAACATCGCACCAATAAAGTTACCAACGTAAACTTTGCCCCAGATCGAAAGCATCTTACCGAACGAGATTTGCTTATTGGCCCAAGAAATACTGGATAGGACGGAGCTGGTAAATAATTCACCACCGCAGATCACTATGAGGATCAATCCCATGCTAAATGCGAGTCCACCAGCTAGGCGACTCAAGCCCCAACCAGCGCCCGCACTGCCGGTGGTCACCGTGATGTAAAACAAGAATGCTAACCCGATGAACGCGCCGGCCATAATGGCGAGGCTTAATGTCATACTGCTGGTTTTGTTTGCCTTACTTAACGCAAATTTTTCCGCTTCAACCATCATCTCTTTTGGAGAAAAATACTGGTGATTTTGAGAACTGGTCACCGCCATATTGACTCCTTAATTTGTAATCGCATAAAAAATCCTTGGTTATTAACTCAAAAATGAAATTGTTGTTTTTATTAAGAGCCTCAATGACTTCGGTTTCAAAACCATTGAGGCTTGCGGTGTTCCCGAACCGCGTACTCAGAATAGGGAGAACGGTTAGTAAGGTAAAATTGATAATATTTAGAAACCTCATCAAATTAATTGATAACTTTACGAGGCCAGGTAAAATGAACTCTATTGCTTATTGGGGCATGCTTTAACAATTGTGGGGATTGGGAAATACCCACTAATAATGGAGGACACTTTGCGCTACTCACTTAAGCAATTAGCGGTTTTCGACGCAGTTGCAGATACCGGCAGTGTAAGCCAAGCCGCAGAAAAATTGGCTTTGACACAATCAGCAACGAGTATGTCGCTTGCGCAATTAGAGAAGATGCTTGGCAGGCCGTTGTTTGAGAGGCAAGGCAAGCAAATGGCGTTAACCCATTGGGGGATGTGGTTACGACCAAAAGCAAAACGCTTGCTACAAGACGCATTGCAGATTGAAATGGGCTTCTATGAGCAACATTTATTGAGTGGTGAGATTCGTATGGGAGCGAGTCAAACCCCAGCAGAGCACTTAGTTCCCGACCTTATCAGTATCATTGATAATGACTTTCCAGAAATGCGTATTTCTCTCGGTGTACAAAGTACGAAAGGAGTGATTGATGGGGTATTAGATTACAAGTATGACTTAGGGATTATTGAAGGGCGCTGTGATGATAACCGTTTACACCAAGAAGTATGGTGTCGTGATCATCTTACTGTTGTCGCAGCTTCTCATCATCCTTTTGCGCGTAATCAGTCTGTTAGCCTTGCGCAGTTAGAGCAAGCGAAGTGGGTACTAAGAGAACATGGCTCTGGCACACGAAAAACATTTGATAGTTCTATTCACCACCTTATTGAAGATTTGGATGTGTGGCGCGAGTACGAACACGTTCCGGTGTTACGTAGTTTAGTTGCTAATGGCCAGTACCTTACTTGCTTACCGTATTTAGATGTAGAGCGATATATAGAAGCAGGTCACCTTGTGGCATTAAATGTACCTGAGTTAAAAATGGAAAGGACGCTTTCATTTATATGGCGTTCAGATATGGCAGAAAACCCATTAGTCGACTGCATTAAAAGAGAGGGACTGCGAATGATGAAAGGGAAGCCTTCAGTTCTTTAAAGGTTGATTAAATATGCCTACGAGATGAGTTGGTTTATTCCCTGAATCTGTTGATTTATCGGTTGCGTCAAACTTTTAATGTAAATTGTGAAAACAATAATATCTTATTGTGATCAATATCACCGATAAGCTGAGCTGATGTATCTAACATGTGTCCTTGATTTCAATGTATGAAGGCAGTTATTGAACCATATAGGTACGATAATAGCCGAGTAGGTATGACTACCATGACGACACTTTTAGCTATTTCTATCACTACTGGAATTTTATCTGGCGTATGGGGTTGGATCGCCATCTCTTTAGGTTTGCTTTCTTGGGCTGGTTTTTTAGGTTGCACGAGCTACTTTGCAGCGCCAACGAGCGGATTGAAAGGACTAGGCATCAGCTTAATCACCAATATGACAGGCGTATTCTGGGCAATGGTAATTATTCACGGTTCCACTTACGTGGGGTTGGAAATTATTGGCTATGTGATTACCGCTATTGTGGCATTCTTCATGTGTATTCAAGCTAAACAGGCTTGGCTCGCGTACATCCCTGGTACTTTTATTGGTTCATGCGCAACATTTGCGGCTGACGGAAACTGGCAACTTGTCATTCCATCGTTGTTGCTAGGTGGTGTGTTTGGCTATCTAATGAAAGCGACAGGGCTATGGTTGCATACGAAATCAACCGCTACTTCTTCTTCGCTTGCTGAACAAGCACAGTAGTGAACCCCCGATCTTATTGGTATCCACTGTGTATTGAGTTTTATCCCTCTCAATACCCTTAATCAAAATTAATGATGTTTGATACAAGCACACCAAATTGGTGTGCTTTTTTTGTATTACAAGACAATACGCTGAGTGTAAAATACGCCTAACTCATGTATTGCCGTTGGCCATGGTAACAACGCGTTTAAGTGTCCAGCGCAGAAGAACAGGAATACACTCCATGCCTTTCTCTTCACAATGAGAAACAATAGCCAAAGCTAAGTCCGGTTTTGCATGTTTTTTCAAAACACGATTTACGACTTTTTTAGCAGGGATAGGGTGGTCATGAGGAACTTTGATGATGTCCTTAAAGAAAAGTTCAAACCCATTGTTGTACAGAAAGTGCTCGATGTCTCGGTCGGGTAATTCCGTAAGTCGATGCCTTTCCTGATCATGGTCGAGCTGTGCTCGTACTGCATGCGCGTACTTTTTCCCTGCTGGGTCGCCATCGGTAACGACATGCCAATCAATACCAAACTCTTTTGCTACTTTGATGAGTGATTTTAGACCTGATTGAGCAAACTCAACGATTTGAACCCCTTCGGCAGCCAAGTCATACCCGCATTGACGAGCCAGTTCATGAAAAAGCCAAACTTCGGTTTCGCCCTCAACAAGTAACCAGCACCGCGCAAATAATGCGCCTGAACGATGAAAACGAATATGGAAACCAATTCGGCGCAACTCATCTCGACCAAACTTTGTTGAGTTTAAACTCTTAGCGATGGTTCTGTCTGATAGCCGAATTAAACGTCGAATTGAATACAGTGGAACAGAACCGAGTAACGTGCCACTGTTGGTGGTTAATATCTTTTGCATTGGCAACAATTGCAATAAGGACCACGCTCTCGCTAGATGAGTTGGATGCAGTCGACCTTCTGGATCTTCAATGATCAGTATTGGTCTCGCACAGCGCCTTAAATCGGTGGGACCCTTAGCTTGAAGATAGGCATTGAGTAACCCCATTAAAAGCAAGCGGCTTTGTTTGTCATTGGTTTCTTTCAAGAACTGACTCAAGCCTTTATCAGAGGAAGGGCTTGTATAGAAAAGACCATCACGAGGTTTGCGTGGGTTGCCTTTACTGACACTTCTGAACGCGAAATAGTGTTCAACAAGCGTTTGCATTGAGTCGAGGCTACTACGAATCTCACCTTTATTCACATGGCCAGGCATAGCCAATAAGCGTCGACAGGTGTTGTTGATTCGTTTTTCAATCCGAGCATTTTTACCATCGCCGTTGACATGGTTTAAATCTGGGAAGCGTCGGGAGTCACGTAGTCGGATTACAGGATGAAGTGTCATTAACTCAATAGCGAGTTTCTCTGAGTGGTGAAGTTTTTTGGGTTTGCCGTTATGATCCAAAAACGCGTACTTTGTATTAATGCCGTGCTCATCGCGAGACGCACTAATACGATAGTAAATGACTTGCTCACCATCTTCGTTGGTGCACCATGTAGGCTTTATGCGTCTGTAGCGTCCCGCTTTTACTTCGTTTTTATCCTGTGCTTTAAAACAAACAATGATCTGTAAGTGTTGTGTTTGTGGATGAGAAATTGAGTAGTCAACGTGAAAATCTTTCAGTTTGAATTGATACAATGAGCCATTGGCAGGTAGTGCGATGGAAAGGGCATCGAGCAATGATGATTTGCCCCACGTGTTTTCACCGATGAGCGTGGTGAGTTCGTCAAAAGAGAGTGAAAGGCGTTTGATGCCTCTAAACCCGGAGATTTCGATGCGTTCTAGTCTCATCTCAATCCTCCTTGCAATTATTTGAATTATCGAGAGTTATTTTGCTACTCCTAAGCATATATGAATTCGGAATTTTTGAGTTAAGCTCAGTTCACAAAATTACGAGAGCCTCTTACTGAATAGAGACCGTTACAAGCGAGGCTTGCTTTCAAAGCCGGGGGACAGCATCGTGATCACTTAAACATGAAATCCTAAATCGCAGTTTCATAAAATTCATGATTCTGTCATGATTCACTTCTTATTATTATAAGGAATGAAAAAAGAGAAGATGAAGATGAATAACAATCATAAGCCAGTGAGAATCAAACTGGCACACATCAATGACACACATTCCTACTTTGAACCAACGTCATTACAGTTAAAGCTTAAGATAAACAATGAACTCACGCTAGAACCCTATGTCAGTGCTGGCGGCTTTTCTCGTATCGCAACCAGAGTCGAGCAGTTAAGAGATGATGCTCAGCGCCAAGGTCATGGGATGTTGTTCCTCCATGCCGGAGATTGCTTCCAAGGTACGCTGTATTTCTCACTATTTAAAGGCAAAGCCAATGCCGACTTATTGAACGCATTAAAGATTGATGCAATGGCGTTAGGTAACCATGAATTAGATATGGGGAATGAGCCAGTTGCATTGTTTTGCCAACGTACTCAGTTCCCATTGCTTGCTGGCAACTGGGATTTATCCAATGAATCACTTAAAAAACCTCACCTTATCAGTGATTGTAAGGATGTATATAGTTACCAACCGGATACACAGAGCGCTCAATACATTGTTAAAGAATTCCATGGTGAGCGGGTCGCGATTTTCGGATTATCCATAGATAAAATGAGCGACATCGCAAACCCTGATGCAGACACGCCTTTTCACTCAGCAATTGAAACCGCCAAGGCGACCGTAAAACAAATCCATTCATCAGGTATAAAAAATATTATTCTTCTGAGCCACTTAGGTTATGAAGGTGATTTAGAGTTAGCTGAGCAAGTCGCAGGTATTGGTATAATTGTTGGTGGACACAGCCACCGGTTGCAAGGTGATTTTTCATCAATAGGGTTAGGACAAGACGATCCCTACGGTATCAAAATTAATGATACCTATGTGGTGCAAGCGGGTTTCCATGCTTTGACAATGGGGCACTGCGTCATTGAGTTTGATGAACACGGTAAAGCAACGATGTTGAGTGGACAAAATGAACTGTTGCTTGGTCGACGTATTTTTTGGGACTCGACGCTAAACCAACAGCTCGACCAAGGTGTATTCGAAACCGCGTGCGACTTCATCCATGGTCAACCGAATGTCGTGGTTTGTAAGAAACACCCGGAAACTCAAGCGATCCTGAGCGATAAATATATTCCTCAGGTCAGGCAGTTACAGTCACAAGTCATTGCTAGTGTTGACACCAAAAAGCGTCATGTGAGAATTCCCGATGAATTTGGTGAGAGTGAGTTGGCTTCCTCCGTTGCCCGATCATTTCTGCACTGTTTAAACAAACGTGGATATGACGTTCAATTTGCAATTCATAATGCGGGTGGCGTGCGAACCTCTTTGAACCCTGGCAACATCACAGTGGCAGACATTGCCGGACGGCTGTTGCCTTTTGCCGTTCCTATCGGCTTTTACGATGTAAAAGGCAACGCTATTCGCCGTGCACTTGAAGGCGCGATAAATAATGCACTCAACAATGGCGTAGAAGGCACTGGATCTGGCAGTTATCCGTACACTTACAATTTAAACTTCGAGTACCACGCAGATGCCCCAAAAGGTGAAAGAGTTCAATCATTAGTGATTTTTGATGGTAAACAATGGGTAGGTGTTCAAGATGATGTTTGGTATCGAGGGACTTCTTCTGCCTATACGATGAAAGGGAAAGAGGGGTACGACGCATTGCAGGAGATGAAAGGAGAAGGGCGTGTGACCAGTTTGTCCATGGCTGATTGTTTTATTGAACTCCTGACCGATGAGCCAAACTGTTTGAATCAAAGTCACAAACTTTACACAAAGCGACGTCGATAATAGATATTGGTATTGATTTTGCTGCTCTCCACTTACTACATGGGTTGATGAGGATGGCAGTATGTGGAATAAAGATTGGGCAGATACGGCAGTCGTGGTTGCCTGGATCGCAATTTGGTCAACACTGGTCTACTTTGTGCCTCTAAGCGGCTTTTGAATTGCTAAGAATGTGGATGCTACAAAAGGGAGCAGTAATGCTCCTTTTTTGTATCTATCTTCCCCGTTAGGCCTCTAACCAATGAAGAGTTTGTCTTGATCCATTTGCTGCTTTTTGTCTGTTTACTAAAGTTCAGGTGGTTGAATCCATTTCTTTCTTTTTATAGTGCTTCCTGATTTTTGATAAGAATTTTATTTCGATAAGACAAGGCTTTTTTGTTGGAAAGCCTGACGCTCGGCGTTATTATGTCGGCGTTTGGGGAGTAGTTAGCGCAAGTTTACTTATCGTCATCTCGTTAAGCATCAGCTTATCCGGTAAGTAAAGGTGTTACGTGGTTTATTCACATCAACACTTCAACGAGACCAACGCATTCATTGACTAGCAGCACATAATCGTTATGTGGCTGTTGGTTGTTATTGTATGCGGAAGGTCACCAAACGAAGTCCTTCCGCCATGGGAGGAAATATGTCTCTTATCGAAAGTACCACCCAATTGAGCCAATCGGTGCCTCTTCAAGAATCATTAGCGATGTATGGTGCTTTTGGTTTATTTACCCTTGTTCTTGTTACGCTTGATATCTATCAAACACGTGGTGGCGTTATCACGATGAAAAAAGCCATCGTTTGGAGTGTTTTTTGGTTCTTGCTTGCCTTTGTTTTTGCAGGTTCTATTTATTTATTCTGGGACTTTTACGCGCCACATAGCGCTTATACGAACGACAAAGCAACGATTTCATTCTTAACTGGTTACTTACTAGAGAAGTCGTTAAGCGTTGATAACTTGTTTGTGTTTGCCATCATCTTTGCACAATACAGTGTGCCGGAGCATTTGCGTCCGAGAGCATTGCTTTGGGGGGTGATAGGTGCGCTAGTTTTACGCGCTGTCATGATTGCGGTTGGTGCTCAGTTACTTGCACAGTATCACTGGGTATTGTACTTATTTGCTGCTTTCCTTATTTGGACAGGTGTTAAGCTAGCTCGCGACAAAGGTGAAGCACAAGAGGTTAATCCATATCCGGAGCAGTTGATTCGAAAGGTATTGCCAGTTACAGATGACTACCAAGGAAATCACTTAATCTTAAAGCAAGCTGGTAAGTGGGTGGCAACACCGATGCTGATCGTTGTTGGTGTCATTGCAGTAATGGACGTTATGTTTGCGTTGGATTCTATACCAGCTATATTCGCGGTAACGCGAGAGCCATTTTTAGTCTTAGCCGCGAACGTATTTGCATTATTGGGTTTGCGATCGCTGTACTTTGTTCTTCAAGCAATGTTAGACAAGTTTGTATACTTAAAACCAGCATTATCAGTAATCATGATGTTTATCGGGGTAAAAATGCTATTGGTTGGAACAGAATATGAGATTCCGACAGCATGGTCTCTCACATTTTTAGTTGTTGTGATGACATCGGCAGTGGTGGCATCACTCCTAAAAAATAAAGCGAAGCGTCAAACTAGCGTTAATATTACTAATCAAAAAATATAAAGTAAGCACTAAAATCAAAAGAAGTAACGAAAAATATTGTTAAATATATGTTGTTGCTTAAGGGGCGATTATGCAGGTAATGTTCAGTTATTCAATGTAATTACAGCAATTGTGATTATTTATGCCGTTATTATTCATTTGTATTTTTGAGTTTTGTAATGAGTTTGTTTTATTAGAAATTCTAATTTGAATGGGTAAAATTTGTCATTTCTTAAACAATAAGAAACTGACTAATATACAACCAACTAAACAGACTACTGCTTTTAAAGAGAGGCAATCATGGCACAAGCAATGCAAATGACAAATGTAGCTTTACCAACCTCTATGGATAAGAAAACCTACGCGGTTAACTTCAAAGGACTGATTGCTCACTTACTGGACATTCTATTTGTAGATAACACTGCGCCACGCAGTTACTACGCAGAAGACTTGTCAGCACATATTCAAAAAGACATCGGTATGTACCGTTAATATTGAAATAGTGTAAGAAATACCGGCCTATGAGCCGGTATTTTTTTATTTGTAAAACATGCCTACTCAACCTACGCCCTAGAAAAGAAACACTCTAGAGGAGGTAGACATGATAGTAGATTAAGTGTTGTATAGAAAAACGGGGCACCATTGGTGCCCCGTTTTGACATGACTGAAGTGCGATATTACTTCTTGCGGCAGTATTCTGCGATCACGTACATCGACTGACCACCATTTGCCTTACCCGAAACTAGCTTTGGATCATCGCCAAGGCTAATACCACGAATCACTGTACCTTGTTTGATTACTTGGTTAGTGCCTTTTACTGGTAGGTCTTTAATTACTGTTACATCGTCACCTTTCTTAAGTTCAGTGCCGTTACAGTCAACCGTTTTATCGTCAGCAGACATCCCTTTCATTGCCCAGTTCATTTGCTCTTCTTCCATGTACATCATGTCAAGAGCATCTTGAGCCCAGCTTTCTGTGTTTAGGCGAGTGAGTTGGCGCCATGCAGTCACTTGTACAGCAGGAACCTGGCTCCACATGCTTTCGTTTAGACAACGCCAGTGGTTAATGTCTTTTGGCTCATCGATCTCACCCAGACACTTATCACAAACCATGATGGCAGTATCAACCGTCACATTACCGTGAGGTGGGACAGCGTATGCAGTTAGTTGAGATTCAGAAGAACACAGTTCACATTTTGACTCGCAGCGCGCAAGCAGAGTAGCTTCAATAGACATAAGGACTCACCTTAGTAATGTTATTTTGTGGCGGTATTATCCACTTTATCCTGAGAAATAAAAGGGTGTTAGCGAATTAAAGATTAGATTTTACAATACTCCAACCTGATTAAGGTGAAGATGTAAAATATTCGCTAAATAAATAATACGGAAGTATAAAAGACACTATTAATTGTTTTGGTTTATGAATTGGTTGTGTCAATTTCTACAACGATTACAAACCTAAAAGAGGTAAATGTAGAGAGAGGATGGCTAGAACATAGCCCTCTAATTTACAGAGGGCCTGTCGTTAACGTTCGACAATCTGGACAATTTGCTCTTTTGAAATACTCATTTCTTTACCATCCATGTCTTCATACTCGTACATACCCGTTTCCTCGTTCAGGTCTGGTTTACCGTAAGAGGTAATAATTTTCCCTTCATTTGTCGACATCAGATATTGGCTACTTCCGCATGCAGCAAGAAGTAATACAGTGGCAATAACAGTCAATACGCGCATAGAGTTTTCCTTTTAAACAAGTGAGTTAGGCAAAGACATCGTTTTAACTATAGCAGAGGAAATATGAGTGGGTTTGAATACAATTGAAATGAAAAAGCCCAGTAGAAACTGGGCTTTGGTAGGAAGGGCGTTGCGATTACTTCAAAACAGAAGTGTTAGTGACACCTGTTAGTGCGTCATCCATTAAGAAGTCAGTGTTTTCCATCTGCATCTCTACATGATGATCAATATCAGACAAAGTGCCATTTGGCGAAGCAAAAGTACTGTGCGATGCAGTAGCATTAAACTGTACAAAGCTCGCAGTTGCATTCACAGTAGTGTCCGTACTGTTCACAGTCTTCAACCCTAGCTTATTAGCAAGCGGTTCAGTACCCGCGAATGGTGCATTTGGAACGCTGTTTGGTACTGTGCTATCGCCATCCACTTCTGTCATAAAGAATGGTGTCGTTAGCGAACCAGATGCCACTAAATCTGAAGCGTTTGTGAACGGATCGACAGTGTCTAGTGTAGTCTGTGCTGCATAGATAAATTGTGAGAAACCTGCTTCTAGCGCTGCTACTTGAGCTTCCGTTGCCGCAGCCTCAAATGCTTCGTAACATGTTTTATCTTCTAGATCCGCACATGATGCATCAGCGTAATTCGCATAGTCTTTTGATGCTGCATAAGCGAGGTTATGTTTGATCTGAGGGCCGTAATTGTCTGAACCCAGTAACAAATTACCAATTTGTCCACCAGAGTTCTGTACTGATGCAGAACTAAAGGTGTACAGCGCATCCGCAGTAGGGCTGCCCAATGTATTGTTTGCTGCTGCGACGGCAGATGTAGCTACAATACCGCCAAGTGAATGACCTAGCATTTTGACTTTTGAACCCGTCATTGGGTTGAAGCCTTGCAGAGGACCTCCAGCTAAAAGACCGCCTTGAGCAGATACTACCAAGCTAGCGCGTAAACCTAACACATCCAGAACACTTTGACGTAGGTTGTCACGCGCAACGGCTAAGTTGGAAAGATTTAGATAAGCCAGTACATTCGCATTTGCGGAACGTTGTTCATCTAAGCTGCGCGTACCATGAATAGGTAAGTCAATAGCGATAACTGCCACACCTGCTTTTACCATATTGAACGCGAACGCGTACGCATTCTCTTTCGCTGAGGTGATGCCGTGTTGATAAATCACAACGTCTGTCGCGACGCCAGATTTAGGTGTGAAGACCAGTACTTCGACATCTTCAACCGATTTCACTACGGGAACAGGCGAGTAGCGAGTAATAATACGCTCACTATCAAGCTGGGTACCATCGGTAAGAGTAAGCTTAGCTCCAACAAGTTTTAGCTGCTCTGTAGGATCTGTAGCAAGCTTTGTCACATCAACAGGATCATTTGCAAAAACGCCTGTTGATAGCTGCTGAACCATGTTTGCTTGCTCGTTCGGATCCGCTAATGCTGCGCTTAGCTTCGCTAGGCTTGGCATCGCAGATACCATTGGTTGCATGTTCCAGCTTGCGCCTTTTTCCAAGTAATGAGGCAGTCTTACCACACCTTGTGTCACGCTTACATCGGCACCTGATTGCATGTAAAGGCCTTTAATTGCCGTTTTAGCTGCGTCTAGATCGCTAATGTATTTACTAAAGTCATCGTCAGAGTCTAGCGCAGTGCTAAAGTCTTGGGTTTCACCGAGCGTTATTGTGTAGGCCGTTGATAAGTCTACTGAACCTTCGTTTGAGTCATTTTTGTAAACGGTATTTAGTGTGTTTGTGCCAGTAGAAAAACCAGTAGCGGTTACTCCTTTGACTGCCGCTAACGTATCACCTACAGACTGGGTACTGAACCATGAGGAGTAAACGATGTCGTTAGGATTAACTTGAGCTAGACCAAAAATGCCTTCAACCGCCTGAGTGACTGCTTGAACAGAAGCAAGGTCGCCAGTTTCATAAACGATTTCTTTCGATTTACCAGTCGCATAACTTGCTGATGTACCAATTGGCTCACCATTCACGTCAGTAACATCTTGTGTAACCGCAAAAATGTACTCGCTTGACTCATCAAGTGCAGCCAAGAACTGGATGTATAGAGAGCTACCTTTTGCTTGAACTACGTAGTCCTGATTCTGAACGAGTACCTCTTCGATTGGGTTAGATTTACCGTCCCACTCGGTTAAGCGTTGGTTAATCTTGATGACTTTAACACCAGACGACAGCATGCCCGTTGCAAAACCGTCGCCGTTGAAGTTAAGAACGATTGGCATAGACGTTGACCATCCATCCATCGTGTTCATTGAGGCTCTAGGGTTGGTTAAAGCATCATCGCCATCAGTTGGCAGACCAAGCGTACCATCGCTTGTGTCCATTAATAAGTAAGACGGTGCCGGTACATCTGCGTTCGCTCCTTGAAGCGTAAAACTGATGGATGTTTCGCGATCAAGCAATGCTTGGACTTCATCTTCAAATTGAACTTTGTCGGAAGTACCAGAGCTGGAGGTATCATCACCACAACCAGCAAGAAGGATTGCAGAACAAAGCATTGATAATTTAAACGTGTGTTTCATTGGTTTACTCCGTAATCCCATTATTTGAAGGTGTAGTTCATCTGTACCGCGCTGATGTAAGCAGTACCTTCTGAGTCAAACTTAATCTCTTCACCCAGAGCATTTGTCTCAGTGAAAGAGCCTGATTTACTCTTAACAAGTGCAAAGCCTGCATCGAAAGTTAAATTCTCACTCATTGCGTAAGTTAGGCCCGCGCTGTACCAAAAACGGTCACTGTCAGGGATACTCAATGTCGCTTCACCTGCTTGTTCGTCGTACGCAAAGCCTGCACGGAATGTCCAGTCTGTATTAAGTATGTAAGTTGCACCAACGGAGTAGCGATTGTTGTCTTCATATTTCTCAGGTTTAAAGAAACATACTCCGTCATTACATTCGTTACTGGTCGCTTTTAGTTCTTTAAATGTGCTCCAGTCGGTTTGTTGCCAGCCGTAATGTACAGCCCATTGTTCATTCAGTTGATGGAAAGCCGATAATTCGATAATTGAAGGGAGAGAGATTTTTAAACGGCCATCCACTTTTGGTGATGAAGCTCGACCAGAGTCGTAACTACTAAACTCACCGTCATCAAAATCTAGATCAACCTTAGAGCGGTAGCCAAAGCCAAAACGGTTGTTTTCATTTAGCTCAAATAAAGCGCCGACATTCCAACCCCAAGCGAAAGTTTCACCTTCCATGCCGACAAGGTTATCGGACTTATTACCACCTAAAATACCGGCGAGTGCGCCTTTGTGGCGAGTCAGCTCTGCTTCAGCGTATACGAGGTTGATACCACCACCGACACTGAAAGACTCGTTGATACGGTAAGCGACATTAGGGTTGATGTTTACTGAAAGTAGGGAAGTGTCACCCGCCATATCACCTGCGGAAATATCATTTGGATAGTCAGTAGCAACACCGTATGTTGTGAACATACCGATACCCCAAGCCCAGTTATCATTGATAGGGCTGATGTAATAACCTGCTGGCACGATCTGTAAAGGGGCGACATCTTTCGCGTGTTCATTGTTTACAGTGTCGTACACATCGACTTCAGGGTCGATGATAGATAACGCGCCCGAAAATTGAGCTTCTTTGAAAAGTGTCATTGCTGCAGGGTTACGAGCAAGGACGCTGGCATTATCTGCGACAGCCCCTTCACCTGAAAATGCTCGACCAAGACCAGATGCCGAATGTTCAGCTACCTGGAAGCCCGCTGAGTGGGCATTACACGCAAACAATATTGAAATTGTAAGCAGAGAGCAGTGCTTCTTGTTCATCCTTGACCCTCCTAGGGTGTCATAATGCTGGACCGAAGTCCTTGTAATTGTTGTGTGGTACTTACACCAATTGTTAATACGCGAAATACAACGGTGATGTAAATGTAATGTTAATTGTATGTTTAATAACTTGTCAAAGTTTGAGCGTATTTTGCGTTTTAAATATGATGCATAGGTCAAACGATGGCTTGTAAGGGCATGTATTATCGTTATATTTTTGAAGAGAATGGTACGACCAGAATTGTTTTGCGAGCTTTATAGTTAAATAACGATCAAATCAAGAGATAGCTCGCTTTGCTGTTTCTTCACTTCACAGGCATAATTCGCGCTCGCTATGTAGTTATTCAATAGACGCAATAGGAACCGCATTGGAATTACTGAATGTTGAATTTTTAGGTCGTTCGCTAAGGCTCGAAGGATCGATGGCTGGGTGGCAGCAGTTATATTGGGATAATACGTTGGTGTCTCAAATCGATGCCAGTGACAATACCGCAGAGACTTGTCTACACCAGTTTAAGCTCTCTGCGGGTGAGGAAATCCTGAACTGTCATTTAGAGTGTTCTTTAACATGGCAACCGTTTGAATTGAGTTACAAGGTCACAATTAACGGTGAGCTCGTCAACGAAGGTTGTCGAAATGAAAAAGACATCGAGCGCCAAGTGCCAGAAGTTACGCCACCATCCGAAAAGCGTTTAAGTGTAATAGGCCTCGTATCTCTTGGGATGAAAGCACTTAAAAGTGCGAAAGTTATTAAAGTGGCGTTAGCGTCTGCAAGTCTCGCTGCATATTCTTGGCTATTTTCCATCGAGTTCGCGCTAGCGTTGATCGCTTGCTTGGTTTTTCATGAATATGGTCACATTAGAGCGATGAAGTATTTTGGAATGAAGACCAAAGGGATCTATTTGATTCCATTCCTAGGTGGTTTGGCGCTAAGTGACGAAAAGATAAACACGCGCTGGCAGGACGTGGTTATCTCAATCATGGGACCATTTTTCGGTTTAGTACTTAGTATAGTTTTTACTTTGCTTTATTGGATGACTGGTGAGGTGATCTTCGCTGGGCTTGCTGTGTTTAACGCCTTGCTAAACCTATTTAATCTGCTGCCTATTTTACCATTAGATGGTGGCCATGTGCTCAAAAGTATTACCTTCTCAATGAATACTTGGGTCGGGTTAGTTGGCAGTATTGCGACCGCTTTATTAGGCATTTTTATCAGTTACTATTTCGGTCTGACGTTGCTAGGGTTTTTATTGTTAATGGGAATGTTGGAAGTGGTGATGGAATGGAGAGCTCGACATCAAAGCCATTTATTGCCATTAACCCGTTATGGGCAACTATTTTCACTTGCTTGGTACTTGGTCTCTGTCGGAGGTTTTGTTTCTATCATCTGGTATTTTGCCACTCTCGGAGATAGTTTGTTAAGTTTGCCGCTACAGATATTGGGCACTTGATTAGAATCATAAAAAAGCTCCCTAGGGAGCTTTTTATTTGGCAAGCTTAAGTAGTAGACGATAGTAGCAATGAATTAGCCACATCTTGGTGCTTTCGCGTTATACGCAGGCAGCTTATTTATGGTTGCTTGTAAATCTTTAATGCGCGTACTGTGCGATGGGTGGGTTGAGAAGAATTCAGGTGGTTGAGAACCACCTGATGCAGCACTCATATTTTTCCATAAATCGACACTTTGACGTGGGTCGAAACCTGCTTTTGCCATGAATTCCAGCCCGACAATATCAGCCTCGGATTCCTGAGTACGACCGTATGGCAAGATAACACCGTATTGAACACCGACACCAAGTGCCGCCATCGTCATTTGTTGATACTGTTTGTACTCGGAAGCGCCAATGGCAACGTTTGCTAGAGACAACCCGGCATTTGCTAACTGACTTTGTGAGAGACGTTCATTACTGTGGTCAGCGAGGACGTGAGCGACTTCGTGACCAATGACTGTTGCCAACTGATCTTGGTTTTTCGCGACATCTAAAAGCCCGGTATACACGCCGATCTTCCCACCTGGTAGAGCAAACGCATTGACTTGTTCACTATCAAAAACAACGACTTCCCAGTCTTTAAATCCAGATTGAGCGGGAATGGTGTCAGTGATGTGTTTGGCAACGCATTGAACGTAGGCATTCGTTTTGCGGTCTTTGCTGATTGGGATATCTTTCTTCATTTGTTCGAAAGATTTAGCGCCAAGCGATGACATTTCCTGATCTGAAAACATCAGGATCTGGTTGCGACCCGTCGGTGATGCGCTACACGCTGTTAAACCCGCGATAGTTAAAAGAGCAGAGGCTTTCATCCATACCTTCATAACAGGCTCCATTTAATTTTTGTTTTGAAGCAATAGTATATACCCAAATAGTAACATGATGCATGGATCAAGTTATTCATCTGATTAATAAAGAAGGTGAGATGTTACGTCTTGAAGTTATGCCCAAGTAGCGTCTATGCTAGCTTCCTAGCACATCGTTACAACCTAACAAACCAGTTTGTGAAACTAAGAGTAAAACAATGAGTATATGGAAAAAGCCCGTAAGCATAGAGATTCTGAATGCCACGTCAAAAAATACCCTGATCGAGCACCTACAAATTAAATATACAGATTTCACTGACGACTCCCTTACAGCAACCATGCCCGTATGCAGCTTTACTCATCAACCTTTAGGAATGCTTCACGGTGGTGCATCAGTCGTGCTCGCAGAAACATTAGGCTCATTAGCTGCAAACTTCTCTGTCGATGAGGGCAGCTACTGCGTCGGTTTAGATATTAACGCGAACCATGTGCGAGCCATGCGAAGTGGTCATGTGATTGGTACGGCAAAACCGCTTCATCTGGGTATTTCAACGCAAGTGTGGCAAATCGATATCACTGATGAGCGAGGCCGTTTAGTGTGTACCAGTCGCTTGACCATCGCTGTGAAACAACACAAAACAAAGTCGGTATAAACTAAGATGGTGATTGAGTTTTCATTAGGAAAAATCATTGCAACCCAGCGTGAAATAGTGATTAAGCTCTCCGGTAGTGCAATGGTAACCTTGCAAGCGCAAACCGATGCAATTCAGTTGCTGGGTAGAGGAGCGAACGTTGTTTTATCTCATGGAGCAGAGTGCAAATGGTCTATCAAGCTGGACAACGAGGAACAACTGGCCGAACTTTCGCGAGAAATTGGTATCGATATTCAATAATTTATAGTGTGATGTTTGCACTTTTTGGTAAAAATGAGGAAACTTAGCTTATCGACAACAAGATAAGAATTTCCTCTTTATGAGTAGCCCTCGTTTACGTGTTCAGTTCGAAACACTGTTTGAAAAATTTTCCGGTCACGATACGGACGTTCAGCTCGAAGACATCACCGAAGCGTTGTTTTGTACACGTCGTAATGCTCGTATTGTTCTAAATAAACTTGAAGAAGAGGGCTGGATTGAGTGGCATCCGGCAGCGGGTCGAGGAAAACTTTCGAAACTCGTTTTTAAACGTAATCGAAGCGATGTCAGCGAAAACCTCGCCAGGCGTTATCTCGATGAAGGGAAAATCGGTCAGGCTCTAGATGCGCTTGATAACGATGCGGCACGATTGACGCAGGTTATCCAAGGTTATTTAGGGCTTCAACATCGGCAGGGCGAGCAGGTCGTGCGTTTGCCTTATTATCGACCATTGTCGATGTTAAACCCGCAGAAACCGATGCGGCGTTCTGAACAGCACATCGCCAGACAAATTTTTAGCGGACTCACTCGCCTTGATGAAAATGAACAACTTCAACCAGATTTAGCCCACACGTGGGAAGCAATTTCTGATACACATTGGCGTTTTTATCTTCGTCGTGGAGTACGCTTTCATAATGGTGAACCGTTAACAACCAGTTGTGTTCTTGAGAGTGTGCTTGCGTTAAATGGCTTGAACTTGTTTTCTCACATAAAGCGGGTGTCTTCACCACAAGAGTGGACCGTTGATATTGAGCTCGTCCGTCCTGATCGCTACCTTCCTCTGGCTCTGAGTGAGTCGCAAGCAAAAATTTTGCTACCGAGTGCTTTGCGTTCTGAAAGCTTCGATAGACAACCGATAGGGACAGGGCCGTTCCAAGTTAAAATGAATGATGATAAGCGTCTTATTTTGACTGCTTTTGATGGCTACTTTGGTTTTCGCCCTTTACTTGACCAAGTGGAGGTGTGGGTAATCGATGAAGCCTATTCTTCAATGGTTTATCCAAGCCTGTCAAAGCCGAAGATGGATAAACAAGGTTCATCCGATGAAGTCGAGCTGGACCCTGGCTGTACATTCCTATTACTAAACAAAAACACCGGGATTGCAAAAGATCCACGTTGGGCAGAGTTCCTCTCGCAAACCCTCAACAGTCACCAGATTTACTCGCATGTTCCACAAGATAAAGTGATGGAACTGGGAGTATTGCAAGCCTTTGGCCTTAAGCCTGGTTGGATTGATCTTAGGCCAGCAGAAGCGGGCAGCGTACCACAGGCTAATAAGGTAATTTCCGTAGCGTATCAGAAAAAGCATCCGATGTTTCCAGTAGTTGCCAAGGCCATCAAGACACTCTTAAAACCGCACGGTATAGAGGTTGAGTTTATTCGTTATGATTCTCAACCGCCCGCACCGGAGGAAGTGGATATCTGGGTGAAAGCTATGGGCATTGCAACGAACCGAAATGACGCGTTGGCGGGCTGGCTCCTGGATTACAGTGATATTGAGAAGTTCAGTTCAGGTTACGATTTTAGTGAATGGGCTAAACTTGTCGATCAATGGCGTGCCGGCATGCACACAGACTTTCCTGCGCGTGAGCTAGGACGACAGTTAGTAAAAAGCTGTCAGGTGATTCCTATGTTTCACTGCTGGCTAGGCGTGAATAAAGACCACAGCGGTGCGTTACAAAATGCAAAGTGTAATGCCTTAGGTTGGTTTGATTTTAATAATGTATGGGTCAAACCGGATATAGAAAGTAACCATGGCGAAACCGAATAAAAAACAACCGACGAAAACCGTCGATATCTTTTGCTCTAAATGTAAAACTCAACTATTTAAGTACCGTAAAGGCGGGAAAGGCGCACTGGTTAAATGCTTCAAAGAGCGCATTGTTGACGATTTCACACAAACCCCATGTATTTGCCCCGCTTGCGGACAAGAGTTTGCAAGAGATACTTTAGTAAGAGGAACCCCCGCTTACAAAATGATTGGCGGCAAAGTGACGATGAAATAATAAAGGGCTAGAAAATGAGTATGAAACATGACTATTGCATGGTTTTAAGTACAACCAGTAATGAAAAAAATCGAGATCAGATCATTAAAGGTTTGCTAGATGCACAATTAGCCGCGTGTATTCAAACAATGCCTATTGAAAGCCACTACGTTTGGAAAGGGGAGGTTTGTACTGACAACGAATGGTTGCTGGTGATCAAAACTCGTCGAGAGCTCTATGAATTGGTGGAAGAGAAAATAGAAAACCTGCACGAATACGAGGTCGCTCAAATCGTACAGGTTCCAATTGTTGATGGGTTTAACCCTTATTTAGAATGGTTGAGAGAATCGACGTTGAGCCGACATTAAGAATAACGACAACACTGCACCAACGGTATCGCACAACATATCTTTCTGGGCATCCCATATGTCACCTTGCGAGCCCAGAAAGGCAATTCCCTCATCGCCACCAGCCAATTCCGCATACCACCATTCGATAATCTCATAGCCAGCAGCAAGTGACATGATAGCAAACAAAGCAAACCAGCAAGAGAACGCTTTGTTGAACCGTTTTTTGTTTATCAAGTATTCAGCGATCGGATATGCGTAAAGGCCAATTGAAAAGTGCGCAATGCGGTCAAAATTATTTCGCTCTGAACCAATCATGTCGTTAAACCAGTCAAACGGCACTTCGGAGAACGTATATTTCGCACCGATAGTGTGCAAACAGAGCCAGATGAACATTAAAAAGTAAGCCGTATTACTGAACTGATAGCGAATCGAAATCGCCCAAATAGCAACAAGAATACCAATCGCCGGGATAATCTCCGCAAACCAAACTGCACGTGAGTTAGGTTCCAACGCAGAAAATAAAAACACGATGGCATAAAAAATCGTTAATCCTAAGAGTGTCGAGGTGCTTTTCATAGAGTTATTTGATCCTTCAATTTATCTTACAGTGGGACTCCATAGATTGTGTTAATGATTGCACTTAATTGAACGGTGTGCAATTGATATTTTAATGGGTTTTTTGATCACTGAAAATGTTGATTTATTGGCAAACTGCTCAACATTAAAACGTTTGCGCGTGCACTTTTCATTAAAGTTTGATTTACAACATGCCCATCCATAGAATCCATGATTCAGTCTAATAAAAAGAAGTAAAGCCATGAAACTGGAAACTGTCGATTATCTTGCTGACGATGCTGCTCAACAGTTCGTTACCTCTCTACGCGAAACGGGGTTCGGTGTGTTGAAAAACCACCCGATTCCACAAGAGCTTGTAGAGTCAATTTACAAAAACTGGCATGAGTTTTTCTGTTCAGAACAAAAGAATGATTTTCACTTTAACGTAGACACCCAAGATGGCTACTTCCCACCTTCTGTGTCTGAAGTGGCGAAAGGGCACAAAGTGAAAGACATCAAAGAGTACTTTCATGTTTACCCTTGGGGTCAGATCCCAGAGCAGCTTAAAGCTGAAATCTTAGAGTACTACGAGCGTGCCAATGCATTTGCTCAAGAGCTATTAGGTTGGGTTGAAGCGTACGCACCTAAGGACGTTCAAGAGAAGTTCTCTATCGCGTTGTCAGAAATGATCAATAACAGTGACAAAACATTACTACGCGTGCTTCACTATCCACCGATGACAGGCGAAGAAGAGCCAGGCGCTATTCGTGCTGCTGCGCATGAAGACATTAACCTGTTAACGGTTTTGCCTGCTGCTAATGAGCCTGGACTGCAAGTAAAGAGTAAAGAGGGTGATTGGATCGATGTACCATGTGACTTCGGAAACTTAATCATCAATATTGGTGATATGCTTCAAGAAGCGTCAGGTGGTTATTTCCCTTCAACGACTCACCGTGTAATCAACCCTACGGGTGGCCGTCAAGAAAAGTCACGTATTTCATTACCGTTGTTCCTGCATCCAAAGCCGGAAGTGGTGTTATCTGAACGCTACACTGCACATAGCTACCTTATGGAACGTTTACGTGAGCTAGGGGTTATTTAACCTTTACGTGATCTCCTTACAAAGGCCGATGGTGAATGACTATCGGCCTTTTTGCATTTATGCTACAAAGTGGAAATTATGTTTTTTGTGCCGTGAATGGGGCCCTAAACTCGTGTCAGAGAGGATGAATGGAAGGACAACGTACTGTCAATAGTATTGAGCCTCATGCAATAGAAAATCCGCTGCTTTGGCCAATGTTAGAAATTCTGAGAAAACAGCCCTCTAATTGGAAAGTGCACACCTTGGCAAGCTCGTTGGGTGAACAAGGTTATATTTCAAAGCTGGACGACTCTCCCGATAAGGATTTATTCAAAAGAAATTTCCTGATCATGAATGCATTATATCAACTGCAAGACACTCTGTATCCGGATAGCTGGCTTCAAGTCGAAGCCATGGATATTCAGCTCATGTCTTCGATGGAAGCTTTGAGGCATAAGATCGATATTCATGATCCTTTGCGTGAGTATTACTTAGATTGGCGCAATTACGAAGCGGACGAAGATGAAGTGCGTCGACTGTTGAATGAATTTTGGACAACTTATCAAAAGTTCATCGGTGGTTCGTCAGTAGCCAGCGTAGATAAGACAAAGGCACTGTCACTATTTGAACTTAACACTGACGCTACGCCTGCGGAAATTAGAAAACAATGGCGAAAACTCGCGCTTCGTTGGCATCCTGATCGAGAAAATGGCGATGCAGAAAGATTTAGAGTTCTTTGTGAAGCGTGGAATGTACTGAGAAACGAATGATTCGCTAAGAATAAAGATAAAGGAAGGCAGCTAACTATAGCTGCCTTTTGATTGAACTGTCTCTGTCAGCGTATCAAAACTAGCATGATGACTTAAACTGAGATTTTCGCATGCGGTTGAGGGCAGCCATAACGTCTAGTGTGCGTGGTTTGGCTAAGTCGCCTTGCTTAGGAAGAGCGGCATGCCACTCACCAGACAGCATTTCTTCAATCTCCTTCGCCGGATGATTACACCAACCTGGAAGTTGAGCAATTTGGAACCATAACCAGCCAATTGTGTTGACTTCATCGGCTGACTCTATCTGTTCCAAAGCGCTAAGATCAGTAAACTCTTTACCAAATCGAAGTGACTCTTTGCCTTTCGCATTCACACGGAACTTGCCGTCAGTAAGAATATTCATCAACGCAACGCGGTTCAGTGCTCGAGGTGGGAAGGTCTGTAAACGTTCTTCTGACTCGTTATGGCGTTGAGTAGGGTGCTGAGCGATAACTTCTTTCGCTTTTTCAGTCACATCAACGGCTTGGTAGTCGTGCATTTGAATGACGGTATCGGCAACGTCTAAGTAGTCGCCCGACCCACCCATAACGATAATGGTAGAGATATCAAGATCATCTCGTAATTGACCAATGCGGTCGACGAGAGGAGTAATTGGCTCATCACCTTTTGCCACCAATGCCTGCATACGCTCATCTCTAATCATGAAGTTGGTAGCAGAAGTATCTTCATCAATCAATAATGTGCTTGCACCCGCTTCAATAGACTCTTGAAGCCAAGCGGCTTGCGACGTTGAGCCTGATGCGTCTTGAGTAGAAAAGTCCGCCGTATCTTTACCCATCGGTAAATGGTTGATGTAGTTTGACAGGTTCAAGTGGTGTACGCATCGGCCATCTTCGGCACGAATCTTCATAGCCTTGTTATCGGCAACAATGTATTCGCGACCATCTCCTGGAATATGATCGTAAATTGAACGCTCTATTGCATTTAATAAGGTAGATTTACCGTGGAAGCCACCACCTACAATCAGTGTGATACCTTTTGGAATTCCTAATCCTGTGACATGGCCCTTGTTTGGCGCATGTAAAGTGACTTGTAGAGATTCAGGGGCTTTAAACTCAACGGCTTCTTTCATTGGAAGGTCGCAATTACCTGCAATTCGAGGAAGAATACTGCCGTTTGCGACAAACGCGACTAAGTTATTGGCCTCTAACTGTTCTCGTAGGGCATCTTGGTCTTCAACAACTTGGCAGTGCTTAATTAAAGCGGCTTTGTCGAGTTCACGCTCTAAAGTTGCTCGACGGATAAACTTAGGCAGGTGGAAAGTCAGTATGTTGTTGGCTTTTTTCCCCAATACTGAACGACCTTCGGCTGGTAAGTTAACTCGAAAACGCAGTTCAATACCTTCTTCAGTAAACAACACCGCGGTGCTATCCAGTACAGTTTGGCCTGTCAGTGAAATTGATACTGAGTTTTCTTGTTTAGCAAACTGTTCAAAACTACGCGCAATAAAATCACGTGCAGCTCTTTGAAATGCAGGAGACTCGTCTCTTAGCCACTCAAGACCAGTCAAAGACCATGCGCGAGTCGCACGAAAACGTGACGCCGATGCATAAGGGTCACCCTGTACATGATCGATAAACAAAGTGAAATCAGTGAAGTCGTATTGACCTTTGATTTGCTGATAAGCTCGGTAGTTCTGCTTTTCAATTTTCTTAAGCGTGGCAGTCAACTGATCCATGAAGATATTGGCCTTTTAATAGAAGCGGGCGGCGATTATAGAAACCACCGCCCTCATAGTAAAGAGAATGCTTAGGAAGAGTAGGCGTATTGCCCGCCAGAAAGGCGTTGATTAAACAAACTTTGCTCAAATTCATTACAAGGCATAGGTTTACCATAAAGAAAACCTTGTCCGATATCACAACCCTCACCAATAAGAAACTGCTCTTGTTGGTGGGATTCAATGCCCTCGATCACTACTTGGAGTTCCAGTTTTTTTGCAATGTGTATGATTGAACAAATGATCTCGCGATCATCATCTGACTTTTCCATTTGCTGGACGAAGCTTTTATCAATTTTGATGGCATCAAACGGATATTTCTTTAAATAGCTGAACGAAGCATATCCTGTACCAAAATCATCAAGTGACAATGTCACACCTAGTTTATGCAACTTATTTAACGTTGTGCGTGCTACTATTTCATCAGCAATTAGAGCGCTCTCGGTTACTTCGAGTTCGAGAAAGTGTGCTGGCAAATGGAAAGTGTCGAGTAGGTGTTGCACTTGTTCTGCAAAATTTACGTTTTGTAATTGAATGGGAGAAACGTTGACGGCAATTTTGAAGTTATCGATTAACTCAGACCATTGTTTCGCTTTGTCTATCGCGGTACGCAGAACAAAAGAGCCAACTTCAAAGATAAGCCCGTTTTGTTCGGCCATATGTATCAATGCTTCGTTGGAAACGTCGCCAAGTATTGGATGTCTCCAACGAAGCAAGGCTTCTGCGCCAATCCATTTACGTGTTTTGGAGTCTACTTGAGGTTGAAAGTACAACACTAAATCGTCGTTACGCACTGCTTGTAAAAGGTAACTTTCCAGTTCATTGTGACTATTGAGATCCGCCGAATGATTTTCTCTAAAATAACTAAAAGGTTCGCCGGATTCTTTACATAGAAGCATCGCGTAACATGCATGTTGAAGGATACGCTTAGCATTGCTGCAATCTTTGTAAGCTTGAACTATACCGATATACGTGTGCAAATGTATTTCTGTTTTGTTGAAGACAAATCCATCTACGCTAATTTTAGTGATATCATCTAATAGTTGATTTAACCGAGCTTCAATATCCTCTCCCCAAATCAATAAAACCATGTCATTCGAACTTGGTCTACCAGTGATAAATCCGCTAGCACCGTGTCTGGTTAATCTGGAGTGAAATTCTTTTAAAATGTTGTCAAAGACCTCGAACCCGTGCCTGGTCTGAATACTGCGAGCGTTACTAAAACCAATGTTGATGACCACAAGCGATTGCTGATCACTATCAAGGGACTGTAAGGTGTATTGGACAATGTTCTCAAGTGCAGAACGATTTAGAAATCCAGTTCCCTGATCATGTGTTTTTTGGTAGCTCACTTGTTTTTCCGCGGCTTTACGGCGATCAATTTCTTGTGTTAAGGAGTAACTTAACTGGGCTAAATCCGTGGTACGATTTTCAATTCGACTCTTTAGCTCGGTGTTAAGTCGCTGAAGTTTATGTTGTTGGTACACAACTGAAAGCTGTGCTTCGATTGAATCTTTGAAAGTTTCAAGCAACTGACGGTAACTATCGTTGTACTCGTTTCTCTCAGAGTCAAGCATACAGATTGTTCCAAATGACTCCCCATTTGGCCAGAATAGCGGTAAGCCGCAATAAGAAATCATGCCTAGTTTGATGTCTGGGTTATTTTGCCATTCTTCATCTTCAAGCGCATTGGGGATTACAAGCTCGCCTTTCTGTTCTATAACTTGCTCGCAATACAAACCGTTACCAAGCTGCTCTGCATCGCCAGTACGATAAGGATTACCTAGAGTTTCGCTAGATGTATTTACTTCTATGCGATCCGGATGGATACGCATAATTAATGTGGTGGGTACGTGTGTTATTTGAGCCAGTAAGTTGACGATTTCTTGCCAACTTCTTCGCATAGACTCAGGGATTTCGTAGTCTAATGTTTGCAATCTCCCCATATAGGTCATCCTTTACGTGGTTTCACTTCCTGTGAATTTAAAAATGCAGACTGCTCTATTTTGTTCTCGCTTTTTAATTAAGTATAGGGTGGCTAGGGCTCGAAACAAAAAAAAGTCCTGAAAAGAGTTCAGGACTAGGAATAGTTGTCACATATCTCATCCTTGAAACAGGTAACAAGCATCAAGGCTTAAGCGACATTAACGATTCAATAGAAATGTCTTGCGAATAGTCGACATCTTCAAAGTTAAAGCCATTGAGCTTCATAAACTCATCTTTAAAACCTTGGTAATCACCAATCTCTTTAAAGTTATCAGCATTCATCTGTTCTAAAAGAGCGTGGACTTCTTGTTGAACTTGCGGTTCAAGTTCCAAGTCATCTATTCGAATCAAGCGTTCACCGTCAACTGGCACTTTCTCTTGATCGTATAACTTCGTAGTAAACAGTCGCTGCATTTGTTCAATACAGCGTTCGTGAGTACCTTTTTCCTTCATCACTCTATAAAGCGCTAACAGGTAGGGACTTAGCGCAGGGATGAATACACTGGCTTTCGTCACCAACGCCTTACACACGGTTGCGTAAGCACCGCCGTCAAAGTTGGCGAGTTTGAGGTTTAATGAATGACTGGTTTGGTGTAAATCGATTTTCGCTCGACCTAACGTACCATCGAGATAAATTGGGTGCGTAATGTCAGGGCCCATGTAAGAAAAGGCGATGGTTTTGCAGCCGTTTGAAATAGAGTCGTTATTGATGAGTGTGTCAATCCAGCTTTCCCAGTCTTCGCCGCCCATTACTTTAATGGTGGCATTGGCTTCCTCTTCTGTTGCAGGCGTTAAGGTGGTTTCTATCCACTTATCGTTCTCCAGCATGATAGAAGCGCCAGTGACAGGTTCACCAATCGGTTTAATGACACTGCGCCAAAACTCATCAGATTCAGGTTTAG
The DNA here is from genome assembly GCF_000354175.2 of Vibrio alginolyticus NBRC 15630 = ATCC 17749. Lineage (NCBI taxonomy): Bacteria > Pseudomonadati > Pseudomonadota > Gammaproteobacteria > Vibrionales > Vibrionaceae > Vibrio > Vibrio alginolyticus. The sequence goes on from NC_022359.1 coordinate 1,305,102, forward strand.
GTCGAACACCGGTTGCCAAGCTATAGATGACTAAGTCAACTTCACCCTCAAAGTACGTTTCAATGGCTTCAATCACTTGATTGCGCACCGAACCAGAGAATGCATCGCCAACAATATTTATTGCGGTACGCCCGGCTTGATTTGCTTCCTTCTTAAAAAAGACGTTGTTATACCAACCCGCACTCCCAACCCCTTTCTCTGAAGGGCCACGCTCAAATGAGACGCCAATGGTATCGGCGTTAGCGCCACCGAACGTTAGGGCTATTCGGGCCGCTAGGCCGAAACCAGAGGAGGCACCAATAATCAAAACCCGTTTTGGGCCTTTTTTGATCTGTGGGGCGCGTTTTACGTATTCAATTTGCTCTTTAATAGATGCATGACACCCTTTGGGGTGCGCAGAGCGAGCAACAACACCTTGAATTAACGGTTCTATTCGCATGTTGTTATCTATCCTCGATGAGTGGAATTGAAAATAGATTAACGTAAAGTTACGTAAAACTTATTGAGCTAGACCATTAAAATTAGAGATGTTTAATTAATTCTTGAGCAACGAAATCAGCGATCCAAGGTTGTGCATCTGGTTTTGGGTGAAGGCCATCATCCATCATCCATTCTGGTTTGGTGACAACATGCTCTAAGAAGAATGGCATCAAGGCAACTTGTTGATGCTGTGCAAGCTTAGGGTAGATATCGTAAAACATATCGCTATAGCGCTTACCATAATTAGGTGGAACCCGAATTTGCATCATGACAACGTCCGCACCAGAATCTTTTACCATGGTAATCATTTTTGAAAGATTCGACGTAATAAGTTTAGGAGGGAAACCTCTTAGGCCATCGTTGGCACCTAACTCAATAAGTACCATGTCAGGGCTATGCTGAGTTAGCAACTGAGGTAACCGTGCTAAGCCATTGCCGGTTGTATCGCCAGAAATGCTGGCATTAATAACTGTTACATCTTGACCATGTTCTGACAACGCATCAGGGAGTAAGCTAGGCCAACTCTCTTCGATTGGCATCTGATAGCCTGCACTCAAGCTATCACCCAAGACAAGTAGCTTTTCGCTCGCATGTGCAGTAGCGGAAAAACAAAAAATAGAACTAAGGAAAGTATACGAATCATGCAAACACCTGTACTTAATGCACCTATTGTTCAAGCCAATTTGGTTTCTAAACAAGTCTCTACTAATCAAGAACAATTAACAATCCTCAAAGACGTAAATGTTGACATCCGAAAAGGAGAAAAAATCGCCATCGTCGGAACTTCCGGTGCAGGTAAGTCAACATTGATGACGTTGCTAGCTGGTCTTGATACGCCGACATCAGGCGAAATTACTTTATTAGGTCATGAATTATCAAAACTGGACGATGAAGCACGTGCGAAAATCCGGGCTGACTCTTTAGGTTTCGTTTTCCAAAGTTTCTTGTTAATCCCGAGTTTGAGTGCATTACGTAATGTCACGCTTCCTTGTCTTTTACGTGGTGAAGCCGAAGATGAAGCAAGAGCAGCGGAATTATTAGCTGCTGTTGGATTGGAAAAACGTGTCGACCATCTACCAAGCCAGTTATCTGGTGGTGAACAACAGCGAGTTGCACTAGCGCGCGCATTTATGACACAACCTGAACTGTTGTTCGCAGACGAACCTACCGGCAATCTTGACCATCAAACCGCAGACAAAGTGATTGAGCTGCTATTCGATCTTAATGAACAGCACGGGACAACTCTGATTTTAGTAACACACGATGGTCATCTAGCAAGCCGATGTGACCGTATTTATCGTATGGAGGCGGGTGAGCTTAAGGAGGAGATATAATGTCTGCAGTATCATCAAGTGAAGCAACATCCACAGAACAAAACAGTACAACACAGCACTCGCCGAATAAAAGTTTGATACGTTGGAGTTTCGGCGAATTAAGGCAGGGGAACCTTTGGCCTATTAGCGTTGCTCTTATTCTCGTGATTGCGAGTATCTTTGCGCTTTCTGCATTAGCAGAACGAATGGAGCAGGTGATCGTCAAGCAGGGGAAGGATGCATTAACGGCAGATGCGGTGTTTGTGTCTGCTAATCCCATTCCGGACACGTTGTTAACCTCGACTGAAAACCTTGAACGTTCGATGATGACGCGATTTGCCACTATGGCATTTAGCGATAATGGTATGCAGCTTATTTCTGTAAGGGCGGTGGATGATAATTACCCTTTAATGGGAGAGCTCGTTCTTGAAAATAATCCGGCCGGTCGCGTTAAAGAGAACCAACTCTGGCTTGATGAGCGGATTATGACTCAACTAAACGTAAACTCAGGTGACAGCGTCACGATAGGCGATGCCGAGTTTACTGTATCAGGCGCAGTATTGATGGAACCTGGCTTGAGCTTTAATCCATTTCAGCAAATGCCTTCTGCATACATTCATCAAAGTGACGTAGATAAAACAGGAGCAATTCAAGTTGGGAGCCGAGTTCAATACCGTCTGTTTTTACAAGCCGATGATAAAACACTAAAGAGCTTACAAAATGATACGCAGCTTTCTCCGAGCGATCGCTGGCGCACGCAAGATACTGCCAGTCGTAGTAATGAGGTTTTTGAACGCACGACGCAGTATCTGTCGTTGACCGTAGCGATTGTCATCATTATGGCAGCGACAACATTGGTTCTTACTTGTCAAAATTACGTGAACAGCCGGACACAAACTATCGCGATGTTGAAAAGTCTTGGTGCGAGCCGCCGATGGATTGAAAAGTGGTTATTTATTCAAGTCACAATCCTTCTCATTAGTGCCAGTGTCGTCGGTCTATTGTTAGGGAGCGGGCTGGAATATTTATTACGTATTCCACTCAAAGACTTATTACCCGACCCACTCCCTAGTTACGGCGTCACACCATTTTTGGTGGCATTTATCTCAGCAGTCTTGATTACGGTGCCTGCTCTCGGTATACCACTTTTAGGCTTGATTAAAACTCCCGCGTTAGAAGTGCTACAGCAGGGTAAAGCGCAACGTTCTTGGAAGCGAATGTTACTTGTTCTAGTGCCCGTTATTCCATTACTTTTACTGTATGCTGATAACACCTTAGTTTGGATCGTGCTCACTGGTATAGCGGTACTGTTTGTGGTACTCGCAGCAGTTAGCGTCACACTCACAAAGCTGTTTGCACGTGTGTCAACCCATCCTGCAATGAAGCTTGCGTTGAGTCGTATCAACCGGACGCCAGTAACCAGCGGCCTACAGTTTGGTGCTTTGGCATTATCTTTGATGTTGCTGTCTATCATTTGGCTTGTGCGCAGCGATATTCTCGCGGATTGGGAGAGAACCTTACCTGCAGACGCGCCAAATGTGTTCGCTTTGAACATTGGTGATTATGAGCTCGATAACTACCTAGAAACCCTAGATAAAAATGGAGTTACGCGGTCACAAGCTTATCCAATAATTCGTGGACGACTAACAGAGATTAACGGTCAAAACGTCAAAGAGATTGATTACGAAGGAGAAGGTTCTGACGCGATACGTCGAGAGCTAAACCTGACATGGGGAGATACCCTACCAGAATATAATGATGTGCTTTCGGGTGAATGGACAAACAAAGGGAGTGTATCTGTAGAAGCGGATGTAGCAAATGACTTAGGCATAAAACTCGGTGATACGCTGCGCTTTGTAATAAACAGCCAGAATTACGATGCATTAGTAGATACCATCCGTTATGTCGAATGGCGTGACATGAAGCCTAACTTTTATTTTATTTTCTCATCTGACGTGATGGCTAATTTACCTGGTTCTTACCTCATCAGTTATAGGATTGAAGAAGGAAATGAAGCGTTGTTGACGTCAATGTCACGTGCTCACCCAACGGTCTCTGTTTTAGATATCCGAACTATGGGCGAGAAAATTCAGGCTTTGATTCAGCAAATCGTATCAGCAATCACCATCCTTGCTCTTTTAGGCGTTGTTGCTGGTCTGCTGCTCATCTTTACGCTACTGAGGTTAAGCTTGTCCCAACGCCAACAAGAGATTCGTTTGTATCGCACATTAGGTTCAAGTAAGAAACGGATCAACACAACCCTGTGGGCCGAGTACGGAATTATGGCGTTGATTGCTAGTGGTGTTGCGGTATTCGCTGCGGAAGTTTGTGTGGCCGCAGTCATGACATATGGATTCGATCTCAATGCACAAATTCACCCCGAATTGTGGATAGCTTTACCGCTTGCAACATTTGTTACGTTGGCACTTGTAGTGATGAGTTTGTTGAAAAGATTGTTAACGCCAGTAAACACTTAATCGCAGCGAGTGTTATCAAGTTTGGAACACTCCATGACACTTTTATTTTAGTTATCCACAAAAACAGTGGATAACTTTTGGGATAACTAAATGGGGTAAAAAGTGGGGTGTTTCTGCAGGCTTTGCGCCATGGGTCTTACAGTGAAATTCTTATTCACATAGACACAAAAAAGTGTCTTCTTAACCATGTCGTCAAGTACTTTTTCGCAAATTTTTTCTACTTTAATGCACTTTACTGGCGCTGTTGGATATTTCGCAAACCCATGAACTTTTTGTGATTTTAATCAAGTCCAAACACGAGTAGAATCCACCGTTAGTAAAGAATTTTCCTTATAAAATTTTTAGTGAAGCAATGAAGTCTGAGTTTCCAAGTTATAAAGATAAGCATATCGCTGTTGTTGGTGGCGGTGTAGCAGGTGCAACAGCAGCAATTCATTTTGCGGAGCTGGGTTTTAAAGTTTCCGTAATAGAGAAGGGCGTATCACTAGTAAATGGTCCACCCATTTGTCATTTGCATGCTGGTGGTAATTTATATCGAGAGATTTCCGAGCAACAATGCTTAGACTTGTTAGCACAATCTATTGATACTGTTCGCCTGTATCCGCTTTCACTGAATATTCGTCCGACAATCATCGCGGTTCCTCATTCCGATGGTGGAGACCCATCCACACTAATTCCGCGATTAGAGGTTGTGAAAAGTGCTTATCAAACGCTCGTTGATAAAGATGAGAGTAATAAAGTGCTCGGCGAACCAAGCGAATACTACAAACTGTATTCAAAAGCGGAGCTAGAAGCTCTCGCGCAACGTACTCAACCAAGTCATCCTACAAACTTCGATGAGTGGTGTATTCCTTTTGCTCAACATGCTGATCTTGAAGCGCTAAAGTATCCTGTTGTCGCAGTTCAAGAATATGGTTGGAGTGTTTTTCGCCTCGCTGCAATTGCCAACTTAACACTAGATACGCTTCCTAATGCTTCGGTCTTCACACAAGCAACGTTTAAGCAAGCCGATTGGATGGGGGAACACTGGCAACTTGGCTATGAACGTGAAGGTATCGATTACCTTATGACATGCGACTACTTGGTTAACGCGTGTGGCTTTGAAACAGGCTCAATTGACAACACAGTTGGTGCCAAGCGAGACAGGTTGGTGGAGTTTAAAGCCGCTTACGTTACGAGGTGGGCAGACTGTCAACAACAATGGCCAGAAGTTATTTTTCATGGCCCGCGTGGAACCGATAAAGGAATGGCTCAATTGACGCCTTATGGCGATGGTTACTTTCAACTTCATGGTATGACAAAAGGAATCACGCTGTTTGAAGATGGTTTAGTGGAGAGCACGAACTCATCTGCTCAACCTGAACTGCCTATGCCTTTACTCTCGAAGATCCGTAACGGCTGGAGAGAAGAAGTGTTAGAAGAGCGAACGAACAACGCCATCAAACACATGGCACAGTTCATTCCCGACTATCACTCTGCTGTAAAAGGAGGAAAAGCATTATTTGGCGCTCAGCAAATTCCCGGCACAGATCCAGTACTCAGAGCGGCAGATGTGACTTTTGAAGATAACCACTACGCGAGAATAGAGGTGGTAAAAGCGTCATCGACACTACTCGCAGCGCAAAAAATGCTTCAATTCTGGTTTGACATCGATCCTAACCAAAATGTGGAAACACAGCATCCGGTCGCTGTAAAGTGGTCTGAACAAGAGGTCGAGCAGTACGCGATTAAACTCACTCAAGAGCGAGGCTATCCACAAGCTTTAGCAGTGCGTTATGGTATGCCTGCATAATCGGCTGTGTTTGGGCTCAGTGGTTGTATTAATACCCAAAAAACTGAGCCCATTGGCACCATACTTCTTGCAAGCCTAGTCTATCTCCTTTCACAAAATTGACTTTTTGTCCGGGTTTCGCCTGTGCCAGTCTAGGTAAGTCAATACGAGCTACGCAGCCAAATTTAGGATACCCGCCAATAGTCTGGTGATCGTTGAGCAGCACAATAGGGTTACCATCGCTAGGTACTTGAATTGAACCTAATGCAATTCCCTCTGATAGGACGCCTTCGTAAGGTGGACGAATGTTATTGCCCTCAAGACGGTAGCCCATGCGATTCGAATTGGGGGAGATGATGAATGCTTTGTTGTAAAATGCTTGGCGAGTGTCTTCATCAAAGTCCTCGTTCTGATAGCCTTCAATCACTCTCAACTTAATGGGTAAGTTGTAATCTGGCTTAAAGCGAAACGTCATTTGCCTTGGTTTACGTTTAGGTAAGTTATGAGGGACAAAGGGAAGAATATCGCCAGCTTTCAAAGCGCCACCATTTGAATCATAACCACCTAGAGATTCTCGCAAGACGGTCGATGCGCTTCCTAAGTGCTGAGCAACATTGAACCCACCTTTAACCGCTAGGTAGGAGCGAAGTCCATTCCTTGCGACTCCGAACTGAAGCTTCTGTCCTTTTTTCAACGTAAAGTCAGACCAATTTGAAATAGGTTCACCATCTATTTTTGCATTTAAATCACCGCCACATATAGCAAGGTGGCAGTTATGCAATGCAATAAAACAAGCGTTACCCAGAGTAATTTCAATTGCAACGCAATTGACTACGTTACCAAGCAAATGGTTGGCCCAACTGTAAGCATAGTCGTCGACCGGGCCACCTTGAGTCACACCGACATGCGCTAAGCCAAAACGACCAAAGTCTTGAACTAAAGAGAGCGGTCCTGGCTTTTCCACCAGTAATCCACCGTAACTCATAGTACGCCTCCTAAATCGATAAACTCTTGTTTTGAAATAGCATTAAAGGTGACCTTGTCACCCACTTCAAACGGTATAAAAGGAGGAGAGTCGGAGAAGAGCGCAAGCGGGCTTTTACCAATAATGTTCCATCCGCCAGGACTATCTGATGGATAGACGGCCGTTTTAGAGTCTGCGATTCCTACACTTCCGGCCGGCACTTGAGTTCTTGGTGTGGCAAGCCTTGCCATGTGCAATTGAGTATCAACGTCAGAGAGAAATGCAAAGCCTGGAGCAAAGCCAATTGCAGAAACCGCGTACTCGGTTTTCGTATGCAGGGTAATAAGATCGTCTAATGACAGACCTCGCTTTTGAAAACGAGATAGATCTAACGCGGTTTCTTCAGAGTAATATACAGGGATAGTAATGTGATTCGGCTGGGAAAGCTTAAGTGATTGAGTATCAAACTGGCTCACGATTTGTTGCAGCTCATTGACTAAGTTCTTTTCGTTGATTCGAAAAGGTAAGTAATCAATGAGAATAGTTTGATAGGAGGGGACAACGTTCATAACAATTGAAGCGAAAGTTTCTCTTATGCTGCGAGCAAGCTCTCCGACTGCATTTTCAGAAATACTCTCATCAAACTTAATGAAAATACTGCACTCGGAGATCAAAGAGATATTAAATTTCTCTTTATGCATTAATTTCCTCCAGCGTATAGGCTTTGGCGGATCTTTTGGATCAGCGCGATCGACTCTTCATTGTCACCATGAACACAAATTGTGTCGGCTTCCAATAATATGTAACCGCCTGAAGCGGTTTTGACACGCCCAGAGTCAGCTAAGGTCCGGACTTGCTCAAGTATCGCGTGCTCGCTTTTTAACACGGCATTGGGCTGTGTTCTAGGAGTCAGTAAGCCGTCATCTTGGTATAAACGATCTGCAAATGCTTCAAATAGCAAGGGAACATCATAATCGTCTGCGATTTCTAAGTATTTTTCGTTTTCCTGTGAAGCTAGGATCATTAACGGTACTTTGAACAGTGCTGCCGCCTTTACTACCGCTCTAAATATCGCATCACTTTTCATCATGTCGTTGTATAGAGCGCCATGAGGTTTTATGTAACTGATGTCTGTGTATTGCGCCCGGCATAATGCTTGTAAAGCACCAACCTGATATATAACCATGTTCGTAATTTCATCACCCGTCATGCTTATGCTTCGTCTGCCAAAGCCTTGTAGGTCGGCGTAACCTGGATGTGCGCCAATATCAACATCGTTGTCATTCGCTAGGGTGATAGTGTCGTGCATGACATTAGGGTCGGAGGCATGAAAACCACACGCGATGTTCGCCATATCAACATGGGGCATCACGTCTTCATCTGCGCCCATACTCCAAGAGCCAAAGCTCTCGCCCATATCACAGTTCAATGTAAGTTGCTGTTTATTCAATGTCATACGTTTTATTTCTACACAAGCAATGGGTTTACGATGCAGGAAAATGCATCTAGGTTCAGTGACTCACTTCATTCTTCTATCATGAAAACGAAGCTTTTTGAGCAGATAGCTGACGAAAAAGATCACGTTAGTCCATAAAGATGTTGCCGTTATTTGAGTTGATCCGAATTTTAAGGTATTTCGTTTCTTTTCCATCCAATTTTTGAGAATTTAAGGTTATTTTGCATTAGCATCGTGTTAATCTTGTCGCCCTTCATGGGTGATAGATTGCATAATGGTTCTTCTGTCATTTTTGTGGTTGTCTGCGACAGGAATATATATGTCATTACGAGCGAAGCTTATTTGGCCTCTTCTGGTCTTTTTAACGGCTATCTTTGTTATCTCAAAAGGTTACACCTCGTATACTGTATACCAATCGTCTAAGCATGAACTGGTCGAGCAGACAAGAAAGCTGATTAACAATGTTTCTTTCTCAATTAAAGATGCGCTGACAACAAAGGACAAGCAAAAAGCTCAAACTATTCTCGCCAACTTTTTAAACCAGCCAAATGTAACGCGGGTCAAACTTTATGACCAAGATGACCAACCATTCGCTGTTATGGAGATAAGTGGGGCACTAGCACCCGTTCCAAGTCAAACCGAAAGAAGTAGGTTGCACGCTCTAGGCTATGCCTTATCAACCAAATTTCTTTATGTTCTAGAGCCGATTATCCATGATGGCTATGTCATTGGTAGCATGAGAGTTACGCTTTCTCATCGCCCAATTGTAGAAGCCATACAATCTTTACTTCAAGATGGCGCTTTACTTCTTCTGTTTCTTATCGCTGGTGGCACTGTTTTTTACATAAGTATCGAGAGGCTTGTTCTCAAGCCCGTGATGGAACTCAACCGCGTAATAGAGAATGTGACACACGGACGAAACACGGAACATCAAGCTCGCTATTACGCCAAGGATGAAATTGGAGACCTCGCGAGCTCTTTCAATCAAATGATGAATAGGTTAACAGTACGTGAGAAGCAGCGGCAACATTCGCTAGACACACTAGAACAAAAGCGCGCATTTTCAGAAGAGGTTATCGAATCTGTTCAGCATGCATTAGTTATTACAGACAATTCCGGACGTGTTATTCATTGTAATACGGCGACCCAGCAAATATTTCAAAAAAAATTAGATGAACTTAAATATGCCAATATTCGTGATCTAATTAAAACCAAAACACCGAATGAGCTGAGTCAGATCCTGAGTCGAGGCCTAGAGTGCGATGATATTCACCTCAAAAATGCAGATAACGAACAGCAGTTGAGCCTAACCAGTCGTCGCCTCTCGACACATGAATACTTACTGTTTTCGATTCAAGATATCACCGAAATTGAAGAAGCCATAAACCGGCAACGTGTTGCGGGACGTGTTTTTGAAAGCAGCCAAGATGGTCTCATTGTTCTTAATCATCGCGGTGTCATTACGATGGCAAACCCTGCCGTCACTAAGTTAGTCGGCTTAGAGGTGGATCAGCTTATTGGGAAGTCATTCATCCAAACGCTAAAGTGGCGCAAGTTACAGGAAATGATGCCTAGTATCATCGAGTCGATAGAAAATTATGGCGTTTGGCAAGGTGAAGTTATCGAGAAGAACCATATTGGTCAGTTTGTACCGATGTTTGCTCGAGTCAATCGTATCGTTAAGTGTGAAGACTATGGTTTCTATGATCTGGTTATTGTTCTTACCGACCTTTCCGGCGCAAAAGAGATGGAACGATTAGAGCATTTAGCTCATCACGATGCTTTAACGGGGTTAGCCAATCGATCTAAGTTCCATTTAGAGTTGGAACAACTAGTACAACGCTCTGGATACTTGCGTGACGAATTTGCAGTTTTGTACCTCGATCTGGATGGATTTAAAGAAGTTAACGATACCTACGGTCATGATGCAGGTGATGAAGTTTTGAAAAAAGTTTCCGAGCGTCTAACATCTGCGACGAGACATAGTGATTTAATCGCAAGACTTTCTGGTGATGAATTTGTCATGTTGGTTAATCCCGCCAATCAAAAAGTGGTCACCCGAATAGCAGAACAGTTGCTCGAGAGCATATGTGCTCCAATTGAGTACAAAGGTCACTTACTCAAAGTTGGCGTTAGTATCGGCGTAAAATTAGTCGGCGTAAATGAGCGCGATGCTACTCGAGTTTTAAAAAGTGCGGATACGGCAATGTATCAAGCAAAGAAAGCCGGAAAAGGCCAAGCAATATTAATGGGATGCGAATTACAAGAGACAGTTTAAATCGTAACGTCAAAGCTTTAAACTAACCCAATTCGCGTCAGAAGGAATAATAAAATGAAAGTACTCGTTACGGGTGGTATGGGTTATATCGGTAGTCATACGTGTATTCAAATGATCGAAGCTGGCATGACGCCAGTAATTCTAGACAACCTGTACAACAGTAAATCTACGGTATTAGATCGAATTGAAAAGGTATGTGGTGTAAAGCCAACCTTCATTCAAGCCGATATCAGAGATAAATTTGCGATGGTAGAAGCACTAAAGTCGCACAATATTGAAGCTGTTATCCATTTCGCAGGTTTAAAGGCCGTCGGTGAGTCTGTAGCAAAACCTCTAGAGTATTACGACAACAACGTTAATGGCACGTTAGTATTGGTTGATGCAATGCGTGAAGCCGGAGTTAAATCGTTGGTATTTAGTTCATCAGCGACTGTATATGGTGATCCTGCATCTGTACCCATCACAGAGGACTTTCCAACTAGCGCAACTAACCCATATGGGCGCAGCAAATTAATGGTAGAAGAGTGTTTAACCGACTTCCAAAATGCGAACCCTGACTGGAGCATTACACTTCTTCGTTACTTTAACCCGGTAGGTTCACATCCAACAGGCGAGCTAGGTGAAGATCCTCAAGGTATTCCAAACAACTTAATGCCGTTTGTTTCTCAAGTTGCGGTAGGGCGCAGAGAGTTCCTTTCTGTGTTTGGTAGTGATTATCCGACCAAAGATGGCACAGGCGTACGTGATTATATTCATGTAATGGACTTATCCGATGGTCACGTTGCTGCATTAGAAAAAGTAGGTAGCAAAGCTGGCCTTCATATCTATAACCTCGGTACTGGTAACGGCTACAGTGTACTGGACATGGTGAAAGCATTTGAAGCCGCAAGTGGTAAAGATGTCCCATACCAACTTGTTGAGCGTCGTCCAGGTGATATTGCAGAGTGTTGGGCGGATCCATCAAAAGCGATGAATGAGTTAGGTTGGAAAGCAACTCGCACTCTAGAAGAAATGACTGGCGATACATGGCGCTGGCAGTCTACTAACCCTCAAGGTTATCCAGATGCCTAATCTTTAATTTACATAATAGTAACAAAAAGGCGCGTGATTGCGTCTTTTTTGATCCAAATCGGAAAAAATCGTAAATTACTGGTTAAAAGGTAGCAAGTATATATAGAGCTGTTAAACTATGCCCGACTCTTAATTTGGGTTATAAATTTTCTCATAGCTATTGGGGTAGTTCATGGAACTCGGTCTGATCATCACTTTCATCATTGCAGCAGCAGTAATGGTGAAAAAAGAGATGGCAAAACAGTAAACTTTCATTTTTCATACTTTTCTTTACATTTTTGAAATGAAAGCCATAAAAAAAGCCAGCATTACGCTGGCTTTTGTGTTTTTAAGGTTTAGAACTCGTATTTAACACTAATGTTATAATTACGCTCAGCTTGCGTTTTGTCTCGACTTAACTCAGTCTTACCGCGAACATCGTTCCAAAGATGGTATTCTTCATTCGTTAGATTCATAACACCAGCACGAATGGTTATATCTTTCATTGGTTTGTAGTACGCCGTTAAGTCAACGACTGTCGCAGACGGCAAAGCAACTTGGTCTTTGATTCCGCCTTTATCACCATCAGAGTTGATATCACTGTTCGATTTCTTAGCCGTGTAGTTTACTTTTAGGCTTGTCCCCCAAAGTGCATTTGGTGAATCGTAATTTACAGCAGCCACGGCATTCCATGGGTTTACACTGTTCAAAGGATTACCATCACCATCTTCACCTTCTGTGTATGCTGCAACAAAGCGAGTTGTCACGCCTGATGGAAGACCAGCAATAGCATGCCAATCAAGACGGTTAGAGAGCTCAACCCCTTTAATGTTTGCTTCACTAATATTGATATTTGTGAATTCAGTTAAACCACCATTGTTTGATGACGTTTGCTCAATAAAGTCACTGTAATCACTGTAGTAGAACGCTACTTCAGTTGCCGACGCTGCAGTGTTATGACGGTAACCAAGCTCATAAGACAAACTCTTTTCAGATCCCAAATTTGGGTTAGGGCGGTTGGTATAGCCATGAGCCGGATTATCGTAGGTGTAGTAAAGCTCGTCGAACGATGGCGCTCGGAACCCTTGGCTCACTTGCGCGAAGATCGTGCCAGGTTGCGATATAGAGTAAGTTGCTCCTAAACGACCAGTTAATGCAGAGTCGCTAAACTTCTCGAATGACTCTTCAGAAGTATTTGAAGGATTAGTAGAGAAGTAATCGTAACGCACACCTGGAGTCAGAATTAGCTTGTCATTAAGAAGCGAAATTTCATCTTGCAAGAATAAACCAAAGCTTTCTTCTTTTGCATCCGGTGTGTAAACGTAAACAGTATCTGGCGTGCCAGGATCGGAATTAAACTCGCGATTGGTATTACTGATCTCACTATGTTTGTACGATATTCCGTAAACAATATAGTGATTTTGAATCTCTTTATCTAACTGAGTTTCGAATTCAAATTTGTCTTCAGTATATTCGTAATCTTTTTCTGTTGGTTGTCACCACTAGGCGGTACGTAAGGTGGGTAACCAGGGCTGGCTTCGATAAAGCGATTAGAGACGCCGTTTTCTTCTTTACCAATCCATGTAAGCTTGGACGTGATCGTATCCGAGATAGCTGCATCTGCAAACCAAATGTGCTTGAGCCCAATGCGATTTTGCTTGGTTGTGTCTTCAGCGTTGAAGTTTTTGTAACTTTTATGTGCGATCTCTGAGTCAGTCTCGTTGTAAATAACTTCTCCCAAGAACTCCAAGCGATGAGCGTCATTCAATTGAGATTGAAGTTTTACCAATAGATCGTTTTTGTAATAATCTTGGTTGTCCACAGAATAGTTATCGTAAGGCGCCTTAGAGAAATTTTGTAGCTCTGTACCATCACGGCGTGTAAAGGCTATAAGTGTTTCTGTATTACCGAAACGCTTTGCTAAAGCTACATGCTCACTAAAAGAGTTATCTTCCGATGAATAAGAGAGTTTAGCTTGACCGCCAAAGTCTTTACCATCTTTGAGGAAATCCTTCGGATCTTTTGTTTCGAATGCGACAACACCGCCAATTGCATCACTACCATGTAGGCTAGAAGCTGCTCCTTTAACAATTTCGACACTCTTTAGCATATCGGGGTCGACAGTAACAGCACTAGAATTGATAAACGAATATGGTCCACCGCTGAATACACCTGGTTGAGATGCACCGTCTACTAAGATTTTAACTCGTTTACCTTCCATCCCGCGAATGTTAATACTTTGGACGCCTTGGCGTTGAGTGCCATTAACAGTAACACCTGGCGTATACTCGAATAGATCATTCAAGTCCTTTACCATGTTTTCTTCGATGTCTTTCTCTGATACAACAGCAACAGAAGCAGCAACAGTGTTTATGGTTTGGTTGGTACGGGTGGCCGACACAACGACTTCTTCAAACTTAGAAGCTTCTTCCGCATAAGCAGTATGGGAAAGGGCAACTAAAATGGAGGCTGACAAAATTGATTTTTTATACATTGGCTTCAATACCTTAGATCCATAATAGGTAACAACACGCGGATATTAATGGATCTAAATGGTAATTACTATCATTACCATTGTCATTTATTGGTTTGTATTGAATCTTATTCTTAGGCTATGAGCATTCCTAGTCTTTAGTTATCAATATGTTATATTATTTGTCGTTAGTTCTTGATAAGTTCATCCAAATACAACGAATGTGATGAATATCACATTAAGGGAGGCCATGTGCAGAGTCCAATTACGTTAGAAGCACTCCATATTCTAGATGCTATTGATCGAAGAGGGAGTTTTGCTGCTGCTGCGAATGAGTTAGACAGAGCCCCGTCATCGCTGAGCTATCAAATCCAGAAACTCGAGCAAGACTTAGACATTATTATCTTCGATCGCTCTGGTCACAAAGCCCATTTTACTGAAGCAGGTAAGCTTATTCTTGAAAGAGGAAGAGCCATTTTACAAGCCAGTGAAAAGTTAGTGAACGATGCAACGTTATTGGCGAATGGTTGGGAACTGGATATTACCATTGCCTTTGATGGCATTATTCCTATATCCAATTTTTTCCCGATGGTTGATGCGCTGGCCGAGGTCAGCTCAACTCGAGTCAGGCTGCAAGAGGAGATTCTGGCTGGTAGCTGGGAGTCGTTGAATACGGGGAGAGCTGATTTACTGATTTGCCCATCACTGGATACGCTTCCTCAAGAAGTTAAGTCAGAAAAAATTGGTAAAATGAGTATGTATTGGGTAGCTTCCGCTGATCACTATGTTCACAAGCGTAGTGGTAAGTTTGATGAAGCAGCGCGAGAAAAGTATCGGATTATTGCTATTGCAGATACCGCACGTGAGCAACCCGCGCTCTCAATTAATATCATTCAAAAACAGCCTCGCTTGACCGTCACCAACTTTACGGCAAAAGTAGAAGCGCTAACTGCAGGTTTAGGCATTGGTACATTACCAAGCCAAATTGCACAACCTCTTATTGATAGTGGTGTATTGAAACGAATCGAAGGCACTGAAGAACAGCCGATGGATATTATTTTGGCATGGCGCCGGAACACTATGGGTGAGGCAAAATCCTGGTGTATTCAGTACTTAAAAAAGAATTGGAAACTAAAGTAACAACGTAACTTTTACTTCTTAGATTCCCATTGATTATCGAATGTAAGAAGTAAAAGTCATCGCTAATGCTGCGCTTTTCAATTTAAAGGGAGCACCATATCTGCCGTACCGTCTGCAAACTGGACATCGATCTCAAACCCCAAGTTCTGAGCCAACATCAACATTCCTCTGTTTGTTGGCATGGTCATTCCAGACATTTGCTTTGTGCCTTTAATTTTGCAATAGCTGATTATTTTCTGCATCAGCACTTTGCCTAAACCTTTTCCTTTCAAATCTGAACGAACCAAAATAGCAAACTCAGCGTCACTATTGTCTGGTGTAATCAATGCGCGGGCTACCCCTATGATAGACGGTCCGTCAGTATTAAACGCTACCGCAACAAACGCCATTTCGCGGTCGTAGTCGATTTGAGTAAAGTTTGCCAAAGCCTCATGGTTGAACTCTCCAACTTCAGAAAAGAAACGTTTATAGAGATCTTCTTTCGATACGCTATTAATGAATTGAGCATGCAGCGGTTCATCCTCAGGCAAGATAGGGCGAAGCAGGATAGGTTGGCCATCTCGAAGCGTTACAGTTTCGACAAACTCTGCCGGGAAAGGGCGAATCGCTAGCCGTTTTTGGGCGTCTCCTTCGTATTTACACAGTGTGACATCTGCATCAAGGATAGTTAAATCGCTTCCGGATACCAGCACTGGATGGATATCCAGCCTTTGTATTTCTGGTAACTCAACTGCCATTTGGGAGATACGAACCAAGAACTTCGACAACTCAGTAATATCGAGCGCATCTTTGTGTTTCTGCAGGCGAATCTTTCCAGACTTTAGGGCAACAACGACAAGGTAGCGCGCAAGCGTCATGTTCAAAGGAGGAAGTGCAGCGACGGCATCTTGGGCGATATTCCACTCAGAGCCGCCTTGACCAAGCAAGATCACTGGTCCAAAGACTTTATCTACTGCAATACTAATCCGTAGCTCTTCAGCGCTGCCGAGCTTTGCCATCCCTTGTACCAACAGCCCATGTACATTGGCGGAAGGGTAGCTGAGCTTTACGGTATCTAAAATGGATAGCGCTGCGTTGGAAACTTCTCGACTGTTTCTTAAATTTAGAGCGACACCGTGAACATCCGATTTATGAGGAATGTCTGGAGAACGCAATTTAACCGCAACAGGATATCCAATATTTTCTGCCATATGAACGGCTTCAATGTCGTCAGATGCAATCCACGTAGGCAAAACGTTAAACCCGAACAGCTTAAATAATGGGCTGGTTTGATGCGTATCCAAGGTGACTGTGTTTTTATCCAGTAGTCGTTCGTTTACCCATTCTTTTGCTGAACTCACACTTCCAGAATGTAATGGCTCTGCCGTCGTTGGCGTTTCCATTAGTTGTTTCTGGTTTCGTCTGTATTCGACCAAGTGCATGTATGCTACAACCGCACTTTCAGGTGTTCTATAGGTTGGAATGCCTGCTTGAGTAAAGGCCAGTCGCGCTTCTCTCGACGTTTGTTCTCCTGACCAGTTGGTCAAGATATTAAAATGCTTATGCCGAGGGTGAGATTTGATGGCATTAATAACGACTTGAGCAGTTTCAAGAGGATCAGAAACAGCAGAAGGACTATGCATAATCAATATCGCATCTGCACAGTCGTTATTCATCAGTGCGTTAATGGTATCAATATAGCGTTTTTGGGTTGCGTCACCAGACAGATCAATTGGATTTCGAGCACGCCAGTTGGATGGAAGTACTGCTTGTAATTGCTCAATGGAAGCGTCATCAAGCGTTGCGAGTTGGCCACCACGTTCAATCAAAGTATCAACGGACATAACAGCAGGGCCGCCGCCATTGGTGATGATCGCTAAACGCTCTCCACGAAGTGGCACAGAATGCGTGAGTGTTTCTACCGCGGCAAAAAGCTCATGCGTATTGCTGACTCGTAACATACCAGTTCTGCGAATAGCAGAATCGTAAATTACGTCAAGTGTATCTCCGTCTTGCTGCTCAAAAGTATTCATCTCTTTAGAGCGGCCCGCTTTTAGCACCAATATACGTCGGTTACGTGAAGCGGCGCGCGCAGCAGACATAAATCGGCGAGCGTCTTGGATATTATCAACATAAAGCAGAATAGCTTCAGTGTTTCCATCCATACTCAAATAGTCGAGCAAATCTGCAAAATCGATATCTTGTCCGCGCCCAATCGAAATGAACGAAGAAAAACCAATGTTCTTATCATTTGCCCAGTCTAAAACCGTGGTACAAACCGCCGCGGATTGTGAGATGAAAGCAATTTTTCCGGGTTTAGCTGCAACAGGGGAAAACGTGCAGTTAAAATTGTGCCAAGGAAGGATGATACCTAAGCTGTTTGGGCCTAAGACTCGAATGTTCAATGATGAGATATCTAAAGGGTTAGGGTCATCAGAGATAACAATCGCAAACGGTGTGCCTCTCTCATCTAGCTCTTTAAGCAATTGCTCGTTACGTGAAACGTTCGTACACAAAATTGCAATATCTGGCGTATAGGGCAGGGAAGCTACATCAGGGTAAGCGATCACGCCAGATACGGCTTTATATCGCGGCGTTACTGGCATAATCGCGCCACCAAATCCACTTTGTAGAAGGTTGCGCATCACAACATGTCCTGCTCGCAATGCTTTTTGAGATGCCCCAATAACGGCCACAGAGTTGGGTTTAAAGAGTTTATGTAGTTTATTCATGCTGACTCCTGGCCGTTTGTAAGTCACGTTGGCTTCTCGGTTTCATATCAATCATAAACGAATAATTTACTGATAAAACATCTTCAGACCAGACATTGCAGAAAATGTGTACGATGCTTATGGAGTTTGTGTTATTCATCACATCAAAATCACAGATTATTGTATTTGATGCTTGATAAACGGCCCTGCTATCGGCATGATTTATCGTAATATTTATCCAGAGCATTTGTTACTTCATGAAAAAAATCGCAATCATCGGCTTGTCAGTTCTGCTTTCTGCTTGTGCATCTGAAACTTACATCACGGATGTGACCTCAGAAAGTTACCGAGAGGACTACAAATCAGATCGTATCTCTAAACCAATTATGGCGTCTGAAAACGCTGTAGTAGAAAAAGACGTACAACCAACTGTTGTGAAAATGACGGCAAAGCCTGAAGAAAAGAAAGTAGTCAAGCTAACGCCAAAAGAGCAGGCGAAGCCAGTTAAGATCGTACCACCAAGTAAAAAGCAAGCTGGCATTCAACGATTCGGCTATACCATTCAAGTCGCAGCTGTGGGTAGCCAAGCTAAAGTCGATCAGTTTGCAAATAAGCTGCCACAGAACGGTCAGCCAATTTGGGAAAACTACAAAGTTGTAAACGGTACTAAGTGGTTCTCAGTTTTATACGGAGACTACGCAACAAGCGCAGAAGCCAAGCAAGCGATTTCGACTTTGCCAGCTCAATTTCAGCAGTTAAGACCATTTGTTAAAAGCATTGATGCAATCAAAAACTCAGCTTACCCAACGCTTAACAAATTAAATTAACACATCAAATAAGGGAGCGAATAGCTCCCTTATTTATTTGCTCAAATCCTATTCGAACAAAATTCCTCACACTAAAATTACTGTACGTCACACTTCAAAGGTTTATCATAATAAATAGTATCTTTTGTAGGTCACGGAAAGATGGATTCATGATTAAAAATATTCTTTTACTATGCGGCGGTGGCTCTTCTGAGCACGAGATTTCATTATTGTCTGCAAACTTTGTCGAACAACAACTAAATCTTATTGAAGACGTTCACGTTACACGCGTAGAAATAAAAAACGAAGGTTGGATGACCAACCAAGGTGAGTTGGTTTACTTGGATCTCAATACCAAGCAGTTGTGCTCAAGTGAATCTAATCAAACCATTGATTTCATCGTGCCTTGTATACATGGTTTTCCTGGCGAAACAGGCGACATTCAATCTCTGTTTGAAATCGCAGGTATTCCTTATCTTGGCTGCGGGCCAGAAGCGAGTAGCAATAGTTTCAATAAAATCACATCTAAGCTTTGGTACGACGCTATCGGCATACCCAATACGCCATACTTATTCTTAACGCGAAACGATGAAGAAGCTCACGTTCAAGCTCATAAAGCCTTTGAAAAGTGGGGAAAAGTTTTTGTTAAAGCCGCTCGCCAAGGCTCTTCCGTTGGCTGTTACAGTGTCACAGAAAAAGACAAGCTTTCTAATGCAGTAAATGATGCTTTTGGGTTTTCTGACCAAGTGTTGGTTGAGAAAGCAGTAAAACCTCGAGAACTTGAAGTTGCTGCATATGAGATGAATGGCCAACTACATATCACTAAGCCAGGCGAGGTCATCGCGCCTGATGGTGCTTTTTACTCGTACGATGAAAAGTACAGCAGTTCAAGTCACTCGCTCACAGAAGTTGAGGCGAAGAATCTAACTCAAGTACAATTAGATTCCATCCAACACGCGTCAGAGACGGTATTTAAACAAATGAATCTTCGTCATTTATCTCGTATCGACTTTTTCCTAACGGAAGATGATGAGATTTACTTAAACGAAGTAAACACATTTCCAGGAATGACTCCGATCTCAATGTTCCCTAAAATGCTTCAAAACAACGGGCACAAATTTCATGAGTTCTTGGAAGATTGTATAAACAGTGCAAAGTGATTAACGTTATCGAGACGCGTTTTATGATACAAGTTGTTTTCTAGAGCAAGGATTATTCAAGCCGTATTTGAATATTGCTCAGTAGCAATTATGATTATATCAACGCATTAAACAGATGACTCAGTGGTATGGCGATTTCAAATTATAGAGGTTTTAACCTGCAGTCAGTCGGATCAGATGGCAGTGTTTGGAAGGTTAAAATCAAGAACCACGTCTTACAGGGAAGTTTGACGGCGGTAAAGAAAAGCATTGATTGGTGGTGTGACACCGCATCGATTATTGATCCCAAAGAGTTTGCTTCACTCGGACAGAGAGTGCAGCAAACAGGTGTTGCAAAATCAGAGGTCTTTAACGGCTATACTATTCAAAATGATACAGGCCAACCTAACTCTTGGTACTGTATGTTTAATGGTAAACTGATTAAGGGCAGTAAAGCCGCTATTCAACGCCATATCGAAGCTTATTTGGTTGCAAAGCAAAAAGCGATGCAAGCTCAACAACAAAAGAAACAATAGAATGACTCTGGTATATTCAACAGAAACCGGTCGAATTAAACCGGAAGAAGAAAAAGTATCTCGCCCTAAAGGCGATGGTGTTGTTCGGATTCAGCGCCAAACGAAAGGCCGTAAAGGTAAAGGCGTATGCATTGTTACAGGTTTAGACTTGGATGATGCACCTTTAAAGTTATTAGCGGCAGAACTCAAAAAAGTCTGTGGCTGTGGTGGCTCTGTAAAAGATGGCAATATCGAGATTCAAGGTGATGCTAGAGACAAGATCAAGGCACATCTTGAAAAGAAAGGCATGACAGTCAAATTAGCCGGTGGCTAATTTAATATTTCCAGTAAACAAAAATGGCGTCTAAAGAAATAGACGCCATTTTTTATAAGTTTCTAATTGAAGAGCAAGCAATCGTAGATTGATAGATCGATATTAGCTATTTTATGGTAAATAACCATTATGTTTAATGCTCACCGTAAGGCCCTTAAATTTAAAATCTGCAGGGGAATAGGAGCATACTCAGACAACATTTAGCGTACGGCTATATGTGATTTAACATAATATACATAATGCGCACTGATATAGGGGTTCCTGTGGACTTGCAATCACTAAGGCCAATCCAGCACAAGCCATTGAAATACTTGATAATCCAAGTCCGTTAAACTTTTTTCCTATGTTCTGCCATAGTGTCTGCGCTTCGTGCGTTTTTGCTTTATCCATCGCTAAGCCAATCAGAGCCTTTTCTTTGTCTTCACCAATAGCTTCAGCAAGCATAAGTATCTGATTTTCATTGAGATAACTTCGACCTTTTCTTACTTCTGTGAGCATTTGAGGGCTTACACCTAGGTCATGAGCAATCTGCTTGTATTGAATGTAGTTCATTTGCTCTTTATAAGCATCAATGAGCTTGTTTGTGTACATTTCTGCTTTTCCTCTAATCACGCTATTGGACTGATTTTAGTCTTTTAGTACAGATTTTGCTGTGTTGACGGTACAGAAATATCTGTATTTAATCACTACAGAATTTACTGTATCAGACCGCCTTAGCTTTGGGCGTTTGCCCTTGACGCTTTCGCGCTAGGCTTTGGCGGTCGCTCTCTCAACTAGTCAAGGTGTTGCAATGAAAAAACTTTCTACTGAAAATGCGATCATTATCGATACAGAAACTACTGGCTTAGGCGCTGACGCAGAAATTGTTGAGTTCACTGCTATCTGTGCTCACACTGGCAAAGTTATCGTGAACGAACTTGTTAAACCTACATGTTCGATTCCTGCTGACGCAACGGCTATTCATGGCATCACCGATGAAGACGTTAAGGATGCGCCCGACTTTCATTTAGTCTTCTCAAACCATTTTCTTCCGCTTCTTAACGGTCGTCCAATCATCATCTACAACTCAGATTTTGATACGCGCTTAATTATCCAATCTTTGGATAAGCACTGTAACGCTGCTTACGTCCAATCCGTTCACGATTTGTTTTTCAAGTTCTGTGTTCCTCAATGCGCAATGCTTTGGTATGCAGAGTTCTTTGGTGTTTGGAATGAACACCATGAAGATTACAAGTGGCAAGCACTTTCCAACGCTTGCGCTCAACAGAATGTTGATGTGTCTGACTTAACGGCGCACCGTGCACTGGCTGATTGTGAAATGACTCGTCGATTGATTCACACCGTTAACTCACAGATTGAAAACCAAAACAATCAAAACTGTGACAGCGTCACTAAGCCTAGTTCAGAGGCTTAATCCATGAACGAAGCTCAAATCATCTATTACGACTTGCTGCCTGACTACACGGTTTCTGTGTTGGTCAAAGGTTGCGACGAATGGGATTTGCTTAAATCCATGTCTCATCTTGAGTCTTGGGCTTCGTCTCAGTTCGCTTCTTATGAGTTGGTGTCCATCACCAACACGACCGTTGAACAACGTATCAATATGGGGGTGTTCGATGACTACTGCAACTAACATCCTCAAAAAGTTCGATGAGCAAAGCGTTCATATTGATTACCTGTGTTTTACGTTTGCCGTGAAAGACTTACGTCATTGTCATGATGCGGTTCGTCGATTGCACAAGCATGAGGAATACAAAGGCTTTGCCAAATCAGGACTGTTACAGCGTCACTGTCGTGCGCCTAAGTTCCCTGCTCCACCTGTATTTAATCCGACCGTCGCTAAGACGTCTGAAGACATTGAAGCGTACAACAAAGCATTTGATATCTGTTACCGCAACTACTTGGAAGACTGCTTGCGCATCTTCACCAATCAAGTGCTTGGTTTGTCGCTGTCTGCGCCTCGCGGTTTGGGTTTCCAGTTCTACACCGAATCCATGAAACTGACTTCGCCAGATGGTGAGGACTTCTGCGGCTTCGTTGGTATCGGCGGTAACAATGACACGGTGCATTTCCAAATCAACGGAACGGGATGCAAGCATGTATTTGCCCGTCGTCCTACGTGGTCGCTACATGACTGGCTGACCAATGTACTTGGTGTGCAAACTCTGGCGCGTGTTGACTTGGCTTATGACGATTACGACGGGATTTTCGATTGCGAATACGCTTACAAGGCGTGGCGCGACGACTGTTTCAGAACGGCTGAACGTGGCCGTGGTCCTGTGCTTCATGAAGATATGACCATTGCCAGTATCGGCAAAGACGGCAAACCGATTTACACCAAAGAACAATACTCGATTGGTTCGCGTACCTCGCGTATTTACTGGCGTATCTACAACAAGGCGCTTGAGCAGAAACTCGCAAACACGGGTCTTGTCTGGTATCGCTCTGAAGTTGAGCTTAAAAAATGGAATGTTGATGTGTTGCTGAATCCAGCTGGCGCGTATGCCGCGCTCAATGATTTCGCAGCCTCGATTTCTACTGCAAAGAAATTCAATACCAAACCTGTCCCGACGAAACGCGCGGCGTTAGACCTGTTGGCCTCTGCGCACTGGATGCGCCGCCAGTACGGGAAAATTCTGAACTCTTTAATCGAATTCCATGAGGGCGACATTGAAACCGTGGTCGGTTCCCTTGTCCGTGATGGAACTAAATTCACCTTCCCCGATACCTACGGCAAGTTGGTGACTCACATATTGGAGACTTAACAAATGGCTAAATCCGTTTTTGTACTTGGCATGGATATCACTTGGAACTCAGCACGTGGTGACAGTGCTCAACTGAACGTGTCACGACCTCTACGTGAAATCAACTCAGAGAAATTCAAACGCCGCACTATCGGTGAATCCGGTGATGTGAATCCACAGTGGGACCAACCGTTGATGATTGATCATCAATACGCCCTATTACTTGAACGTACGGGCGCCCTCGTTCCTCGCCGTGAATACCAATTGCGTTTGGAGATTAACCCAGACGATCCATTGGCGGGCGCCATCGTTACGGAACTCATCCCTGTGGATGACGACATCAAGAAACATTTTGAAGCCTCGTTAAAGGCTAAATAAGGAATTTCGTTATGCCTGTGTGTGCTTTACCTAACGCGGACGGTTTTCTCGCTGTCGTTCCTGACATTGAAGCGGCTTCATGCCGTGGTTATGTCATGGTCACGGCTCAAGAATATGACACGTTAATGAGCTACACACAGCTGACTCCAGGAGAGATATCTCAAGCGTTCGGCTTGGGTTTCACCTTGGTGTTCGTTGGCGGATATCTCTCAACTTACGCCATCAAGATGGCAATACGTTTAATAAAACTACTTTGAGGAATCTGTTATGAAACGTCTAAACGCGCTTAAAAAGTTCGGTAAACAAGCGGTGGCAACCGTCACTGTTGCGGTGCTTTCTGTCCCTGCTATGGCGGCGGAAGGTGGTGCCGCTGACCCGTTTTCCGCTATCGACTTATCTGGTGTGGCAACCAAAATCGGCGCGGCAGGTCTGGTGATTGTCGGCATTACTATGGCTTACAAATCCATCACTCTTGCTAAGCGTGCTGTGAACAAGGCTTAAGTTTATGTTGGCCGTTCTCCACGATGTCCAACTCATCGTCTTTGTGCTTTTGGGTGGCATTGCCGGATACGTGGCCAGCCAAAACTTTAGAGGATAAGGGGGCTTCGGCTCCCTTTTTTATTGGTTTAATACAATGAATCACTATCTCCGTTTTTTTATTGCCCTTGTTATTCTATGCGCCAGTCATCATACGTATGCTTTAGAAGCACGTATTAGTCATATGCAAATGAGGGGGTGTGGCTCTCAAGGTGATTGGGTTGACCCTTACAAGGTGAATACTTGTTTTTTGGATACTGGGTATTTCGACTCATGCACATTTGAGAAGACATCATATGCTAATGCTCGCGATCCCTATCAAACAGTTTGTGATAATGGGCTCGGTCTTTCTTATTCTGAGGTTCGTTGTCCAGAAAATAGCGAATTTGACCCTTCAACCTTACGTTGTAAATCGGTTTGTGAATATGGCAAGAACCCTGACGGCACTTGTATGGACGTGTGTCAGTTTAAAAAGTCCATTGATGAAATCAAATCGCTTCAGTGGTTGGCTTATGTCTATGGCGAACAAGTGACAGGGTCATGTTACGGCGATTATGGCGCAACCCGTTGTGAATTGGAGCGTACTCCTAGTGATAGTACGCTGTGTACGGGTGTTGATTCCGGCCAATGGACACAAAACACCATCTGTCATGGTAACTTTCAATTCACAGGCAACCAGTGTGAAGGCGGTACACTCTTCTGGGGTAAAGATGGCCCTGACACCCCTATTATTCCTGATGACCCCATTCATGACCCTGACGACCCAACAGGCGACATCGAAGACCCTAGCGTATTACCTGATGGCTCAACCAATACGGTGAATCCACCGGATACCGACAGTGAGCCAGACGTGGAAGAGCCAGACACCGATGAATCGACAGACACGGCAGTTCTGAAAGCCATTACTGGAATGAATAAGGACGTCAACAAAGCACTAAACGACATGAACATCGACATCAATCAAGCCAGTGCTGACGTTCAAAACCAAATCATTGCGCTGAATGCGTCGATGGTCACCAACACGCAAGCCATTCAAAAGCAGCAAATCAACGACAACAAGATTTACGAAAACACTAAGGCCCTTATCCAACAAGCGAATGCTGACATCACCACGGCCATGAACAAGAACACCAATGCCGTTAATGGTGTGGGTGACGATGTAGAGAAAATTGCAGGGGCAATGGATGGTATCGCGGATGAAGTTTCCGGTATTTCTGACACCTTAGACGGTATCGCAAACACAGATACGTCTGGTGCAGGTACGGGTGGTACGTGTATCGAGTCCCAAAGTTGTACCGGATTTTATGAGTCGGGCTATCCCGATGGCTTAGGTGGTTTGGTGTCCGGTCAGTTAGATGATCTTAAACACAACACCATCGACAACTTTGTGAACTCGTTTGGTGACCTCGACTTATCCAGTGCCAAGCGCCCTTCTTTCGTGCTCCCTGTGCCGTTCTTCGGTGACTTCAGTTTTGAGGAGCAAATCAGCTTTGATTGGGTGTTCGGTTTTATTCGTGCGGTGCTCATCATGACGTCAGTGTTTGCGGCGCGTCGTATTATTTTTGGAGGTTAATATGGATTGGTTAGTCGATTTATTTAACAAGCTGTTGGTGTTCCTCTATCAGCTTTTAATCTCACTGGTCAACATGCTCAAAGACCTGTTCTTTTGGGCGGTTGAGCAAATCATGGCAATGGTGAATCTGTTGCTCTCTGGTGTGTTCTCCCTATTCGCACCGGTCGATATGAGCCAGTACATGACCAGCATTCCGCCTACGGTGGCTTGGGTTATGGCGGCGGTCGGTGTGCCTCAATGCCTGTCTATCATTCTGGCCGCTATTACTGTGCGCTTGATGCTGCAATTGATTCCGTTTACGAGGTTAGGCTCATGATATACGCCATAGCAGGAAGACCAGGTGGCGGTAAAACCTATGAGGCGGTTGCCTATCACATTATTCCGGCCATTAAGGATGGCCGCAAAGTCATTACCAATATCACCTTAAACATTGATTGGTTCGTTAAGGTGTTTGGTGAAGACGTTCGAGAGCTCATCAAAATCGTGGATGGCCGTTTAACGGATTTTGGTTCAACCTCACGTCCGTTCAGTCAGATTGAAGACTACTCGGACGAATGGCGTAATGAAAAAGGACAAGGACCACTTTATGTGGTCGATGAGGCGCACATGAGCTTGCCAAGTCGAGGCTTGGCCGCGCCCATTCTAGAATGGTACTCAATACACCGTCACTACGGTGTCGATATCATCTTGCTCACGCAGAACATCCGCAAAGTGCATCGAGACATTAAGGACATGATTGAAGTGACTTACCGATGCACAAAGAACACGGCCATGGGCTCAACCAGTTCTTACACCAAGAAAGTGCAAGATGGTTGTGCCGGTGAAGTGGTAAACACCTCTACCCGATTTTATAAGTCAGAGTACTTCCCGTTCTATAAGAGTCATTCGCAATCCAACAAGCAAGTGCAGGAAGCCGAAGCAAAAGACATTCGCCCGTTCTGGAAGCGTTGGCCTGTCGTCGGAACGGGGGTGCTGCTATCGCTTGGATTGGTTTTCAATATCTGGGCTTGGTGGCCGGAGCCAGAGCAACCGCCCGACCCCGTTAAACCACCACAACCAGTACAAGCGCAGCTGCCTGACGGAACGCCAACGGTAGATACGGCAGAAACCAAAGCGAAGAAGAAAAAGAAAGCATCAGGGTTCGGGCCTTTGGAAGATTACGACTTCTACATCACCGGATACGCAAAGCAAATCGCCTACGCCAAACGGCTGAAGTATGCTGCCGAACTCGACCGTGACCTGACGTTCTACAAGATATACATCGATGTGTACGATGGCCGCGACAAGCTATTCAGTTTCGATCATCTGGACTTGGTAAAGATTGGGTATCAGTTCGAAGTGTTGAGCGACTGCGTATATCGAGTGACTTGGGAAGAAACAGAAAGGATCTTCACGTGCGGCCAAAGAGAAAAGCCATCAGACATATTGCAGCAAAACATGCCTGTCCATATCTAGACCGCTCGCCACAGCGTCGAAGCTAGCGCAGTCTGCGTAGACCGAGGAAGCGGAACATGTAGGACACCAAACCTTGGCACTTCCACACCGAACTTAATCATGGGGCTCTATACGAGCCCTTTTTTATTACGTGCGCGGTATTGCGAGCATTTTGGGAGGGGCCCGCTTTGCGGGAGGGACCTAAAAGCGGAGCAAACCCCCGAATCTGTATTACGGGGGTAAATTCCACGATTTCTTCAGCCTCCTCCCTGCCTATGCAACAAAGTTAAATTGTTGATATGCTTATTTAGTAACTAAGGCTTTGAGCATATCCTGTAAAATCAGTCATATGGCAACGTGAATAACATTAGATAATTTGGAGAGATTTGTGAGATTAACAGTTCCAGAGTTACAGCTTAATGATGGTGAGTACTTTTCGACAGAAAGGGACATATTCAATAGAAAGCCGTTTGGAGATCACCTTTATAACTTAATTAATAATTCAGAGGAAAATTTGGTTTTAGCTCTGGATTCACAATGGGGGGAAGGGAAAAGTACATTCATAAAAATGTGGACTAATGAGAATAAACATAACCGTGAGGTACCTTTAGAAACTATATACTTTGATGCATTTCAAAATGATTACCAGAAAGAGCCATTTTTAGCTTTAGCATCAGAGGTTTATGAGTTACTAGAAGATAAAGCAACCACTAAGACGGCAGAGTTCAAAAAAAAAGCAGCGAAAGTATTTAAAACGTTTAGTCGGGGCATGATCAAAACAGGAGTTCGTATTGGTACTGCTGGACTTGTAAATGATACTTTATTAGATCAAGCTGAAAAAGATATTTCAGAGCTAGTGTCAGAACAAGTTGATTCAATAATATCTTCTAAATTTGAGAGTTCTAAAGCTGATAAATTGGCTCTTAAGAACTTCAAAGAATTTCTTTCAGATATCGCCCTGAATCATACTTCAAGCGGAAAAATTGTATTTGTGATTGATGAACTCGACCGTTGCAGACCAGACTTTGCGCTAGACTTATTAGAAAATATCAAACACTTATTCTCTGTGTCGGGCGTAACATTCTTACTTGTTATGAACAGAAGGCAATTGGAAGAGTCTGTAAAATGCAGATATGGAAATGGTATTGACTCAGTGACTTACTTACAAAAGTTCATTGATGTTTGGCTATCTTTACCTCGTAAGACGCCAGCTCTATCTGAACAAGATGACGGAGTTACTTATTTAACTAATTCTTTTAAATTAATGGCAGCTGAAGGGAACGTAGACAATAGAGGAGCATTATCAGCAATTACAGACTTAGTAAGACACTTAAAGCCTTCATTTCGCGACATTGAACGGATATTAACTTACTTTGCCCTTATTGAAAATTCGCGTAGTTATGCTTTTAACGAATTCTATCAGGATATTATGGGCACTGTGTGTTTCTTGAAAGTTACCAACCCTAAACTACTAGATAATATTATGAATGGCCGTGCGTCGAGTAAAGATGTTCTTGAACATCTTCAGCTAACAAACCAAAACCTACGTTCTGAAGGAGATCCACTTAAGTATTTAGCATTAGAGATCGAATACGATTTATCAGCGCCAGAAAGAAAAAATGAAATCGAATCGAATGAGAGGATAAATTTGCGAGGCTACCCCTCTGGTTCAGTGAATATTTTTAAACGCTTCATAGAGGAACTTAGCAACATATACCCTCAATATTAAATTCGCTTTTTGATTAGGCTCCCTAAGGAGCCTTTTTTATTGCACTAACCCCTTTAATACTCTTGCATATTTTAGGATTTGGTGTGCAATTTTCATATCATTTGAAGCGCCTAATTCTAGCAAAGCGACCCCAATCAATACTTGCTGCGCAGTCACCAACTGTCCTGTTGGAAGCTCTAATCGATCATGCCTCATTACGAAGTTTTCCCAATCTTCACAGGAGCTCAATTCCCTACCCTTATTCATCCTCATTAAGCGTTTACACTCTGGCGGAATGGATTTCCCTTTATCCCACTCTTTGACCGTTCTCACAGTTTTTAAACAAAGTTTGGCAGCTTCTTCGACGGTTAAACCACATTCAAATTCACGAAAAATATAGTTTTTAGTCATTTCGTGATACTTCATTGAATTGTCCCTCAAAAGAGAGACATTTTATAGGATACGCATATGCAATCGTATTCAACATAAGCGCCCATAATACGAACTTAAGAGTTAGAAGATTAGCATTGGTGAAGTCAGTTTAGTTACACCGTATTTGGCTGTTGCTGCTTTGCAAGCCTCATCAGCTGTCTTGTATGGACCGTGAACTTCGATTTCACCACAGCGACAACTTGATAATAACCAGTCATCAACTTTAAAACCGTGTGGCTGATTAAGTTCCTTCATTGTATCTTGGGTTACGTTCAACACTGTACACGTTGGTTCTGCATCTTGCTCATTCAACATGAGTCAACATGGACACGCATTTGCTTAACCCAAACGTATAAGTACTAGATTACCTTTATAGGAACAAAGAATCTAACAGATGTAAACTCTCTACTTTTCAATCTATACCTAGATCTTTCTTCATATGTTCACTCAACTCGTTAGTGGTTCTTACATTAATCTTATGTTTGCAATGATGGATTCTCAACTCTTCACCAAATAATTTTACTAGTGATTTGGTATACAAAGTACTAATATTATTTATTGTTCTATACAATGTATCTTTCTGATAAACAGATCTTTTCGAATTTTGTATTGCAGTCTTCATATTTTAATATCCTTACACGTTTAACTTTATAATTTAAAAAATCAATTTCAACTTTTATTATTACTTTTTTCGATATGTAATGAGTCATTATCAATGATGCACAATCAACAATTAAATCACCCGAATCCAACTTAGTAATTTCACGAGACAAACTTTCTATTTTTAAATCTTTATTTTCTATATTTAATCCGATTGAGTTAATTCCTTCAGGATATCGGTTTAACTTAATATCCAATATGGTTTTATTAAGATAGTAGTCTGCCATTATTTCATGGCGGCTTTTAAATATCATTGTCCCCCTCCGATGATGCAAGTTATACTTTCCCACCAGTTAAAAGACAACGTGACTCAGAGTTGCAAAAAGGTAACAATCATGGAATTGATGAACAATGAGCTGATCTGCTTTGCAGCCATTTGTAAACACCTCTCTCTTACAGAGGCATCAAAAGAACTTGGAAAGTCTAAAGCTCAAGTCAGCAGGCAGCTAGCAGCATTAGAAAAACAACTTGGCGTAACACTCGTCCACAGAACAACAAGGAAACTCGTTTTAACTGATCATGGCGAAAGCATTAGAGAGCTTGCTATCAAGACGTTAGAGAGTTTGCACGAGTTAAATTACAGAGCTAGCTCGTTGAGTGAATGCATTGATGGAAAGTTTAAAATCACAATGCCCAACTCTATAGCCTCTTCTATTTTTGGTTCTGTTCTTAAAGACTTAAAAGAACGATATCCAAAAGTTGATTTTGAAATATCGTCAAGTAACAATGTAGAAAATTTATTAGAAAGCAACGTAGATTTAGCGATTAGGCTTAATAATGTTATTGATGACACTCTTATTGCACATAAAATTGGTGATTATAGTGATGTTTTGATATCTAGGGTAAGTAATGCCAACAACAAAACACTATTAATCTACAAACATCATTCGAATAAGGAATCAATTAAAAATCAATATACTGATGTTATCGAAGTTGATAACACCTCTATTTTAATAAACTTTGCTTCTGAGGGAGTTGGGGTTGGTGTCATTCCAAACTATCTTATTAAAAGTAACTATATAGACAAAAACATCCGAATATCGCAAACTTTTGATATAGAACGTTCCATGTATATTGCCTACCCTTATCAAAACCCTTTGCCAAGAAAGCTAGCTGAGATATCTACTTTTATTAGGTCTGAGTTATCACAAGTATTGAAGAGTGAGTCATTTTAGGGCGGTTGTTCAGATTTAGAATTTTGCGTTGTCTACTCAACTAGGCCTAACGCTAATCTTTGTAACATATTGTTTCGGCGGTATTTATTAACACCCCCATCTTTATGCTTGCTATCACAATGTGAGATGCTCTGCCGTCTTGTTATCAAGGTTTTGCGTGGAATAAATCACGTGGGGTAAACGATAGATTGACTTACATTAAAATTTTCATCAAAAGCAACTTTATATAAAATTGATTTCATACCAATCTATGTGTATCTTCTACCCATATCCCCACAATAACCAAGGAGAATGCCATGGATAAGCTACTCGCGTCTGCATTAGAAATTAAGCAGCGAACTATGGTGACTGGCTTTTTTGCTAGAAATGGATTCAAAATCGCTATGACCGATTTTGATGATGTCACTTTTGAGCGAGAAGGCGTGCAAGTTAACGTACATTTTGATCTGCAGTCAAACGCGGAGTCTGCATCTGTTTTATCTCATGAGGCATCAATCATTCCTGGCTAAAAACTTTTATTCTCACCGATATACCAAGCCGAACGTTTATGTTCGGCTTTTTAGTGACAAAAAAATGATGAGTGCGAACAAGAGTTGTCGATCACTCATCTAAATAGACGATTAATAAATCAGCTTCAACCTCGTTCACAACCTTTGGTATCGATGAAAAAAAGCTACTCAATAAGTTGTGATGATGGCCACAGACAACTAAATCTATCCCCTCTTTTTTGACGATTCCCGATAGTTTTATATGAAGATCGCCGATTACTACCATGGTCTCGTTTACTGGGTATAAGCATTTATCAGCGAGCTCTTGCAGCCTTCTTTCCAATTCTTGCTCTTCCTTCGCTTCCATGACTATCCGATCAACATCTACGTAAACAAATGAGAGTTTGCTGCTTGAGTTATCTGCTTGCATTATTGCTTTTTCGATAACGGCTTGGCTAGATTTAGATAAGTCGACAGCAACCAAAACGTGCTTGTAACCCATCATTCCTCCCTTGGTTAGTTTTTGTTCTCATATTAAGTCTAGTCCACATAGAGCGAACACAACATCAAAACTACTGCTACATGATAGTTAAAGGAGTTTAGTGTAAAACAGGCAAATAGTTTTCATTGCAACCTTGTTGCTTCCTCTCATCCAAAGATCAACGATGTTTTTCCAATTTCTTCTCTAATTATCGGACGGACTATTTAACAGGAAGGATGCCAGGAAACATTACGTTGTAACACGCGTTACTGCTCTTGATTTCTACTACTCTTGAGGTTTCATATTACCCACTTCAACGTCGCCTAGTTTAGTAAAACTACTTTAGATTAAGCATGCTCAACATGTAACGCTCCGCTCAAATCCAGGAGACGTATTTCGGCTAAAAAAAGCAGCTCAATAAGATGAACTTCGATTCATCTATCACATATGTCTGCGAGTGCTTACTGTTCTTATATCGCTTATTTAATAACTCTAGTTTAATTACCGCTATAAGTTACGGTGTATCTTTTTTATTTTTTCAGCATAATCCTCTGCCTGAGAACGAAGTCCTTTCGCGCTTTGTAATTAAATTACAAGATCAATCAAGACCAATATAGTTGACAGATTAAAAGTCCGAGGTAAATAATTGATAATATGGAGTTTAATTTATGAGTTCATTAAGAAATGCCTAATTGCCTGTGCTACGCAAACTAAGGTTAACACAATTGGGTAAAATTTTACTAACTCGCTATTTAGTCTTAAAGGCAATTGAACAAGATTAAAATCATATAGGTATAGTAAATTTGAGTTACAGCGTAACCAGGGTGGTGTTTGGGAATGTAAAGGAATAGAAAATAGAAAGGCAAAAAAAACAGGGCGTATGCCCTGTCCATGAATTGATTAGTTTTGTTGCTGTTGTTTTTCTGCGTACTCAGATCGAATCCGTTCGGCAACAATTTTGATAGCTTCTGCAGTACTTGTGCCCTTCGCCATCAATTCTTGAATTCTCTCTACAGCTTGTTGTTGCTCTTGGTGAGATAGAGGGGGTAAATCGTCAAACATAAAAAGCTCCTCATTTTGAGGAGCTGACTATAACGATTCAATCAATAGGTAGCAAGGAAATTAATGGATGCACCCATAGCGTTCTCGTTTGTGTACTGAGCTGCGATATCCAATTCGAACAACTTAAGTGGAGACAACCCGATACCAGCAGTAATGGTTCCTTCGTCATTACTTCTAGCTAAGTTCTTCATATACCCTGCCCGTAATGCCATTTGACGCAAAATATCAAATTCAATACCAGCTCGAATCATTTGCGTATTATCATCAAAGGATGAAAAACGTTTTTCTTCGTTAAGATCGTAGTCAACACTCATCGTAAAGTAATCGGCAACAATCCCTGCCCCAACGGTGTATACAGGACGCATGCTATATTCGTATGATTTTATCGTATCGCTGCCATATTGGAATGATTTTGTTTTAACGTCTCTTCCGATCAAATTTTTCGCTGAAATACCGAGACGATATGGGCCAAAGAACCAAAGTGCGCCGGCGTCTAAGTTAAACATCGTTTCCGCGGTCTCATTTTCACGTAAGTCTTTAGTATCAAAATTCTGAAAACTCGTGGCGTATGAGTATGTGTATATACGCTGAAGTTTAGGAGTAACACCAAAAGAAAGGTGTTGGTTCATGAAATTAGTGTATTTAGCAAGTGAAATACCAGCTTCAGCCACGCCAATAGAAACACCTTGTACATAGCTATCATCTAATGGATTAGTACCTGAGGTATCAACATTTGGTTGTACGAATGATTCAGTGTATAGCTTACCGTATGCAGTTGCAGATAAGAATTTGTTGGGAATACCAATGGCAACGACACCACCAAGATCAAAGTCTGTCTTTTTCCCATCGATAGCATCCATCGATTTTTTGATTTCATCGACGTCTGTCAATTTGCTGATGCGTTCGATCTCATCAACTAGATCATATTGATCATCGTAGCTGCCACCAAAACTTGGCACGATCATGCCTGCATCGTCATTTCGGCGATAAATCGCAGTAAGAGCAGGGTTGAAAAAAGGCGCAGTTAGATAAGTTGCTGATACGGTACCAACGCCACCCATTGCATCACTACGAGCCTCTATCGCATAAGTAGCAGCAGAAGCAGCATTAGCGAAAAGAATAGTAGCAACAGAAGTGGCAAGAATTTTATATTTGTTTTTCATACTACACTTGTGATTTTAGTTCGTCCTGAACCTTTATCGGCACAAGTAGTATTTCTTTAACTATTCTTCCTGGGAAAGATCATAGGTTCGGCTAATAGTTTGAGCCTGCTCAACAATTATATCGCCCTGCCAACGGCGACTATTGATACTTACCGCCAATACGTATCTATCGTTTGGGACACCCGCTAGCTCCAATGAATTTGGATAGTTAGACTCGTAAGTCTTTTTCCACATTTGCTCGTACTGGCCATCAATGTAGTCATACAAACCGACTTCAAGTTGCGGTAATGGACAATGGGGATTACGAAGTGCGCTCTTTTCTACTTTCCAATTCTCTTTAGATGTCCAACGAACATATTGAGAAGAGTTTGAATCTCCAAGTATTACCCAAGTTCGATACTCTTGTTTATCAGTAGAAACAACGGTTAAGTGATATAAACCAGCTTCAAGTTTACCTGTTAAGTTATAGCGTTTCGAGTAGCTACGCTCGTTGGCAAGTTCTGTCCCGCTCGGCTGTTGTTCATAGCTGAATGAACTGTCCGCGGATATAGAATCATCCACCCATCGATTAAATGAAATATTTTCGATGTCAGTTGTAGCTCTTAGCTTGATCACCAATCTAAATGTATCTCGCCCAGGGCTTTGAATAGTCTGACGAATAACGTTCACACCACTTATCCAATCAGGCAGCGTTACACCAGTGAGAGCCTTGCCACAGTTTTTAGATAGTGACTGACCAAGAAGATCATTAAGGTGAGGAGTCAAATCTTTACTTGGTTCCGTTTGCCAGAGTTCAACAAGAGAGTTGAACATACCCGCAAGATCATCTTCAAGTAAGTGTTGATGTGCCTGTGTTAAAGGCGTGTTAGTTTGAAACCAGTCCATTGCATGGACTGGTTTCACTAACGCTAATGAGAGAACTACAGGGAGTAGTATTTTCATTACGACTTATGCTTTCATCTTGTAGCCAACACCACGAAGTGTTTCAATTTCCAGTCCTGGCAGTTTTTGACGAAGCTGTAGTACATGTGTATCAACCGTACGTGTTGTCGGGAAGTGATTGTAACCCCAAACGTGGTCAAGTAGCTCATCACGAGTAAACACGCGACCTAAGTTTGACGCCAAAAATAGCAGCAAATCAAACTCTGTTCGAGTAAGCGTAATTAGCTCGTCTTTATAAGTCACTTCACGAGTCGAGCGGTCAATCTCTAAGTCTTTTGTAATCACTTTATCAGCGTTGCTTTGTTCTGCTGAATCCGGTGCTCGTAGCTGTGCACGGATTCTCGCAAAAAGCTCCGCCTCAGCAAAAGGCTTTGTTAAGTAGTCGTTCGCGCCGGAATCAAGGCCTGCAACTTTATCTTTTACGGTAACAAGTGCCGTTAACAAGATAACTGGTACGTCTTTAATCTGTTTCCATTCTGGGAGACATTGTACAGAGTCACCATCTGGGAGTTGGCGATCGAGAATTACCAAGTCAGCTTTTTTCCATTGTGGCTCTACGTCTGCAATACGCTCCACATGTAAACACTCATATCCTGCTTGTTCCAGGCTTACTAACAGGCCGTCAGCCAAGTTTTTATCGTCCTCAACGAGAAGCAGTGTCTGTTTCACAAGGTATCTCCAATATAAAAGTTGTAGGTGGTCCCATTAAGGACATTTTTCCGCCCATGCGGCCTACCATAGATTCAACGATTGTTAATCCAAGTCCTAACCCGCTCTTACTTACGAACGGTTTCTTCAAATTTGCCCAATCTTTAGCCGTTAGGCCTCCTGCATCTCGGACTTGGAATACTATTTTTTCTTCACTAGTTGAGACATCCAATTCAACCGGTGCGACACCGTACTTAAGCGCATTACGAAGCAAGTTATCGATACAAGTTCCTAACCAGTACACATTAACTTTAGCAGCCACATCTTCATTGATGTTAAAAAGCACGGCACTATCAAATTCTTCTTCGATCTTAAATTCTAACCAATCTGCAACGGATGGTACCCAGTCTGTTGCAAGCATTTGGTTATCAGATTGCAAATAATCTTTACTTGCTTCTGCCAATTGACGCAGGCGGCGCGTATCTTCACACAATCTGCGGAATTCGTCATACACACTTTCAGGCAAATGCTCGAACTCTCGACGAAAGCCTTCAACCGTTAGTGACAGAGATGCAATCGGTGTTCTGAGCTCATGCGTTAAAATTTGCAACACGAGCATTCTACTACGTAGTTCTTCTCGCTTGCTATTCCAACGGTACACCGCCCAACCAATCACCAAAAGAATATTGGCGATTACCAGTATGATCATACTGATCCGCAAAACTTGCGAGTGATCTTCTACATCCCAACAAATATTGCCTCGTTTAACAAAGCAACTTTTGCTTTGAGAGGCTAGAGCGTATGACAGACCCGCATTCGCTACGTTCTCTTGCCAGATATCTTTCTCGAAAACAAAGTAACGGTCACCACGTCTTAGCCAAAGTTCGTTACCTTCAATAAACATGCTCGCGCCTGCAATCAAAGCATTAATGGCGTCGTCATCCATGTTTTTCAAGCTTTCTAGCAACTCATCCCCTTCCTCGTTATCACGCTCTTTTATATGCATGTACTGAGATAGTTTGGGTTTGAGTTCTGGATACTTATTCACATAACGTGCCGCGTACGTCCCACCACCAGGGTGAATGAGACCACTACGCGAGAACCAACGAGGTGTCAGCTGCGTCCCTTTACAAATCGCTCTTGTAAATACTAAAGGCTCAGTAATTAAAGGACTTAATGGTAATTTGCCACGACAAGTATTCGCCAAGCTGTAAAGCTGTTGGATATCTTTTAACGGATAGTCAGACGTTTGCGGCAGAAGCGAATCTGGCGCAAGTAACTTGGTAGGATAATTTGATTGCAGAATACGAATATCGTACGACTTAAGAGCTACTTCATAGTTAAATAGCTCTGTAAACGTATCTATTCTTTCTGGTAGTGAATCGGAAAATGCAGGTGCCGAAAAAAGCGGCAATACAGTTGCAAAACCGAGCAAAAACTTTTTAATCAAACTGTTACCGTCACTTGTTACATTAGCCAAAACTATACATCAATCTACAAGCAATTGACATCTGCTAACAGAAGGATTTGCATTACTATAACATTGAAACGGAACAAAAAAGGGCCAGCGATTGCTGACCCTGTATAGTTTTAAATCAAGAATGGTTAAAGTGCTTTAAAAATAGACTCAACACTTTCTTTCGCATCACCAAATAGCATTGATGTATTTTCTTTGAAGAACAGTGGGTTCTGTACTCCTGCGTAACCAGTGTTCATTGAGCGCTTGAATACCACTACGTTTTTCGCGTTCCATACCTCCAATACGGGCATACCAGCGATTGGGCTGTTCGGATCTTCCAGTGCGGCTGGGTTGACCGTATCGTTAGCACCGATAACCAATACGGTATCGGTTTCTGCAAAGTCATCATTGATTTCATCCATTTCAAGAACGATATCATACGGTACTTTTGCTTCAGCGAGTAACACATTCATATGCCCCGGTAGACGACCCGCTACTGGGTGAATCCCAAAGCGAACTTCAATACCTTGTGAACGAAGTACATCAGTAATTTCATGAACAGGGTATTGTGCCTGAGCTACTGCCATGCCATATCCTGGAGTGATGATTACTGATTTTGAGTTCTTCAACATCTCTGCAACTTCTTCAGCCGTTGTTTCACGATATTCGCCCTGCTCTTCGTCACCTGAAATCACTATCTCTTGACCAAAACCACCGGCAATAACACTGATAAACGAACGGTTCATTGCTTTACACATGATGTAAGAAAGAATCGCACCTGATGAACCTACCAAAGCACCTGTTACAATCAATAGATCATTTGCGAGCATGAAACCTGCTGCCGCTGCTGCCCAACCTGAGTATGAGTTCAACATAGAGACAACAACTGGCATATCAGCACCACCGATTGAAGCGACTAAATGGTAGCCGAATGCGAACGCGATCAAAGTCATCACAATAAGAGCGAACATGCTGCCATCTGCTTTTACGAAGTAGATCATAAGAAGCGTAGAAATAACAACCGCTGCGAGGTTCATTTTGTGCTTATGAGGCAGGTTAAGTGGCG
The DNA here is from genome assembly GCF_000354175.2 of Vibrio alginolyticus NBRC 15630 = ATCC 17749. NCBI lineage: Bacteria > Pseudomonadati > Pseudomonadota > Gammaproteobacteria > Vibrionales > Vibrionaceae > Vibrio > Vibrio alginolyticus. The sequence goes on from NC_022359.1 coordinate 1,343,938, forward strand.
ACGAAGAAATCACACCACGCAGCTTACCAAATGCGACAATTGAACCGGTGAAAGTTACGGCACCGATGAACACACCCAAGAATACTTCTACAAGGTGGATAACATGCTCAGCATGTGTTGCTGCTTCTGGCGCATCTAGGTAACTGTTGTAGCCAACTAAAACCGCAGCTAAACCTACAAAGCTGTGTAGAATCGCAACCAGTTCTGGCATCTCGGTCATTTCTACTTTCTTCGCATAGAAAATACCGATCGCACCACCTATCGCCATCGCGATAATGATCCAACCAAAACCTTGCGCATCTGGGCTAAAGATCGTCGCTATCAGCGCGATCGTCATACCAGCGATACCGTAGTAGTTACCATTACGAGCAGACTCTTGCTTTGAAAGTCCCGCCAAACTCATGATGAAAAATAATGCAGCAACAATGTAAGCTGCTTGTACTAATCCTGCAGACATTGTGACTCCTATTTATCTTTGCGGAACATTTCAAGCATACGCTTGGTGACGGTGAAACCACCGAAGATATTGATACTCGCGATCAATACGGCAATAAAAGATAGGAATGAAACGACGCCATTACCTTGTCCAATTTGCAGTAATGCACCAACGACAATAATGCCAGAGATAGCATTCGTTACTGACATTAGTGGAGTATGAAGTGCATGGGTAACATTCCATACTACGTAGTATCCGACAACACACGCTAGAACAAATACAGTAAAGTGAGAAAGAAACGCTGCCGGAGCAACCGATGCAACCCATGCAAAGGCTCCAACAGCCGCTGCCACACCAATAATTTTCTTCGTTGGAGACGTAGGTTCTTCTACTTTAGGCTCTGGCTTCGCAGGCTGTTCTTGTTTCACTTGCAGCTGAGCTGAAACCTGAATTGGTGGCGCTGGCCAAGTAACTTCACCTTCTTTCACCACGGTAACGCCACGGATAACAACATCTTCAAAATCAATATTGATGTTGCCATCTTTCTCTTTACACAGCAGTTTTAGAAGGTTAACAAGGTTTGTCGCGTAAAGCTGAGAAGATTGTGTAGGCAAACGACCAACCATGTCAGTGTAACCAACAATTTTTACCCCGTTATCCGTCATGATAACTTGGTCTTTCACTGTATATTCACAGTTACCGCCATTAGCGGCTGCCAAGTCAACAATTACACTGCCCGCTTTCATGCTGTCGACCATTTCTTTGGTGATCAACTTCGGCGCAGGTTTACCAGGGATGAGCGCGGTCGTAATAATGATATCAACATCTTTAGCTTGCTCTGCGTATAATTCTGCCGCTTTTTTGTTGAAGTCATCAGACATTTCTTTTGCGTAGCCATCCCCAGAGCCTGACTCTTCTTGAAAGTCAACGGTCAGGAACTCAGCGCCCATCGATTCAACTTGCTCTTTTACTTCTGGGCGGACGTCAAACGCACGGACAATGGCACCTAAGCTACCTGCAGCACCGATAGCCGCCAAGCCAGCGACGCCAGCACCCGCAACCAATACTTTCGCTGGAGGTACTTTACCGGCAGCCGTAATTTGACCTGTAAAGAAACGACCAAACTCATGAGCTGCCTCAACCACTGCACGATAACCAGCGATATTAGCCATCGAAGATAGCGCGTCTAAGGCTTGTGCACGTGAGATACGAGGAACGGAATCCATGGCAAGAACGTTAATGTTCTTACTTGAAAGTTGTTCCATCAACTCAGCATTTTGAGCCGGCCAAATAAAGCTAACCAGTGTTGATCCATCTTGCAGTAACGCAATTTCGTCAATGCCTTGCTCATCATCCACAATTGGCGCATTAACTTTTAAAATAAGGCCAGATGCCCAAACTTCTTCACTAGAAACGATTTTCGCACCAGCTGCTTCATAAGCGGCATCATCGAAACTCGCTAGCACCCCCGCTTGGGATTCAATCGCGACATCGAATCCCAATTTTATTAACTGCTCAACCGACTTCGGCGATGCAGCCACTCGCGATTCACCCGCGAGTATCTCTTTAGGTACACCGATTTGCAAAACGCATACTCCTTGTATACATATCAATAAATTAGTCCCAAAACAGAGCGTCGCTCTACTCTAATTCTTTTTTATTTCTATCTGTTTACCACGCAAGACAATTGCAAACGAAAGATGATGTTTGGGGACACCCATTTGCACAATAACACCTTGACTAACAGCCCTGTTATTATTCTGTTTGTATCGAACGCGTCTCATTACTTCAAGTGTTTTGTAATTTAAATACTAAATTTCATTACATATAACGCTAAGTAATGAATGATTGTCGCTCTGTGCTCGAAAAATAACAACGCAACACCGTACTAGACTGAGGTCTAACCAGGTAACGATTAAATACTGACTTAATAGAGATTTAAGCGTTAAAAAGAAAGAACCACTAGCATATACACTAATGGCTCTTTTTAAGATGACTGGAATCAAATTGCAGTAAATTGCTAGTCGAAGATTTTATCGCCCATTTGATCAATAAACATTTGAGATTTCTTCAACATAAGGTCATTGGCATCTTGCTCTGAGCCAAGTAAATCGGAGCGAATAAACCGATGTGTTTTCACTTCATCATTGTCATGCTTTTCTATTCGACCAGCGATGCGATATTGTCCGCCCTCTGAAAGGCTCTCTGGGTAAATAAAGAAACCTTTATACTCAACTGGCTCGATAGTTTTAGCTTCAGCGGTTTTCTCACTACCACCAAACAAACGCGAAAAAAATCCCACGATTCCTCCTTGGGTCAACTCACTAGTCAACTGAGCGACTCTTACTTGATATTAACGTTAAGGATCGGTTTTTCATACCAATCCAACTCTTTGTCATCATCATAACTAGTATGGGAAAAAATTACAGGCACATCATACTCTCGGTTCTTACGCCTGTCTTCTTTCACCATTTCTGCGGCGTTTTTCACCGCTACATCCGCGCTTTGCTTAAACTGGCTTAATTTTTGTTCAGGAAGTGAAGACAAAAAATCAATATCATGACGGATATAGACAGGCTTGAGCTGGATAAGCGCAAGGCAAGCAATATCGGCTAACTGTTCGTTGTCATACTGTTCTAAAAATTCGGGCAAACTGAGAACCTGGCCTACTAATGTTTCCATGTAATTGTGCACATCTGAGCTTATCTGCATCTGTAAATCTCCTTTTTCCTATGAAATGAGTATAGCAACGACTTGTTTATAACAACTTATTGATTGCTCTTAATTTAATCAATCTCTCTCTTTTTGCCGTAATGTCTTCCAAAATACTTGGGAAAAGGAACAAATAGACGTATTCTTGCTAGTTCTCAAAGTTCGAAATTCAATAACGGATAAATATCCATATTGATAAAACGATTTACCTAACCAATTATATAGTCAACTATTTTCAGGCAGTTTGTAATAGATGTCCTCATCGTCAATGACTTCATCAGGCTTCAGATTCTTATTCCCTTTTTTGCTACTGGGCATAGTGAGTTCGGGCATGGACAGCATTATTCAGATGACTCAGGCAAACTGGGGCATTGCCGCAAACTTGCCGTACATACTATTAGGTTGTGCGCTACTCCTTTGTTATTCATTTAAGCAAGGCAGAGAGTCCATGGTGTGCTTGGCAATGTTGCTAGCCTATTTTGTGATACAGCACCGCCTACAAGTCCCGCTTCAAAGTGGTACCGCTTTACTTGAGCTAACCATTTTAACCACGTTACTTCCTGTCTCGTTTCTTACGGTATTTTTGTTTAGTAAAGAAGGTTTTGACTCTAGAGCCATGTTGACTTACATCTTGATGTTAGCAATGTTCGTTCTTTGGTCTTATCTAACGCTAGCATATTACGTTGAAGGAGGGTTTGAACAATGGACAAGCGGTATTTTATTTATTGTACCTACGGTCTCTAAACTGCCTTTAATTCTTGTTTTATATTGCGTGGGTATTGTCTGTTTTCTTGGAATCCTTGTTTTAAAGAAGAATGAAATTATTCATGCGATGACCTACTCTGCCATGGTATTGGCGTCTGCGACGTTCATTTTCTTTGATGTGCAGTACATATCAAGCACCATGTTTACGCTAACAGGGCTGCTTATCATTATTTATGCCGCTTCCGCTAGCCATCAACTGGCTTTCACCGATAGCCTAACGCTGATTCCAAGCAGACGTGCACTTGATCTCGATCTAAAACACATGGGTAAGAAGTTCACGATCGCAATGCTTGATGTTGACCATTTTAAAAAGTTTAACGACACCTACGGTCACGATACTGGTGATGACGTTCTAAAAATGGTCGCTTCGCGCCTCACTAAAACCCCAGGCGGCGCAAAAGTTTATCGATTTGGCGGAGAAGAATTTACCATCGTTTTTAAAGGCAAATACGCTGACGAATGTAAGAACTTTTTGGAAGAAGCTCGCAAATCGATTGCAGAATACGAGATGATATTACGCGATGAAGAATCTCGCCCTGAGAACCATAAACAAGGACAAAAACGTCGTGGTAGCAACAGTTCGAAAAGAAAGTCGGTTTTTGTTACCGCAAGTTTCGGAGTTGCTGATAGCCGGAATGGGCAAGCTCCTCTGGACGTTATTAAATCAGCGGACGAAGCACTTTACAAAGCGAAAAAGGCCGGACGTAACTGCATAAAGCTTCGTTAGACCCTCACCAATCGTGAAAGTTAACAAGCTTGTCTGGGTTTAAAACAAAACCGAACTTCCCCATCAGCATAATAACTGCACTCATCGTTGCCACTATCCCGATGTTATCTATCTAATCAAAGGTATAAGGTATACGCCCGATTGCGACATTCCGTTCGCACTGTTTGCCTATCTTACTTTGAGTTAACTTTAAAAGAATTACCAAAACGTGACAACGCAACAAAAAAGTGGCATTCATAAGACTTTGTTTTAAAAAGAATTAACTACAGTATGTGTGTTTCTTCCCAAAGATTTTGATGTATATAGTGCTTTATCAACGGTTGCATACAAGTCTGATTGCACTTCTTTCCCTGTTGGTTGAAAAACAAAAACACCCTGTGACACTGTCACTCTATTTGACACACTAGAATACTCATGTGGGTAATCGAGAAAATACATAGCCTCTTGTATACGCTCGGCTTCTCTTTCTGCTGTTTGAGTGTCGGTACACCCTAGCAACACAACAAACTCTTCTCCACCATATCGACCTACATATTCCCCAGAGCGACAAAACGTCGCCTTTAGTTGATTCGCAATCGCTTGCAAGCAACGGTCGCCTTCAATATGACCGTAATTATCATTAAACGGTTTAAAAAAATCGACGTCCAATAGAATCAAAGCCATTGGCATATTGTGACGGCCATGCCATGCAACCATCGATTCCAACTTATGGTCGATATAACGGCGGTTATAGAGTTTGGTTAGGCCATCTTCATTCGCTTGCTGAGTCAAAAGTTGATTAACTTGCTCCAATTGAGCTGTCGCTTGCTTAAGCTCTCGTCTCATATGAGCAATACGCTGCATTGCGATAAGTTTAGAGTTCAGTACCAGTTTATCTACCGGCTTAATTAAATAGTCATCACCGCCCGCGTCTATGGCTTTAGCAATCATTTCTGGCTCTTCGTGACTACTCAAGAAAATAATAGGGATCCAATCCGGAAACGTTTCTCTTATATGAAGAGAGACTTCAAAACCGTTCATATCTGGCATTGATATATCGAGTAACACCAGTTCCGGATCAAAACTCTCGTAGGTATTTAACGCCTCTAGTCCACTACCTACGGCTTTTACAATATGTCCAAGTTGCTTTAGACGAATAGCCAACTGCATCCTGTCTAGCTGAACATCGTCAACCAGAAGGATTCGCATCGATGTCCCTGTCGGTTGCATAACGCGTTCCATTTTTAATTATGTCTTTATTAAACATATACCATACTCATAGAGTTGTTGCATTCGACTCATAATTAAGTGCTATATTTTTGTTTGAATATCACGGAATCCATTGCATAAAGCAGTTAGACTGGACGTTACCCTATCTAATCATGTCCTGTGAGCAGAAGTTCAACAAACTCATTCACTTTGGTCATCTTGTGGATTAATGGGTATAGCTATTTGATGCATTTGGTATTAATATTCCCGCCTTTTTGTAATGAGAGACACACCATGTCAGAAGCAACTAACAGCGAAAGCAAAAAAATCGATCTAGCCAGCATTTCTCCAGAGCTACGTAAAGTTATCGAATTTGACGAAGTTCCAGAGCAAATGTTCGAAATGGTTACCTCTATCCATGAAGTGTCTGAAGAAGCGGTACGTGAATCATGGGACGAAATGCCAGCAAGTGCACAGAACATTCTAGACAACTTTGAACAGTTTCATGCTCTAGTTTCTGTAGGCCAAGCATTCGCTGGTATTAATGTGATGGAAGAGTTTCCGACTCTTAATCTGCCAGAAAACATGACAGATGAAGATAAAGAAGAATACCGTGCTCAACTACTTGATAATGTGCTTCACAACTGTGTGAAAGACATGGTTAAGCAACTTAAGAAAGCACGTCGTGACCCACTTCTTAAGCGTGAATTCAAAGAAGTATTCGCGAAGTAATTCCGACATTCTTCTAGTAACAAAGGCCGCACTTTGCGGCCTTTTTTGATCATGAAGCGTAAATCAGTCTAAACGGTTAATGAGGCGCTAGTGCCATATCTTTTTGTGTCACACTGACACCTTTAATTTGTGCAAAAACACGGCTACCAACTTTTAGGTTGAGATCATCAAGGGCCCACGGTGTGATCGTTGCCCACAAATAACATTTCTCGTCTAGCTTGAGTGATACATTAATACTCTGCTTGTCATCGGCTGCGTTAAACGCCTCAATGGAATCGACAATAGCAGGCAAAATATTTCGAATCGACGTCGCCTTGGGTTGCTCGAGCGTGATAGAAACGTCGTTGGCACGCACTTGCAAGCGTATTGGCGTGTCTGGTGTTCCGTCAATCTTTTGCACCCACAGGAATACATTAGGTGCAAGGCTGATACAAGTCAGTGCATAACGTTCATGATGTTCAGCAATCCGGCCTTCAAATAAGCTGCTTTGATCTGAGAAAGATTGCCATGGACGCATAGCATGAGAAGCCCACACTTCCTCAAGCTTACCTGAACTCGAAATTTTACCTTGGTCAATAATTGCAAGGTGCTGAGCAAGCCTTAAAATTTCCTGGAGACTGTGTGTGACATAGATAATAGGGATATTTACCTTCTCCGACAACTCCTCGAGAAAAGGCATTACCTCACGCTTTCTTGGCATATCGAGTGAGGCAAGTGGCTCATCCATCAAAAGCAAATTGGGTTTAGATAGCAATGCGCGCGCAATCGCAACACGTTGCTTTTCACCACCAGAAAGTGACACCGGAAAGCGCTTTAGTAACGGTTTGATAGACAAGAGTTCGGTGACTGCATCAAAATACTCGTCATCTTTTTCTTTAACGCCATATAACAAATTGCCTTGAACCGAATAGTGAGGAAACAAACGTGAATCCTGAAACACATAACCAATACCACGCTTGTGCGTTGGTAGGTTGATTCCCTGTTCACTGTCAAACAAAACATGCTCACCAACCGCAACATACCCTTGCCTTGGAGTTACCAATCCGCTGATGATGTTAATCAACGTCGTTTTACCAGCACCAGATCGTCCAAACAAGGCACTAATTCCGTTACAGGGTAACTTAAGTTTAATGTCGAAGTCAGTCTCACCAAGCATTTGTTTAAATTGGACTTTAATCGTCATTGCTTCGCACCCAATCTGCTTGCCGCTTTACGATTTAGCCATTCAGAGATCATTAATGTAGACAAGGCTAACGCGATAGAAATGATACACAGACGAGCCGCCTGCATTTCTGCACCTGGCGTTTCAATAAAGTTGTACATTGCCAGCGGAATCGTTTGGGTCTCACCCGGAATGTTAGAGACGAAACTGATCGTCGCCCCGAATTCGCCAAGACTACGAGCAAATGACAGCATCGTGCCCGTAATAATTCCGGGAATGGTCAGTGGTAACGTGACGGTGAGAAACACTTTTAAAGGAGAAGCGCCTAACGTAGAGGCTGCGTGCTCCAATTTAGGGTCGACGCTATCTAAGCTTAAGCGTACTGAACGAACCATCAAAGGCAAAGCCACGACAATACAAGCGACTACTGCCCCTTTCCAATTAAAGCTAAATACTACCCCTAAGTTTTCATAGAGCCACTTTCCAAGGAACCCTTGTCGTCCTAAAGAAATCAACAATAAATAGCCGATTACCACTGGCGGCAATACCAGTGGTAAATGAATTAAGCTATCGAGAATCGATTTACCAATGAACGTTTTTCGAGAAAGTAGCCAAGCAAGAAAAACGCCGAGAGGAATCAGCCAAAGTACTGCGTACGCGCCTACTTTGAGGCTTAACATTAAGGCTTGGTATTCCAGTTCTGTCACGCTTCGTTCCTATAATTGAAGGCCGGTTTATTGCTGAAAGCCATATTGAGCAAAAACGCGTGCGGCTTCGTCCGATTTTAGGTACTGGAAGAACTGCTCTGACTCAGTAGAATCATTCACAATTGCAGCCGGGTAAACAATAGCCGCATGCGTATCACTTGCAAATTCGCCGAGAATTTTGACTTTATCAGTTAACTGAGCATCGGTTTTGTAGACCACACCTAAAGGCGCTTCTCCACGTTCAACCAACGCCAAAGCTAAGCGCACATTCTTTGCTGGTGCGACGTGAGTTTGAACCGCTTTCCATACACCCAGTGTAGTCAATGACTCTTTCGCGTACATACCAGCAGGTACTGACGTCGGATTGCCTAAAGCAAGACGATTTCCATGCAATGCCTTCTCCCATGCCTTTGCATCAGAAAAGTTAAATGAGGTTAATTTTGAAGACTGAGGAGCAATCAACACTAAGCTATTGCGCACTAGATTTGTGACATTGTCACGATAAATGACGTCTTTATCGACCAAATAATCCATCCATTTCGTGTTCGCAGAAATGAATACATCCGCTGGTGCGCCATTGATAATTTGTCGAGCGATAGAAGAAGAACCACCATAAACGGGAGTGATAGAAACGTCATACTTTTCTTCAAAGTTTTGCGCGATCTCGTTAATCGCATTCGTCATAGAAGAGGCTGCATACACTTTTAGGTTCGTTGCTGCGTTTGCTGAAAATGAAATGCTTAATACTACCGTAAGGCAAGCATACTGTTTCCATGCTTTCATAGAGATACTCCAATACAAGGCAAGCGAAAGAACAGGTTATTTAAATATAAAGTTCAATCAGTTAATGGGCTATTTAAACAAAAAATCAAGGCGCACATGTTGTTCTATCGCATCTGCGATGCGATTAATGCCTTGCTCCTTTAACTCTTCAAAGTCTTGTTGTTTGATTTGGGTGCCGTTTACCCATTCTGATACCAGGCTTAAGACATCTGCCTCGTCAAAGAACCCGTGAAGGTAGGTTCCCATGATTTGGCCACACTCGCTGATCGCCCCCTCCGCTTCACCGGAGCTGAATGTAAGAGGTTGCAGGCCCCGTACTTCACTTCGCCCTACGTGGATTTCATAACCCTTTACATTGGCTGTTTTGCCGTTAAGAGAAAGCTGTGCTTGTGTGTTTGTAAGCTGTTTGCTGTTAGTTAGTGTCGTAGTGATATCAAGCAAGCCAAGTCCTTCTCTTTGACCTGGTTGGCCTTCGACGCCGTTTGGATCATCAATCAAGTTTCCAAGCATCTGGTAGCCGCCACAGATACCAATCACTTTTCCACCAAGACGAATATGACGCAAGATATCTTTATCCCACCCCTGGCTTCTTAGATAATCCAGATCGTCTCTCACTGATTTGGTCCCAGGCAAAATAACCAGGTCGGCTTTATCTATTTTTTCGCCTTTACCTACATAACGTAGATTGATGTCTGGATTCAATCGCAGCACATCAAAATCAGTATGATTACTAATCCGGGTTAAAACAGGCACAACAACATTCAGTTTTACCTCAGAGTGCAACTCTTGCTGCGCAGTGATCGCGTCTTCTGCTTCTAAATTCAAACCATGGAGAAAAGGAAGTACACCAAGTACAGGTTTACCTGTTTTTTCTTCTAGCCAATCGAGGCCCGATTGCAATAAACGAATATCACCTCGAAAACGGTTGATAACAAATCCTTTTACTCGCGCTTGTTCAGATTCAGAAAGTAGCGCAAGTGTTCCGTACAAATGTGCAAACACTCCACCACGATCAATATCAGCAACAATGATCACTGGTACATCAGCGGCCTCAGCAAAACCCATGTTTGCAATATCGCCTTCTCGTAAATTGATTTCAGCAGGACTCCCCGCGCCCTCGATAATGATCGAATCAAATTCTTGAGTCAGACGAGAGAAGGAATCTAACACCGTATCCATCGCCACTTTCTTGTAATCATGAAAGCCAGCCGCATCCATATTGGAAATCGCCTTACCCTGCAAAATGATCTGAGCACCTGTATCACTGTTAGGTTTAATTAAAACCGGATTCATATGTACAGTTGGCTCAATATTACACGCCTGTGCCTGAACGGCCTGTGCTCGACCTATTTCACCGCCATCTTTGGTTACCGCACTATTTAGTGCCATGTTTTGTGGCTTAAATGGGGCAACATTTATCCCTTTTCGTGCTAATACACGGCATAAACCTGCCACAAGGACACTTTTTCCGGCATCCGAAGTGGTGCCTTGAACCATTAAAGATGGGATCGCTGATTTCATGAATGTTTGTAAGGAATAGAGGAAGATGAACAATCATAACGTCATCGTCCCCACTTACTCAAGCAAATGAATAGAATATGAATGTTGAAATCATCATTGGTTCAAACAAGCCCTGTTTTAATGACCCCATCAAAACAAACCGATGAGGATGTAACATGAAAAAGAATACAATTATCGCAACAATCGCCGCCTTAGCTATTGCTCCTTCTATCGCGTTCGCGAAAGATAACGCTCAAAACCAATCAAACTTGCAGTTTAACGGTCCTGTCACTGTGGAAAAATTGGATGCCTTGCTAAACGACTCCAATATGTTTACTGAAAAAGATGTGGTCGTTGAAGGTAACTTATTGCGTCAAGTTCGCGCGGATAAGTTTGTCTTTAGCGATGGTTCCGGTGAAGTGATGGTCGAACTCGATGACGATATTCAGCTAAATACTCCGATTGATCACACGACTAAAGTCCGTCTGTTTGGCGAATTTGAAGGCGGGAACAAACCAGAGATTGAAGTCGAACAACTCGTGGTCATGTAAAACAAACCCCGATTGCTGTGCATATCAACATGATGTAGTGACGATTACAGCTAAATAGTGACGGCAAGCACTTAAAATGATAGCTTTATCAATCTTGGTCTGCTTTTTGCAGACCATTTTTTTGTTCATTTTAATCATCTTGCCCGGAGACACCATGCTAGGTAAAGCTCTAAAGGTTGCAGCCTTTGGTTTGTGTGCTATTTTGCCACTTTCCGCACACGCAAATAATTTCAACTACAACACGATGGAATTTCGCATGGGCACTAGCCCTGGTACATTTGGTGGCGAGTTCAATACCTACTTTACAGAGAATACCCATTTCATTGCTCGCGCAGACAGTGAATTCAGCGGAGACTGGGACATTGCTGGTGGTATAGGCTTTAATGGGCCAGCAGGCCAATTTGCAGATATTTATGGCCAAATGTTGGTACACAACATTAAAGAGAACGGCAGTGATAAAGTGGGCGACGAGTGGCGCACGGAAGTGAATATTGGCACTCGTATTTGGTTTATGCAAAATGTTGAGCTACATGGCCGTATCGGCCAAATCATAGATAATGACGATTCGAACACCATTTACAATCTGGGCGCACGATTCCACTCAACTCAGCAACTATCGCTTGGTGCAGATTTCAAAAATAATGGTGTCTATGGCCAGCAAATTGTAATGTCTGCTCGTTTTGCATTTTAGTGGACATGACTATGACTACCAGGGCATCACAAGCAAGCATATGATTCAATAAAAATGGCCTCCAATTTTGGAGGCCATTTTTTGTTAATCACGAATTATTAGCTTGTAGCAGAAACTAGCTGTAATACATCAGTTTTTAGCGGTTTTTTTAGGTTTATCTTGCACATATTTTTTCGATACATCTACAACGGCGATATCTCTAAAAAAGCTTCGACCAAGCAAAATTGGAAACGTCATATGTCCGCGATCCGCTAACGTAAACTCTGTCTTTTCTTTGTGATCCCCAACGGTAATGTAGGCTTTTACCACCGCTCGTTTATCCACCTCTTCTGACGAAGACTGCTTAACTTTAGCCCAGCGCTCAACGGGTACTTTAAATTCTTTGGTGTCTTTGTCACCTAAATCTATCTTAAATTTAACCCAGTCTTTACCATCACGCTCAAACGGAACAATGTCAGTCGCACTAATTGATGATGTTGTCGCACCTGTATCGACTCTAGCCTTGAAAGTCTGGTCAATTTCAGGAACATAAACCCATTCTTCAGAACCAAGAATTAACATGCCATCGGGTGTTTTTGTGACCTTGACTGGCTTCTTAGGCTTTGGTTCCGGCTTTTTCTCAGGTTTCGCTTCTGGTTTGGGCTCCACCTCTGGCTTTGGATCTACATCAGGTTTCACTTCTGGCTCGACTTTAACGGGCTCTTCGACCTTTGGCGACTCTGGCTCAACAGGTTCCTGCGTCGTTTGAGTTGACGTACAAGCAATTAAACTGCCGCTCATCATAAGCGGCAGAATCAGTTTCCAGTTTTTCATCCACACTCCAATTAAGCTTGAGATACTTTCTTAATTGCGTCCGCTACGTATGGAATATGAGTTTCGGTAAGTCCGGCAATGTTAATTCGACCATCGCCAACACCATAAATGCCATAATCTTCACGCAGTTGCGCCATTTGGTTTCCACTAAAGCCTAGCACAGTAAACATGCCTTTGTGACCCTCAATGAAATCAAATTGATCTGTATTATGGTTGTTTCTCAACTCGTTACACAAACTTTGACGAAGGCTAACCAAACGATGTTGCATTTCACTCAATTCTTGCTTCCAAACGGAAGTGAGATTGTCATCTTGCAGAATGGTCTTAACTAAAGCTGCACCATGGTCGGGTGGCATCGTGTAAGTCGAGCGAGCTAGAGTGAGGAGTTTACCTTTTGCATTGGTTACATCATGCATGTTCTTACCAACCACAATCGCTGCACCAGTTCGTTCACGGTACAGACCAAAGTTCTTCGAACATGAAGTAGTAATCAACATCTCTTCAACGTTATCTGCCATAAAACGAAGGCCTTTTGCGTCTTCTTCTAGGCCATCACCGAAGCCTTGGTAAGCAATGTCCACAAATGGGATGAAACCGTTCTTCTGCGACAATTCTGTAATGGCTTGCCAAGCAGATAAGTCAATATCCGCACCAGTTGGATTGTGGCAACAACCATGAAGAAGTACCACATCTGAAGGCCCAGCTTTCGCAAGATCATCCATCATTTTTTCGGTGTCTACTTGTTTCGTTTCCGAAGAGAAATAGTGGTAGAACTTAACTTTAAGGCCTGCTGCTTCCATCACTGGCTTGTGGTTTACGTAGCTTGGGTTGGAAATCCAAACCGTCGTATCTGGCTGTGCGATCTTCATTAGATCACCGAGCATACGCAGCGCACCACTTGCACCTGGCGTTTGAATAGCTGCAACACGATCCATTGCAGACGTTCCCGTCAGTAGCAAATCGATCATGCTTTTATTAAATTCTTCGCAACCTGCAAGACCAACATAAGACTTGGTTTTTTGAGTCTCAACAACGACATCCTGCGCCATTTGAATGGCTTTCATAATCGGCGTTTCGCCTGCGCTGTTTTTGTATACGCCAATGCCAAGGTCAACCTTGTTTGGACGTTCATCGTTACGGTATGCAACGGATAGAGATAAAATAGGATCTAATACGGGAGTTGGGAGATTAGAAAACATGAAAGTCATAACCCTTTGAAATTCAAGTACCGAACCTCACGTTAACACCATCGCAAAAAATGACGAAATGATTTTTCACTTATTTCATCAATTAGAGAACAAAATTCTGGATTGCGGTGAGTTTTGTGCGCTCTATCGTTCAGAAAAAGAACGATTCACTCCTCGTTGTACCAACCCACTCTACCGTTTTTTCTAAACTCTCTTGGTGTCATGGTCGACCACGCTTTAAAACGTGTACTAAAGTTAGCGCTGGTCGGATATCCGACTATTTCTCCAATATGCTGAATTGGCCATTCTGTTGAACGAAGTAACCTAGCAGCATATTCCATGCGCATACGCGTTAAATGTGCCATTGGGCTTCGACCAAACTGCTTTTGAGTCAGTCGATGCAAATGAGGCTCCGAACATGGATATAGAGCCGCCACCTGCTCAACGCTCCAATCCTTATGGAGCTGACGTTGGACAAGGTCAAATACACGCCGAAGCCTCAATTGGCTGCGTGATATCGACTCTGAGGGCGGCATGTTTAACATCAGCTCTAACTGAGCCACACTATGCTCACCTACCGCACCACCATAATCGATTGGAAGGTTAATGCTGCGTAGTAACGTTTGGATACATGCATACATCACTTCAGGTGTAGATGAAAGCTGGTAGCGAACATCGCATTCTAATATCGGCCACTCTCTATCAGGAGCAAGAAAAAGCCACGCGATCTGCCAAGGTTCTTCTTCTATACCAAAACCGTTTTCAACACCTGCGGGTACTGTAATCAACGAGCCCGGTTCCAAATCGTATCGACAAGCCCCACTCTCTAGCCACCCTTTACCACGCACCGTATAGAGCAGCATGTGTTTCTTTTGGTTTTTACGATAAACAGAGAAGAAGTCACGACAAGTGGCAATGCCGCACTGCACAATGCCTCTCTCCTCAAGTGCTAATACTCGACTGTGATCAATAAACTCTTGATAAGTTTTTTCTGAAATCGCGTAGCGTTCTTGTTTATCTTCCATGATTTATTGGCTCACATGTGCGTTAGTAGAGAGTTTTACAAAGGTTTTGGATTCCTTTGAAAAATACACCGCCAAATCATGAGGATAAACTACTCGCATTAATCTTTAAGGAGAAATGCGATGCTCTTAACACGCGAATACATCGATAAAGCATTTTGGCAAAAGCTGATTACGATTGGCCTACCTGTTTCACTTCAGTCCATGCTTTTTGCTTTGCTCGGCGTCGTGGATATTTTCATGGTAAGCCTACTCGGAGAATCTGCAACGGCAGCAGTTGGAGTTGGAAATCGTATCTTTTTCTTCAACCTAGCGGTTGTCTTTGGCCTGTGCGGTGCAGTTACCGTACTTGCTTCTCAATACTACGGCTCAGGAAACCTAGCCGGAATTCGCAGAACGTTGGCGCAATCTTGGTTTATTTCCATTTTGGTGACGCTGCCGTTTATCGTTCTTTATGCGATTTTTGATGAAGAGATCGTCTCTTTTATGTCAGACGATCCTGAATACGTCACTTATGCACGTGATTATCTTGTGGTTACGGGCTTTAGCCTCATTGCTACGGCGATAGTAGTACCGATTGAAGCGGTATTGCGCTCCGTGGGCCAAACCAAACTGGCAACCAACGTTAGTATCTCCGCCATTGTCGTTAACGTCGCGCTTAATTATGTATTGATTTTTGGTTTACTTGGTTTCCCTCAATGGGGCGTATTTGGTGCAGCCGTAGGTAGTTTTGTTTCTCGATTTTTCCAAACGGCCGTCTTGATTTATTTTTTCTACAAACGATATGCTTACCTAATTCCGACTAAGTTCGATTGGGTACAAGGCCGCTTAAAACAGTATCGAAAAAAGTACTTTAAGGTTTCTTTACCCATGTTGGTCCACGATGCGCTTTGGACTGGTGGATTGATCGTTTACAGCATCATCTATGGTCAATTGGGCGTTTCAGAACTGGCGATCATCTCATTCTTATCACCGATTGAAGGGGTACTGATTTCAACCTTTATGGGATTTGCGGTCGCTGCATCCGTTCTTCTTGGGAATGATATTGGTGCAAAATATTATGACCGAGTCGAGAAAACGGCGTGGTGGTATGTGTTAACCAGCGCAATCTTAGCCACCTTGCTGTTTTTCCTAGTGTGGTTGAGCTCGCCCATGATTCATCACCTATTGGTACTGAGCCCGTTAACCGATGCAGACATGGCACTTAACGTATGTTTAGTCATGGCGCTAGGTATGATTTTGAGGGTGTTTAACATGGTTGGGATTGGCGGCGTACTAAAGAGTGGCGCTGATATTCGCTATAGCATTTTCATCGACACGTTCGGTCAGTGGGCTATTGGCATCCCCCTTACTTATTACACAGGCATGGTGTTAGGGCTGCCTTTGCATTTTGTCTTGATGTCTCTGCTCGCGGAAGAGTTAGTGAAAGGCGTACTGACGACTTACCGTATTCAATCTAAACGTTGGATAAATAATATGGTTGAAGATGACCAATCGGTGACAGCGTAACCAAAAAGACATTAACGAACTCACACCAAAAGGGCTCACCCGTTCTGCACGCGTGAGCTCTTTTTATGTGCGGAGAATGCTTGATTAGATGTCCGTAAATCGATGAATGATTTGGTTTGAACTGCCACGCCATTCGAGATTGAGGTCTTTCTTGTCTTGTTCAAACTTACCATCAATCAAAACATCGATGTATTGCACCACTTCCCTTTGCGCGTCATTCAGTTCCGTCAGCGTGTAGCCAGTCCAAACCCAAATGTCTTTACCTGGGCACTCCTCTCTCACCCTTTTCACTATCTTCAAAATATGAGGCACATTAGCAGGGTGAAGCGGATCTCCACCCGACAACGACAAGCCACGGCGTTTGATACGCGTGTCGTTTAAGTCAGCGATGATTTTGTCTTCCGCTTCTTGCGTGAAAAGTACACCAGAATCCAAACGTTGCGTCGACTGGTTATAACAGCCACGGCACTGATGCACACAACCCGACACAAACAGCGTACAGCGCGTACCCGGTCCGTTAACAACGTCAATTGGATAGTATTGGTGGTAATTCATAATGCGTCTCTGTGTTATCGCGAAAGAGAAAATCAACCTGTTTAAAGTTGATTTTCAAAGTGTAAAACGAGTGGTAGTTAACCTTACAGGTGTTTAACTCGGCGCTTCACTTCTTCTTGCTTACCGAAGTTAAACGGGCGTGCATCTGGGCTGCCTAGGTAGCCACAAACACGACGTGTCACTGACACTTTGGTTGAATCATGGTTGCCACAGCTTGGGCAAGTGAAGCCTTTACTTGTACAGTCAAACTCACCGTTGTAACCACACTCGTAGCACTCATCAATTGGCGTGTTAGTTCCGTAGTAAGGCACTCGGGTGTAACTGTAGTCCCATACGTTTTCTAGTGCTTCAACGTTACGTTGCATGTTCGGGAACTCGCCGTAACAGATAAAGCCGCCGCTTGAGATTTCTGGGTAAGGCATCTCAAAGTCGATCTTGTCGTATGGGTTCACCTTCTTCTCAACATCTAGGTGGAAGCTGTTGGTGTAGTAACCTTTGTCTGTTACGCCTTCAATTACGCCGAACTCTTTCGCATCGATGCGGCAGAAACGGCTACATAGGTTTTCACTTGGCGTTGCATATAAGCTGAAGCCATAACCTGTTTCGTCAGCCCATTGATTCACAGCATCTTTTAGATGCTTGATGATCGCGACCGCTTTTTCACGCAAAACAGCGTCATCATAAACGTGCGCTTCTGTACCGAATAGCGCGTTAATTGTCTCGTGTACACCGATGTAACCAAGAGAAATAGACGCACGACCGTTTTTGAATATATCTGCGATTGAGTCGTCTGCTTTCAAGCGAACACCACATGCGCCTTCCATGTATAGGATTGGGGCCACACGTGCTTTCACGTTTTCAAGGCGAGAGATACGTGTCTCTAGTGCTTTACGAGCAAGACGTAGGCGGTCATTTAGAAGCTCGTAGAATTTCTCTTCGCTTCCGTTTGCACGGATAGCGATACGAGGAAGGTTCAAGCTCACGACGCCAAGGTTGTTACGACCTTCGTGAATCAGCTCACCGTTTTCTTCGTAAGTACCAAGGAAGCTACGGCAACCCATTGGCGTTTTGAATGAACCGGTTACTTCCACTACTTTGTCGTAGTTAAGAATGTCTGGGTACATACGCTTAGACGCACACTCAAGCGCAAGTTGCTTGATGTCGTAGTTTGGATCTTCTGATTTGTGGTTCAAACCATCTTTGATGCCGAATACAAGTTTAGGGAATACCGCTGTTTTACGGTTCTTGCCTAGACCTGCAATACGATTCTTCAGAATCGATTTCTGGATCAGGCGGGATGCCCAGCTTGTACCAAGACCAAAACCGAACGTAACGAATGGGGTTTGACCGTTCGCTGTATGCAGCGTGTTTACTTCGTATTCTAGAGATTGAAATGCGTCGTAACACTCTTTCTCAGTGCGCGCTTTTGCGAACTCTTCTGGCTCAGCAATGTTCCACTCTTTTGCAATCTCTAGGTGTTTCTCGTAGCTTGTGATTACGTACGGTTCTAGAACCTCATCAATACGGTTGATGGTTGTACCGCCGTAAATGTGGCTCGCGACTTGAGCAATGATTTGTGCTGTTACCGCTGTTGCAGTCGAAATTGATTTTGGCGTATCAATCTCAGCGTTACCCATTTTAAAACCATGCGTCAGCATGCCTTTAAGATCGATAAGCATACAGTTAAACATTGGGAAGAACGGTGCGTAGTCTAAATCGTGGTAGTGAATGTCACCCACTTCGTGCGCTTGAACCACATCGCGAGGAAGAATGTGCGTCTTCGCGTAGTGTTTCGCTACGATACCAGCCAACAAGTCACGTTGAGTCGGAATTACTTTGCCGTCTTTGTTCGCGTTCTCGTTGATTAGATCCAGATTACTTTCTTCAATCAAACCTTCGATTTCGCGAGTTAGTACACTTTGCTTCTCACGAGCGATGTCGCGATCGTGGCGATATTCAATGTAAGAACGCGCTAGGGCTTTGTAAGGACCTTGCATGAGTTCATTTTCGACTAAGTCTTGAATCTCATGGATGTGAACTTCATCGTGTTCTCTTAACTGTAACTCGACAGCAAGAGCCACATTAAGAGCATAAATAGCGACATCTTTATCTTTGTTTTCCGCTGCTGCTTCAACTGCTGCTTGGATACGATCCCTGTTGAACGGAGCTCTTGATCCGTCGCGTTTGATTACGATTGGTTTCACTTTGTTCTCCTTACCCGAGCATACTCACAGAGTTATCCACAAACACACTATATGGGGTCATTTTTTATTCTGGCAACACAATATATTGTGGCGTATTTAACGAGAAGCACCACTCGAAAACATTGATTTTGATCAATAAAGATTGGCTAGCGAACAAGAAGAAATCGATCTTATTGGCGTTGATCTCAGTTGCGAAGAAAACCATGAAAATTGCAAAATTGGTACTAAATCTACTTGCTATTTTTGGAGGTCTTGTAGGATAAAGGATGGAAAGGAATACGCTAAAAGATAGGAGTGCAACAGGCCAAAATGCGATCACTTTTTGTTACGTTAATATTACTTTTTAGTTCTCTTTCATTTGCTCAAAACTCCATCAATCTAACCAGTTGGAACATAGAATGGTTATCTATAGATGGTGGAAAAGTGTCGAGAACACCACAAGATTTTGAAAAGCTGACCCACTATGTGGATAAAACACAAGCCGACATTTTTGCTTTTCAAGAAGTCGAAAGTGCTGCTGCCATCCAAAAAGCCGTTGGCAATGACTTCACTATTTATCTTTCCGATCGTTCAAACGCCTCCAACCGACACCTTCAGTTTAACGACACCAACCAATACACAGGCTTTGCCGTGCGCAATGGCGTAAGCGTATTAGACAAGCCAGACTTCTCTATCACACGAGGCAACAGCAAGCTTCGCTTCGCGAGCTACCTTGTTTTAAATCCAAACCAAGAAAACGAGACTCACCTACTCTCTGTACATCTGAAAGCGGGTTGCAGTGGCGCGTATCGTAATAACCGCGATTGTAAGATAGTGAAACAACAAGGACAGGCACTAGCTAAGTGGATAAAGGCGCGCGAGGACAACAAACAACATTATGTCCTGCTTGGCGACTTTAACCACAACTTGGGTTATCAAGGAGATTGGTTGTGGGACGTGATATCGGACAATACTAGTGCAAAGCTAGTGACTAAAGACACTAAAGCGGAATGTAAAGTGCGCTCTAATCGTAATCCGAATAAAACCCACCAATTCCGCTCGGTGATAGACCACATCATTGCGAGTGGTGATTTAAAGGCGTCGTCTGGTGTTCAAACCGTTTTCAAAACACAAGATGTACTCGACTATAAACTGAGTGACCATTGCCCGGTTTCTACGACACTCACTTTTTAGCGTTTAAGTACTCTTTTTAACGTTGAAGTACTTTCTTTATTGACGAACCACTCTTTTAGCGGTGAATGACCCAACCAACATTGCCGCTATAAAGAGCAGAACTTGTGTGTTGCCAGTAAAAAGGCTGGCAACCGCAGGACCAGGACACACACCCAGTAAGCCCCAACCAATACCAAACAGTGCTGCACCACCGACTAACTTTTTGTCTATCGTTTTAGAAGTCGGACAGACAACCTCATCACCAAACACAGATTCGCTTCTTGGCTTTATTAATAAAAGATAAGCAGGAACGAACACAACAAGTGCTCCGCCCATAACGAAGGCTAAGCTTGGGTCCCATGAACCGGTAATATCAAGAAAGCCGATCACTTTTGCCGGATCTGCCATACCAGAGACCACCATACCAATACCAAAGAGCACACCAGAAAATGCAACAACGGACATTTGCTTAATACTTTTCATTACGTGAGTTTTCATAACGACACTATTCCTCACGATACTAGCAAGACGGTTAACATGGCTGTGGCCATAAAAGTACACGTCGCGACCACAGAACGGATTGAGAAACGCCCTATTCCACAAATGCCATGGCCACTAGTACAACCATTGCCGATACGCGTACCAACACCGACTAACAAGCCAGCAACGATAACTAAAATAAGATCACCGCTGTACTGATCTGGTACATGCCCGCCAAGAACATAAACAGCAAACAAGCCACCTAATACCATCGCAATTAAAAAAACAATTCGCCAAACGCGGTCTGCGCTCTCAACGGCACCGTTTAAGATCCCACTGATCCCAGCAGTCTTGCCAGTAAATAGCATCAGTGTTATCGCTGATACGCCAACTATTATGCCGCCCAACAGCGACATCCAAGGAACTTCAAACATAGCAACCGCCAAACTAATTACTTACAGAACACTTGCTTAAAGGCCTCAACCAACGGACCAACTCTTTCATCAGAAATTGAATAAAATACCTGCTGAGAAACTTTTCTAGCTTTAATAATGTCGTGCTTTCTCAATACGGTGAGATGTTGTGAAAAAGCAGATTGGCTTAATGATGAACCTTCAAACAGTTCACCAACCCCTTTCTCGCCTTCAATCAGCTTACACATCACGATTAGGCGCTCTGGATGAGCCATAATTTTAAGCAGCTCACTCGCTTCGGTCGCACTTTGTAGCATACTGTCGCCCATTCTTATGCCTCTTCATTACTACATTACATTTCATTAGATATTACTAATTAATATTATTAAGTCAATGCTAATGTAGATTAAATAACATTAGACTTAGCTAATTTATTTAAGTAAGGTGTAGGCGTTTTCGATCATTCAGCAGGAGAAATCCATGAGCAAAATCGTGATTATTGGTGGGGTTGCTGGCGGTGCATCTGCAGCAGCTCGCGCTCGTCGTCTTAGTGAAGACGCAGAAATCATTATGTTTGAACGCGGTCCATTTGTGTCATTTGCAAACTGTGGCTTACCCTATCACATTGGTGGCGATATCCAAGAGCGCAGCAAACTGCTTCTTCAAACGCCTGAGAGCTTTTTAGCGCGTTTCAATGTTGATGTCCGTGTGATGAACGAAGTGGTTTCTATTAACCGTCAAGACAAAACGGTTACGGTTAACAATTTGCTTGATGGCTCTGAATACCAAGAGAGCTACGACTTTCTTCTACTCAGCCCTGGCGCAGGTCCAGTTGTGCCGCCTATTCCGGGTATTGATAACCCGTTAACGCACTCGCTGCGCAATATTCCAGATATGGATCGCATCATTAAAACGATCGAAACCAACAAAGTTGAACACGCTACGGTCGTTGGTGGTGGTTTTATCGGTTTGGAAATGATGGAAGCCTTCCACCAGCTAGGCATAAAAACCACATTAGTTGAAATGGCGGATCAAGTGATGACGCCCGTTGACCGTGAAATGGCTGGCTTCGCACATGCTGAAATTCGTGAGAAAGGCATCGACCTTAAACTTGGCGTCGCACTTGAGTCGGTGAAATTCGTACCTAACGAGCACGTGGCAAGTTTCGACTCTGGTGAGAGCGAAAAACACCAACATCTAGAAGGTGAATTGGAATTAACACTAAACAATGGTGAAAGACTCACCACCGATATTCTGATTATGGCAATTGGTGTTCGCCCCGAGACCAAATTAGCAAAAGAAGCTGGCTTAGAAATCGGCGCTCTTGGTGGTATTTATACCAATGAATACATGCAAACCAGCGATCCTTCGATCTACGCTGTCGGCGACGCGGTAGAAGAGAAAGACTTCGTGACTGGCGAGCAAACTCTAGTGCCACTTGCGGGCCCGGCAAACCGTCAAGGCCGAATGGCAGCAGACAACATGCTTGGCCGCCAAGAAACTTACCAAGGTACGCAAGGCACGGCGATCTGTAAGATCTTTGATTTAGCCGTCGCTTCTACTGGTAAAAACGAGAAACAGCTGAAACGTGAAAACATCGCTTATGAAAAAGTGTATGTGCATACAGCAAGTCACGCGAGTTACTACCCAGGTGCAGAAACCGTGTCATTCAAAATGCTGTTTGATCCAGTAACAGGTAAAATATTAGGTGCACAAGCAGTAGGTAAAGACGGTGTTGATAAACGTATCGACGTAATGGCAGTTGCTCAGCGTGCTGGTATGACGGTAGAGCAACTGCAACACCTCGAGCTAACTTACGCACCACCTTATGGCTCTGCTAAAGATGTAATTAACCAAGCGGCGTTTGTGGCAAATAACATCATCAAAGGCGATGCGACCGCGATTCATTATGATGAAATGGATTCACTGACAGAAGACCAACTGTTACTTGATGTTCGTAATCCTGGTGAATTGGAGTCCGTTGGTTATCTTGAAGGTGCAATTAATATTCCTGTCGATCAACTACGTCGTCGCATGCACGAACTTCCTAAAGACAAAGAGATCGTGATTTACTGTCAAGTTGGGTTACGCGGTAACGTAGCATACCGTCAGCTGGTCAACAATGGTTACAAAGCCCGCAACTTGATTGGTGGATACAGAACTCTCAAATTTGCTCGCTTATAACTTGATAATAAAAAAGAGAAAACCACGTGCTTGGTTTTCTCTTTTTTTGCAGGAAAGAAAGCGTAGATCATTCACCTTCAATTGCCAAACGGACTGCTGCTTGAGCATGGATAGAAGTGGTATCAAGTAGTGTAACCTCGGTGTGACTTTGGTTTACAAGTAAGGCAATTTCAGTGCACCCGAGAATCACAGCTTCAGCTCCGTGCTCTTTTAGTTTTTCAATAATTTGCAAGTATATCGTCCTTGACTCCTCTTTGATTTCACCTTGGCATAACTCTTTATAAATAATGTTATGTACTTTAGAGCGGTCGTCTTGATCGGGAATGACGACATCAAGCCCATAACGGTCGGAAAGCCTTCCTTTATAAAAGTCTTGCTCCATTGTGAATTGAGTACCAAGGAGTCCGACCTTTTGAACCCCTTTCTCACGAAGTAACTCAGCAGTCGCGTCTGCGATATGTAGTATGGGGATATTAATACTGGCTTCAATTTGAGGCGCAACTTTGTGCATTGTGTTAGTACAAATAAGAATGAAGTCAGCGCCCCCTTTTTCTATTGAAGATGCAGCATCAGATAGAATGCTTGCCGTTTCTTCCCATTTACCTTGATGTTGAAGTTTCTCTATCTCCGAAAAATTCACGCTATACATACAAATTTTTGCGGAATTTAGGCCGCCTAACGCCTCTTTGACTCCTTCGTTGATCAATTTGTAATAACTAAGCGTCGACTCCCAGCTCATACCACCTAGAAGACCGATAGTTTTCATATAACTCTCCAATCGTTATACACCACCGTGCCAGGGGTGTTTTTACAAAAAAATCAGCCACTTAAATAAGCAGCATTCAAGCGTCTTCACTATTGAGCATTGGGTAACACGAAAATAAAATCATTCCCACAAGGACCGCTACGCGATTCTCATATATCCTCGCAATATCGTTACTGCATTTCCAGAAAGCTTAACGTGCTCAGTGCTTAACAACTCTGTATGGACGACCCCACTTCTCTTGGAGGCTTGGAAGCCTTTCAGTTGCTTTTTGTTGAGCTCTTTAGCCCAGTAAACACATAAAGCGCAATGTGCAGAGCCTGTAACTGGGTCCTCATTAACACCTACCCAAGGCGCGAAGTATCGAGAGACAAAATCGGCGTCAGTGCTTGATTGAGCAGTGATGACGACGCCACGGCCTTTTTGTTTAAGCAGCGCACCAAAATCAGGGTCGAGCTGTTCAAGCACAAATTCATTATTAATGACGATCAACTGCTTATTATCAAACTGAGCGTAGGCGGCTACATTGGCGGCATCTAGCCCCAAGCCATGAAGTAAGTCTTTGTTAATACTAGCTCTCATATCTAAAGTTGGAGCAGGAAACACCAAATGAATTTCTTCATGATCGAGTTGTGCAGTTAAAACCCCGGATAGCGTAACGAACTCAATCGTATCTCCAGTATTATATAACCCCTGCTCTTTCAGAACGTGCGCCGTTGCAAGTGTGCCGTGTCCACACAAAGCAACTTCCGTCCTCGGTGTAAACCAACGAAGTTGCATTGTACTGAGTGACAGAAATGCCGTTTCAGATAACGACATCTCGGCCGCGATGGCCAACATCGTTTCCTCATCAAGGCTTGACTCTGTGATACAAACACCCGCGGGATTACCTTTGAAAACCTCTGATGTAAACGAGTCAACCTGAAAAATTTTAACTTCCACGAAATATCCTTAAGTTCTATCAAACACGTAATTCTGTATCACGTGATTTTTAATATCTGTTGTTTGAGCGAAAAAAACCTATGAAATTTTCTACCAACCTTATAGGTCTTGTTGGAAGCGCTAACGAACAGGAGAATGTAGTTAATTATGCAAAACGTAAAAAGCCATCATCAATGTGACTCAATTGGATATCTTATCGGAGTTTTCGGCGTTTCTTTAGTTCTAATATGGATTGGTATTTATAAATTCACACCTACAGAGGCCAAGCTTATACAACCGCTCGTTGAAAATCATTTTCTGATGAGTTGGTTGTATGATGTGATGTCAGTTCAAGCCGTATCAAACATCATTGGCGCAACAGAAATCATTGTCGCTATTGGATTAATCGTTGGCCTTAAAAACACACGAGTCGCTGATTTTTCTGGCATAGCCGCCGCAATTATTTTTCTTGCGACACTCAGCTTTCTAATTACGACACCGAATACATGGAAAGTGTCTGATGGGGTTTTGGTGACAAACTTCTTTTTAGTAAAAGATATTCTATTTTTAGCCATTGCGATTAGCGTCATCGAACGAAACAAGCCAAACAGAGAATAACTCTAAATAGTTCGAAATCTTGTTTTTCCAGAACGTAGCCTGAAAGGTGCAAACGACTTACAGGTCGAATGGTTCTGTCAATAACTCTAAACAAAGACTCTTAAATTTAGAATGTTTAAGAGTCTTTGCCTTCTAATGATGCGAAACAACATCCTAGCGTAAAGTGAAAAGAAAAGCCTTTCACTCTACTGCTAAGGTTTATTGATACTTTGCTGAAGTAATGAACTCACCGAATGTCTCGCACCATACAACAACCGTATTGTATTCAGAAATTGAAGTGCTTTGAGGAACCTCAACAACGAAGTTATCGAACGTTTTGACATCACCAATTAAGCTCATCTCAGATTTAAGGTCATTAAACTCTTGTTCCGTTTCGACAAACTTAGGAGATAGATAGAGTTTATAGTCTGGTCCGGGAGCGAGTTTTCCTACCAACGTAATGACTTCAGAACTCAAATGAATCTCTCCCTCTCCCCAATGAAAAGCATCGCTACCTTTGAGTTCCCTCTTAAACACTGCGCTGTATTCTGCACCTTGCTTGCTCTTAGCAACTTGTTCATCGGTCGGCGCAGGTGGTGCAATAAGGATCGGTAAAGTATAGATACCTATCGCAATGCCAATAGAAACTGCCACTAAGTGACTGATTGTTAATTTAATTATATTTTTCAAGGTCATAAGCATCTTCTTATTAGTTTTACTACTTGAAATTAGATTCAAATCGGCCTTATCTGTCTATTATCGAGCAGCATAATGTCATTAACATTATACACAAGCTATGCGCACTAAATGCAGACTGAGCGCAATTAAAAACGGCTGATAATTAATATCAGCCGTTTGCTTATCGGAAATGTCGTTGTGCCGGTTTGGTCACTATTCCGCTTCCACCAAAGCGATCTTATCGGATGTCGATTTTTCCAATTTTATCGCAATAAACTTAGAGGTTGGCGTAAACGTTCTATCCCCATAACTGTCCAAAGGAACTAATGGGTTTGTTTCTGGATAGTAAGCCGCCGCCTGACCTGCTGGTACATCATAGGCAACAAGCGTAAATCCGCTCACACGGCGCTCAACGCCATCTTCCCACAATGACACCATGTCCACTTTGTCGCCCGGTTCAAAACCGAGTTTACGAATATCCGCTTCATTGATAAACAGCACTTCGCGCATACCAAATACTCCACGATAACGGTCATTCAAGCCGTAAAGTGTCGTATTGTATTGGTCGTGTGAGCGCATGGTTTGCAAGATCAAATCTGGCTTTTGGCCTTTTTCGAGTATCGCTTCGCTGATCAACTGCTTCGGCAACTCGCTAGAGCTGAACTGTGCTTTGCCGCTTGGTGTATTCCATCGACGCTCAGCAGCTGGGTTTACCAAGTGGAATCCACCCGGGTGTTTAAGCTTATGGTTAAAGTCGGTAAAGCCCGGAATCGTGTCGGCAATCAAATCGCGAATACGGTCGTAATCTTCAATCGCCCACAACCAATCAATTGGTTTTGCCCCGAGTGTAGCATTGGCAATACCGGCAATAATCGCTGGTTCTGAACGCAAATGCTCCGAACGCGGTTTTAGCTGACCAAATGAGATATGCACCATGCTGAAAGTATCTTCAACCGTCACGCCTTGTGGGCCAGTTGCTTGCTGATCAATCTCGGTACGGCCTAAGCACGGAAGAATAAGCGCATCTTTACCTGTGACAAGGTGAGAACGATTTAACTTCGTCGAAATGTGTACGGTTAAATTACAGTTTCGCATCGCGTTGTGCGTACGTTCTGTGTCTGGCGTTGCTTGTGCAAAGTTACCGCCCAAACCGATAAATACTTTCGCTTGCCCTTCTTCCATCGCTTTAATGGCTTGCACAGTGTTGTGGCCTTCACCGCGCGGGACGGCAAAGTTAAATCGACTTTCAATGCGATCCAACAACAGATCTGAAGGTTTTTCATCAATGCCCATCGTACGGTCGCCCTGAACGTTACTGTGACCACGTACTGGTGAAAGACCCGCGCCCGGCTTACCAACGTTACCTCGTAACATTTGCACGTTTGCGACTTCTTTAATGGTTGGTACAGAGTGACGATGCTGAGTCAACCCCATCGCCCAACACATGATCACACGTTCTGCACGTCGATACATGCTCGCCACCATCTCGATTTCACTTAAATCAAGACCCGATTGTTCCGTGATGTGTTCCCAAGCGGTTGCGTCCACTTCAGCCAAATAGTCATCTATACCTATCGTGTGC
Source organism: Vibrio alginolyticus NBRC 15630 = ATCC 17749 (assembly GCF_000354175.2). NCBI lineage: Bacteria > Pseudomonadati > Pseudomonadota > Gammaproteobacteria > Vibrionales > Vibrionaceae > Vibrio > Vibrio alginolyticus. The sequence continues at coordinate 1,371,952 of NC_022359.1, forward strand.
TGCTTGATGAATTCACGGTCAAATACCGCTTTGCCACCGTTTTGCAATGCCTCGCGTTCCCATTGCAACAAGAATTTCGCGATGCCACGAAATACTGCCATGTCTCCGCCCAAAGCAGGACGCAGGTACGCCGTGTTTGTAGGCTCTGAGCCGTTACTCAACATCTCAATCGGCATTTGTGGGTTTTGGAAACGCTCTAATCCGCGCTCTTTCAGCGGGTTTAGACAGATAACCTGAGCACCACGTTTTACCGCTTCGCGCAGAGGTTCAAGCATTCGTGGGTGATTCGTGCCCGGGTTTTGACCAATCACAAAAATCGCGTCGGCTTCTTCAAAATCATCAAAGATCACTGTGCCTTTACCAACGCCAATGGTGTCTTTCATCCCGATTGCACTGGCTTCGTGACACATGTTGGAACAATCTGGGAAGTTGTTGGTACCGAATGCGCGCACAAATAGCTGATATAAAAACGCCGCTTCGTTGCTTGCACGGCCAGAGGTATAAAACTCCGCTTGGTGTGGTGAATCCAATTGGTTGAGATGTTTAGCCACAAGAGAAAAAGCCTCATCCCAAGAGACAGGCACATAGTGGTCGGATTCAGCATCGTATCGCATTGGGTGCGTGATACGGCCTTGGTATTCCAACCAGTAATCGGTTTGAGTTGAGAGAGAAGAAACGCTGTGATTGGAAAAAAACTCAGGATCAACCAGACGATTAGTCGCCTCCCAGTTTACCGCTTTCGCGCCATTCTCACAGAAATTGACTTTACCACTATCTGGCGACTCACCCCATGCACATCCCGGGCAGTCGAAACCGCCATTTTGGTTGGTTTTGAGCATAGTGCGAATGTTTTTAACTGCATTTTCACTGCCCCACCAACTTCTGGTTACGGCTTTCAGTGCACCCCAACCACCAGCTGGACCTTTGTATGTTTTTATTTGTTCTTTTTGGCTCACGACTTTACTCCTCGCAGATATACCAGCAAGCAGGGTGCCCGTGAAAACAAGCGCGTTATTTATTGAGATAATGCGGAAGTATTGAAGGGCTTAGTTTCTAATCCATGTATTTTTTAATCCAAATAAGTAACCACTCAACATGCTCTCGCTTGTCCGAGCGTTTACTTATCTAGATTCTTGATATCGGATACCCGCCTACTGTTTCTAAGACTGGTAGATTCAATTCGCATTGTTGCGTCTTGATCTAAATCAAAGATTAAGTCGTTATTCAATATGCGTCCAATTGATAATCCTGACCGAGTGATAAACAAAATCTATGACGAATTTTTCCACTGACGGTCATAACATTTTTAATCAATACAATTTATGAGGTTAATCGTTTTCCCATCCGATTCCACCTAGTTCGCTTAACGAGCTCAATAAAATCGGTACTCTTGATAATAGATAATATCTATCACACTATAGATACTTTAAATTTGACCCTAATTAATATCAGGAATAGCCTTGATTCAGATCAATTTTGAGTGTGGTTTTATTCTTGACTTGGTTTTGGTTTTTCATTCCCCAGTTAAAACGCTCCAGCGCTTAAAAAGTACGGTAGTGCTGTGGCCTTTTTAGGGAGTTCCCCCGTACATGTGACTCACAACGCAAGGTTAACAAGCCATTATGGATATCAAACAACTTAAATATCTCATCGCACTTGAACAGACCAAACACTTTGGTCAAGCCGCCGCATTGTGCCACATTACGCAGCCTACTTTGTCCATGAGAATCCGAAGCTTAGAGGAAGAGCTCGATCTCGAATTAATCCAAAGAAGTCAAAGATTTGAAGGATTTACTGAAGCCGGAGAACGCATTTTAGCTTGGGCAAAAACCGTCTTAGCAGCTCATGATGGATTGCAAGCCGAAGCCGCCAACTGCCGTGGTCAGTTGGTAGGCTCTCTTCGGCTTGGAATGGTGCCACTCGCCAGCCAAAACCCTATGCAATTGCTTAAACCATTAGCTCAACAGTTCCCTGAGTTACGCTTTCAAATACTCTCCATGACGACCGAACAGATCATAGACCAACTCAATCGCAATCAACTTGATTTGGGGATGTGTTATGTCGATCAAGTCAACACCGCTTACTTCGATGTTATCGAACTAGATTCAACCAAACTTGGCGTTTTATTCGATGAGCGTCATTTTGATTTTGCCGAATCTGAAGTGTTGTGGGAGTCACTCAATAACATTCCGCTAGGGCTGCTTTCGAAGGGCATGCACTATCGCCACTCCATTGATCTTAGCTTTGTGAGTAAAGGGCTGGTTCCGCAAACCGTCATTGAAAGTAACTCCACCTTTCACTTGATCCAAGCAGTAGCCAGTGGCCTTTGTTGCGCCATTATGCCGCTGAATTGTGGATTGGAAGAGTTGAACGATACGCTTCGCATTATCCCTATCGAAGAAGCCGCCGTTCACGCCCCGCTAGGTTTGTTAAAGCGAAAACAAGAACCCTTCTCCGCGCTAACCGATCAGTGCTTCGCAGAAGCAAAAAACATATTCAATCGATAACAAGAATCCACACGTCAATTTTTGGCATACATAACGGCTTATGAGGTGATTTCATGAGATGTACTACTCAATCTTATTTAGAACTGTCCGATTTCAATCAAGCACCACCTCAACCAAGTGCGTTCAATTACCGAGAATTGATTGATGGCCGCCCAGTGCAACAAATGTCGCTGGCGAGTGAATCCGCCTTAGCTATCAGCTTTAACGGCATTAGCCAAGCGGTCATGATGGTGACGCCAGGCCATCTGGAAGACTTCGTGAAAGGATTTAGCCTAAGCACAGGCATCGTCCACGATTTCAAAGAGATTAAAGACATTGAAATTGGTGGCGATCACGAATCTCACTATGCGGAAGTGGAAATCAGCAACCGCGCTTTCTGGGCGTTAAAAACACAGCGCCGAAATCTTGCCGGCACAACCGGATGCGGCATTTGTGGTGTAGAGGCTCTGGAACAAGCTTTGCCTGATTTGGCACCGCTAACACCGTCTCTTCCTCCGCGCTCCGATGTATTCGAAGGGCTGCGAGACAAAGTCGCACTGCATCAAGAAGCCGCACGTGAATCTGGCGCGTTACACGCCGCTTTATTTGCAGATTTACAAGGCAACATCAAGTTGTGCCGAGAGGACATCGGCCGTCACAACGCGCTAGATAAGTTGATTGGCGCATTGACCAACAATCACATCGAGCCTCAAAGTGGCTTCGCAATCATGACAAGCCGTTGCAGCTTGGAGTTGATCCACAAAGCCGTTCGCGCGCGTATCCCCACTCTGGTTTGCTTATCTGCGCCTACAGCGTTAACTGTCGAATGGGCAAGAAGAAACCATTTGAACCTAATTCACTTGCCAAAACACGGCTCGCCGCGTCTATACAGCCCTGCGCCTTAACACGTCAACCTAGCCGAATTCCTAATATTTCTAACGGAGACCTCTGGGTCTCTGTTGTTTGTTTCTCATTCGCGATTGATAGCTAGCAACGAGACACTATTCTTCCAACCAAACGTACTCACCCCTTGTCAGCACTAAGCTTGCGTATATTAACCTGCTTGCATTTGAACGCTTTCCAATCCGATAAGAAACCAGTCAAAAACCCATAAATTAGTAAGGATTTTGTGTGACTCTTTTCACGCTTTTCCGCCTTCCTAGGCATTTCTAGGAATTTTTCCTAGCCGATCTAGGCAACCATCTCATGTGCCTCACAAAACCACTCTCTAGAATTCCGCTCAGTCAAAGGTAACAAGAGCGCATAACGGCCTCCGTTGTGTTTCTAAAACAATTACAAGAGAGTTCATCATGTTAAAATTCCTCGAACAGGTGCGGAAGCCGACCCTCGATCTTCCTGTCGAAGTTAGAAGAAAGATGTGGTTTAAACCGTTCATCCAATCTTACTTGGTCGTATTTATCGGCTACCTAACCATGTACTTGATTCGTAAGAACTTCAATGTCGCGCAAAACGACATGATCTCAACTTACGGTTTGAGCATGACAGACCTAGGTCTTATTGGCCTTGGCTTCTCCATCACATACGGCATCGGTAAAACCGTTGTCTCTTACTACGCTGACGGTAAGAACACCAAGCAATTCCTCCCTTTTATGCTGATCCTTTCTGGTCTTGCAATGCTTGGTTTCAGCTTCAGCATGGGCGGCGGTAGTGCAAGCCTGTTCTTGATGGTGGCTTTCTACGCTCTGAGTGGTTTCTTCCAAAGTACTGGTGGCCCTTCTAGTTACTCAACCATTACAAAATGGACACCTCGTAACAAACGCGGCTCTTACCTAGGCTTGTGGAACATGTCACACAACGTTGGTGGTGCGGGCGCAGCGGGTGTTGCTCTTTTCGGTGCCAACTACCTATTCGACGGCCACGTAATCGGCATGTTCGTGTTCCCTTCTATCATCGCGATCATCGTTGGTTTTATCGGTATGCGCTTTGGTAGCGACTCTCCAGAAGCTTACGGTCTAGGTAAAGTAGAAGAACTTTTCGATGAAGCAGTGAGTGAAGAAGACACCGCCGCTGAAGAAAACCAAATGACCAAAAAAGAAATCTTTGTTGAATACGTTCTTAAAAACAAAGTTATCTGGCTACTTTGCTTTGCCAACATCTTCCTTTACATCGTTCGTATCGGTATCGACCAATGGTCAACGGTATACGCGTACCAAGAACTTGGTCTGTCAAAAGAAACGGCAATCTCTGGCTTTACTCTGTTCGAAGTCGGTGCGCTTGTGGGTACTTTGATGTGGGGTTACTTATCTGACTTAGCAAACGGTCGCCGCGCATTGGTTGCTTGTGTGTCTCTTGGTTTGATCATCGTATCGCTTGAGTTCTACCAACACGCCACTAGCGAGTTCATGTACTTAGCCTCTCTATTTGTATTGGGCTTCTTGGTGTTTGGTCCGCAACTTCTTATCGGTGTTGCCGCGGTTGGTTTTGTCCCTAAAAAAGCAATCAGTGTGGCTGACGGCGTAAAAGGTACATTCGCTTACCTAATCGGTGACAGCTTCGCGAAACTTGGTCTCGGTATGATTGCAGACGGTACACCTATCTTCGGCTTAACTGGTTGGAAAGGTACCTTCGCAGCTCTAGATACCTCCGCCATGATTTGTATTGTTTTGCTTGCTTTCGTCGCTATCGCGGAAGAGAAGAAGATTCGACACGCGAAGAAGCTTCAACTTGCACAAAACCAAGCCTAGCTTCTCTGCGCGCTTTACTTCGGTAAAGCGCGCAAGATCATTAAAATGAGTTGATCAATTCAGTATCATTAAAGGTTTTTCTATTGGCTCCTGTTGGAGCTTATTGTTGTTAGTCGTCTGCTCTATTTGGTTGTAATAATGATTCATGTTGCTCTAGTTGATGATCACGTCATCGTGCGTTCAGGTTTCGCACAATTATTAAATTTAGAAAGTGATATTACCGTTGTTGGTGAATTCGGCTCTGTCGCCGAAGCGCGAAAAGGCTTGCCTGCGGTACACCCTCATGTCGTCATCCTAGATATCTCCATGCCAGATGAAAGCGGCTTAAACTTTCTTAGCGAAATACCAACTGGCATTGCCTGCGTGATGCTTAGCGTGCATGACTCCCCTGCGATGGTGGAAAAATCACTAAAGCTAGGTGCAAAAGGCTATCTTAGTAAACGCTGTAGCCCAGACGAACTTATTCAAGCCGTGAGAACCAGTGCTTCTGGCGGCTGTTACCTCACATCAGATATTGCACTTAAACTTGCAACGCCTAGCGACAACACCACCTCTCTATGCCAACTGACAAAACGTGAAAACGAGGTATGTCAGCTACTTGCGACCGGGTTGGATGTAAAGTCTGTCGCGGCAGAGCTTGGCTTGAGCCACAAGACCGTGCATGTGCATCGTGCGAATGCCATCGACAAACTCGGCGTGAAAAACAACGTTGAGCTCGCCAAACTATTTTCTCAAGAGTCCTTTTAATGCGAGCTTACGCTGTTACCACCATTTGCGGACTATTTGTTATGGCTTGCGCCTGGTTTTGCTTGTGGGTGATTGCCTATTACTTTGTCAATGATCCCGAGTTGGCGATCTTATTGTTTCCTTTCGCTTTACGATTAGGTGTCACCCTACACACTCGCACCGCTTATTGGCCGACGATTTACCTTTCGGAGTGGGGACTTTCCATCGCACTTGCGATGTTACTGGGTCAACCGCAGTGGCTTACCGTGCTGATTGCGAGCATTGTCAGTATCCCGGTCACACTGATTGCGAAAAAATACTACTACGGTGACCAAAACCGCCACTTAGCCGTCATGGGCGTTGTGATCATCATTACCGCCTTCATCAACGTAATGGCGGTCGGCTTTCACGTGCCTTCTGTTTACATGGTGTGGTTAGCCAGTATTTCTGGTGGGCTGATGCTGGTTCCTATGTGCTACCTACTGTGGAACTACCTATTTCAAAGCCGATGGTCGCCTCTGACGTCGCATCTTTTGAACAACACTGTGGTGTTCAGCATTCGCCACATTGTGTTTTACGCCGTACTTCTTATCGGCAGCATTCTAGTGCAAACGAGTTTGCCTGAAGAGTTAAAACGATTTGCGCCGTTTTGTATGGCGATTCCAATCATCGTGCTTGCTCTGCGTTACGGCTGGCAAGGTGCTCTACTCGCCACCATGCTCAACAGCATTGCGCTGATTGCGGCTCGCAGCGGCGTATCAAATCTAGAAATCACCGATTTGTTATTATCTCTCTCGGCGCAAACCATCACCGGCATTATGCTCGGCTTAGGGGTTCAGAAACAAAAGACCTCAATCACAAACTGCGCGGCGAACTTGCACGCAATCAGAATTTGTCTCGCCAGCTTATCAAAGCGGAAGAATCGGTAAGACGCGATATTGCGCGCGAGCTACATGACGAAATTGGACAGAACATCACGGCGATCCGCACACAAGCCAACATCATTAAGCGGGTAAATAACGCCGAAACAAGCGTGGGTTGCGCCGACATGATCGAAGGGCTTTCCCTCAACGTGTACGACACCACTAAGCGACTGTTAAGCAAGCTAAGACCAAAAATGCTGGATGATTTGGACTTAAAAGAATCCGTCGAGCAACTGACGCGAGAGATGGAATTCGCCAATCACGGAACAACTGTTCAACTGAACTGGCAAGGCGATTACACCAGCCTGAGTGACACACTCAAAGTCACCCTATTCCGTTTATGCCAAGAGTCATTAAATAACGCTGCCAAGTACGCAGAAGCGCAGTTGATCAATATTGAACTGACAATTGGAGAAGCTGCGGTGTCACTGATGATTCACGATGATGGTGTCGGATTCAAAGTTCAGGACAGCATGAAAGGCATGGGCGTTCGCGGCATGCAAGAACGTGTGCACGCGTTAGGTGGAAAAATGGTTATCTACTCCACCAGCGATCAAGTGATCGGCACACAAATCAGCATTACTTTACCTAAGGTGTAACTCAAGATGTTTGGATTTTTACGTTCACCTAAATTTACTCAACCGAGCCTGAGCAACGAGCAAATCGACCAGCGTTACCACCATTGGCGTTTGCACATTATGTTGGGGATGTACATCGGCTACGCAGGTTTCTACTTTACCCGTAAGACCTTTAACTACGCCGCACCAGCGATGATTACCGATCTTGGCTTAGATAAAGGCGATTTGGGTCTTATCGGTACACTTTTCTACATTACTTACGGCTGTTCGAAGTTTATTTCTGGCACGATTTCGGATCGCTCTAACCCTCGTTATTTCATGGGATTAGGATTGATTGCGACAGGTCTGGTCAATATCGCGTTCGGTTTTTCTAGCTCACTCGCGGCTTTCATTACTCTGTGGATCTTAAACGCCTGGTTCCAAGGCTGGGGCTGGCCTTCATGCTCCAAGCTGTTAACCACTTGGTATTCACGTTCCGAGCGTGGCTTCTTATGGGCGATTTGGAACACCGCACACAACGTTGGTGGCGCGCTTATCCCTATTTTGGTGGGCTATTTAACGTTGCACTACAGCTGGCGTGAAGGTTTTATTCTACCCGGCATCATCGGGGTGTTGCTCGGTCTATTCGTTTGTTGGCGATTGCGCGACAAACCCACAACAATGGGTTTACCAAGTGTCGGCCAATGGCGCAACGACGCACTAGAACTTGCGCAAGAAAATTATGGACGTGGCCTCACCTACCGAGAAATTCTGAAATCGTACGTATTTAACAACAAATACATCTGGCTGCTCGCGTTCAGTTATGTGTTGGTTTACATCGTCCGAACCGCAATCAATGACTGGGGAAACCTGTACTTGACCGAGCAGCATCACTATAGCCTGATTAACGCCAACGCTGCTCTGTCGATGTTTGAAATCGGCGGTTTTGTTGGTTCATTGGTTGCGGGTTGGGGCTCAGACAAACTCTTTGGCGGTAACCGTGGGCCAATGAACTTGCTGTTCGCGATTGGGATTTTCTTATCTGTCTCTGCGCTTTGGCTGATGCCTCTGACCAACTTTGCATTCCAAGCGGCGGGATTGTTCTCCATCGGCTTCTTTGTCTTTGGGCCACAAATGCTGATCGGTATGGCGGCGGCGGAGTGCTCTCACAAAGATTCTGCCGGCGCGGCAACAGGATTCGTGGGCTTGTTCGCCTACATGGGCGCAGCATTGTCTGGTTATCCACTGGCGTTAATTCTTGAAGAATATCATTGGACGGGTTTCTTCATCACCATTTCAGTTTGTGCAGCCGTCATTGGCCTTTTGTTGCTGCCATTTTTGCAAGCGCAACCATCACGAAAACCACTCGAACCAAAACCTCGGTTGTAAATCGACTTATCGCCCTTCGGGCAAATTGGCGAGTGACCTAACCGCGCTCGCCCACCTTATTTAACGTATCTCTGCTCAATTTTTCTTCCGATTCAGTTCGGAGGGTTAACTATGGGAAAAATTCATGAATTTGAACACTATTTCATCGCATAGCTTCTTTCAAATGAACAACAAAATCCAAAACTACGCTTGGGGAAGCACCTCTTCTATTCACGATTTGTTTGGCTTTTCTAACGAAACGAATGAGCCTCAAGCAGAAGTATGGATGGGTACTCACCCAAACGGCTGCTCTGAAGTTCAGATTGAGCAGAACACGCTGCCTTTGTCTGAACTGATCAAACAAAACCAACCCGCTTACTTATCAGCAGAAACCGCAGCGAAATTTGGCGACCTGCCCTTTCTGTTTAAGATCTTAGCGGCCGAACATGCACTGTCGATTCAAGTTCACCCAAGCAAACAAGATGCCGAAATAGGCTTCGAAAAAGAACAAAGTGCCGGGATCCCACTAAACGCGAGCCATCGTAACTACAAGGATCCAAACCACAAACCTGAGCTGGTATACGCACTGACAAGTTACCAAGCCATGAACGGTTTTCGCTCGTATGCCGATATTACTGAGGCATTTAGCCTTTGTGATATCGATGAGCTACGCGCACCATTAGATGCATTCAAACGCGAAATCAACTCACAAGGTTTGCGAGATTTCTTTGTGCACATTCTGACCATGGAAGGCGAAACAAAAGAGCGAGCACTGAAACAGCTTCTTGCCTGCGCCTCACGTCAATCAGAGCATGGCACTGACAGCGACGTTTTCCAACTCATCTTGGATCTATCCACTCAATACCCCGGCGATGTCGGCTTGTTTGCACCATTGCTGTTGAATGTCATCACGCTGCAACCTGGCGAAGCGATGTTCCTGAGCGCAAGAACGCCACACGCTTACATTAAAGGTACGGGATTAGAGATCATGGCGAACTCAGATAACGTTTTGCGTGCAGGACTCACGCCGAAACACATGGATGTTGAAGAACTGGCTAAATGCACAGACTTTGTGCCTAAGCCGTTTAACAGCCTTGTTCTAGAGCCCAATGCCGATGGTTGCCAGAGCCTTTACCCCGTTCCAGTGGCAGACTTTAGTTTCAGCATTCTTAACCAACCGAACAATGAAGTGGTTGATGCCAATAGCGCAGAGATTTTGATGGCGATTGATGCCGACCTGACACTCATCAGTGATAACGGTGAGACGTTAACTGCCTCGAAAGGACAATCTGTATTTGTTCCTGCTTACGTTGGCCATTACCGTATTCAAAGTGCGGGACGTGTGGCTCGCGCCTTCAACTAGTTTTTGAACAACTGATTCAAACTAGCGTCTAACCCAAGGGACTGGGTTAGACAATTTATTCCTCTCCGCTTTTAAGGCAATCATGCTTATCCCTTGTCGACTCCAGACACTCACAGTCCAGTTTCTCTAAGAGCCATAACCCCCCGGCTCTGCCATTTACTGCAACATTCATTGTCAAAACCCATTTATTTCTGGTAAATCCTCCGCTCCAATATCAAATTACTTGGATAACAAAGGCACTCACACAGTGGTATTTGTTGCAAAACGTATAATCAACGTTGTAATCAAAGCCCCAATCACTACAATCTCTGGTTCGATTTTTCAGTTAACGTTTGTATGCCGAAGTTAAACCAAGATAACCCTGTTCAAAGCTCCGCCCTTTCCGATATCGAAACCAGCAGTAAGATTCAATCGGCATTAGAACCGAAGTTTCACAAGCCAGAGAAACGTCTCTGCTTAAGCCCTGGCCTATCGGATAAGCATTTGGCGCGCCGTTGGCAAGTATTGGAACAAATGACCAATAAAGATCATCTTCTTGATCCTTTCACACAGTCACATTGCGACGCTTACTCCAACAACATCGAGCACTTCATTGGTACTGTCAATGTGCCGGTCGGCATCGCAGGCCCTTTGCGCGTCAACGGTTTGTATGCGAACGATGACTTTTTGGTTCCGCTCGCAACGACAGAAGCCGCGTTAGTCGCTTCCTACAACCGTGGCGCAAATCTTATCACCGCCGCTGGTGGCGCGAGCGCATTGTTACTAAGTGAAGGGGTGAGCCGAACACCAGTATTCGCCTTTAATCACCTTGCTGACGCCGGCCAGTTCGTCAGTTGGGTTGTGACCCAGTTTGACGTATTTCGTCAAATTGCGGAATCCACCACCTCACATGGCAAACTCAAAGACATCAATGTAAATATCGAAGGAAACCACGTTTATTTGGTCTTTGAATACGTGACTGGTGACGCTTCCGGACAAAACATGGTGACCATCGCAACAAACGAAGTGTTCCATCATATTTTGGCGACCAGCCCAATCAAACCAACTCAAGCATTCTTGGATGGCAACTTATCAGGCGACAAAAAACCAAACGCGCACACACTGCGCTCGGTACGCGGTAAGAAAGTATCCGCCGAAGTGACCATTCCTGCTGAGTTGGTGGAAAAATATCTGCATACGACGCCGGAGTCTATGGTTCAATTTGGCAAAATGACCACAGTGGGCGGTTTACTCAGCGGGACAATTGGCGTCAACGCGCATTACGCAAACGCGCTTGCCGCGCTGTACATTGCTTGTGGTCAAGATGCCGCTTGCGTTGCAGAGTCTGCCATTGGAATCACTCGTATGGATGTGGACGCTCAAGGCAACTTGTACGCGTGCGTGACCTTGCCAAACATCATGGTGGGGACGGTTGGTGGTGGTACTGGCCTTCCAACGCAAAAAGCATGTTTGGATATTTTGGGTTTGCACGGCAACGGCAATGCGAAAGCGTTAGCCGAAGTCGCAGCTGCGCTTTGTCTGGCTGGCGAACTCTCGATCGTGGGCGCATTTTGTGCCGATCACTTTTCTCGTGCTCACCATAAGCTTGCCCGAAAATAACCTTTGTTGCTTTGTACAAGAGAACATCCGTGTGGTTTTCTCTTGTGCAAACCAATGGACTTTATTTATTGGCTCAATAATTTCTTGAAACTAACTTAAGCCTTAACAAACATACCAATCTCTTGTTAACAGTACTTTAGCTGTCCCCCTTCTATATCCATTGCGATACCTCTGCTTATTACTCTTCATTGGCCATATTTAATATCAGTATCTTAGAAAAAATAGCATCAAAAACTTCTAGTACTATAGTACCAAATTCATCGTTTGAGTTTTTTGTTCACCACTTATAGCTACTATACTCGCCTATGCAGCTGCTTGATTTTCATAAATTTACTAAACAGCTCAAAAGAGCTTAATAACTCCCGTTAAATGGACTTAAATCGTTACTTCGGGTAAGCGAGTTAACTATGAGACGTCAGAAGCTAAATAAAATCTCTGCTTGGGTACTAGGATTGGCTATCTTATTGCTGAGCCATGTGTCTAATGTATCAGCAGAAATACAGCAATCCCCATCCGATCAAACCGTTGCGCGTTTTCTCTATCAAACCTCTTTTGGACCAACACCTGCGTTAATTAATGAGGTTAGGGAAAACGGGTTTGAGGATTGGATACAGAAACAAATCAACCTGCCAGCAACCTACCATCAACCACTTTATCAAACGCCTTTTTCTAAAGGCCTACAGTCAAACCGAGAAAATGCTTGGTATCAGATTGTTGTTACTGCTGAAGATCAGCTTAGGCAGCGAACGGCTTATGCATTGAGTCAGATCGTAGTCGTGTCTCGTTATGGCGGCGTTCTTTCCAGCAAACCTACAGGGTTAGTGAATTACTACGATCTGTTGGTTGAGCATGCGTTTGGCAACTACCGAGACCTGTTGTATGACGTTTCCATCCATCCAGTCATGGGGAGCTATTTGTCTATGCTCGGTAGTGCAAAAGAAAATAGTGCGACAGGAACGCTTCCCGATGAGAACTTTGCTCGAGAGTTAATGCAGTTATTCACTATCGGTTTGTATGAACTCAATTTAGATGGCAGTAAAAAGCTGAACCACGCAACAGGCAAACCTATCCCCACGTACAATCAAACTGATATTCAAGAGCTCGCGCGAGCATTAACTGGATGGAAAAATTCCGACATCGCATTCGTGAAACCGATGCGAGTTATCAGTCAAAGACACGACACCGGCGAGAAGCGATTTCTAGGGAACGTGATCCCATCGGGTCTAACCGCACAAGAAGAGCTTTCAAAAGTGATTGATATGTTGATGTCTCACCCAAATGTTGCTCCATTTGTTTCAAAGTTACTTATCCAACGTTTGGTCAGTTCAAATCCAAGCCCAGAGTACGTCGCGCGTGTTGCTACGATATTTAACAACAATGGGGAAGGAGAAAAAGGCGATCTAACCGCCGTTGTTCGAGCCATATTGCTCGACCCTGAAGCATTAGGGATGACGGATACCCCGCCTATAAAAGTGAAAGAACCGATACTGGTCCTGACTAATTTTCATCGAGCATCAGGTTTTACGGTTAAAGGATCACGTTACGAAGACGCAACAACGATGATGAACATCGCTAATCAAGGGCCGCTTCGTTCTCCTTCCGTGTTTAATTTTTACTCTCCAGACTATCAGCCGTCTAACGAGTTTACGGAGTCTGGTATTAACTCTCCAGAGTATGAACTTCTCAATTGGTCTGTTTATACCGATTTGGTCAACTATATGTTAACCAGCACTCGTAGAGGAGGTGGTGATTCCTACCACTTCGATCTTAACGAGTTTTATCTTCTTCTGGACGATCACCGTGCCTTAGTCGAATTGGTTAACTTGCGTTTCTTTGCTGGAACGGCTTCTGCTGAATTGAAAGAGCTCATGCTCACCGCCCTGAATGATTATCGTGGGGACTATGTGCCAACAACAAAACTCGCTCTAGTGATATTTACCGCCATTTCTGGCGACGAATTCTATATTCAGGATTAGGAGTGAATTATGGATATTTCACGACGACATTTTATACAAAGCACGCTATCGATGGGCGCACTAGCCTCTCTTAGTCTGCCAGGTTACTCTCTCGCAGCGCCATCCAATGACTTTCGAGCATTAATATGTGTGTATTTAGCAGGCGGAAACGATGCATTCAACACCGTACTGCCATTATCGGAGGCGCACTATCATCAATATTCCAAAGTCAGAGGGCCACTCTCTGTCGCCAAAGAAGACATACTCCCTATCAATTTGAGTGCTGTCGATAGCTCAAATCACCCAGTGAAGCTCGGCTTACACCCCAAGTTAAATGCGTTAACTTCCGTTTTCGAACAAGGCGATGCCAGCATCGTGCTCAATAGTGGCATTCTCAACCATCCCGTCACCAAACAAGCTATTGAGCAAGGTGAAGCATCACTACCCGAGCAACTGTTTTCTCATAATTCTCAAACAGACGCTTGGTTACTTGGTGGAATGAGCGAGTCTAAAAATCTTGGTTGGGCTGGCAGAATGTTGGATGTATTAAACTCTGAATCAGAAATAACACCGCTATACAGTGTGCATGGCAACTCGCTTTGGTTACGGGCAATGGAACACCGCCAAACCGTCCTGAAAAAAGATCGCGCAGTTCAGCTTACCGCGATTGATAACCCGCTATACAAGGGGATCTATGATCGCCTTCTCTCTCATCAAGCTGACAATCCATTTAATGGTCATTTTAATTTGATGGTTGATGAGTCGATGGTAATGAGTAGTGTCCTGAGCGAGCAACTCAACCACATTGCTGACGAGCCGCTGTTTACGTCATCGACGCTCGGCAAGCAGATGCAAACCGTGTACAAATTGATAGCAAGCCAAGATGTATTGAAGCAGCAACGACAAGTCTTTTTCGTTAAACACTCTGGGTATGACCTACACGATTCGCAACTGGCACGTCATCCAGTGTTACTTGAGGATCTCGCGACAAACCTTTTAGCAATGTATCGTGCGGTCGAACGGTTAGGGCTAAACAAGCAAGTCACCTCTTTCACTATGTCTGACTTCGGTCGACGGATGATGAGCAACGGAAATGGTACCGATCATGGCTGGGGTGGCCATCAACTATTAATTGGAGGCGCGGTAAATGGGAAACAACCTATCGGTACATGGCCGGAACTAATACTGGGCGGAAACGATGATTACTCTCAAGGCCGACTCATACCCAAAATTGCCGCTGATCAAGTTGGTTCAACACTAGCACAGTGGATGGGCGTGAGTGATAACGCGGCACTGGAATACGTGTTCCCGAACATCCGTAATTTTACTCATTCAAACCTGGGTTTTATGTCGTAAGATATTTTACAGGTAGCTGTAGAACACATCATCAAATAAGGGAGCCTCGCGCTCCCTTACTCATTTTATGTTTGCAAAGTGTCCGTTACACCTCGTCGCGACGGCGTTCGTTACACAGCTTAATGGCACGCTCAAGTAATTCTAACGCGGATTGCTCACATTCAGGCAGAACCGCATCACTTTCGCCAATTGGCGTTACGCGGTCACCCCATTTCAATACTGCCGCACCCCATGTCAAACCTGCACCAAATGCAGCAAGAAGCATATTATCACCTGGGTTAACTCGACCTTGCTCTACCGCTTCACACAATGCAATTGGCACCGTCGCAGCTGAAGTATTGCCATAGTTTTGAATGTTAACAAACGCTTTGTCGTGTGGAATTCCAGACAGGTCACACAAGGTTTGAATAATACGAATATTCGCTTGATGCGGAATCACAACATCGATTTGTTCCGTCGTTAACTGTGATGCTTTCAGTACGGTTTTCGCAGCTAGCCCCATGCCTTTTACTGCACGTTTGAAAATTTCTTGTCCTACAAAGTTGAAATCCCAGTAACCGTTGTCTTCCGCAAAGCGATCCATACAAGTACCAAACTTTGGTACGGACAGAATATCGCGGCCTTTTGCGTCACAACCGATTTGAGACTGTAGTAAACCCGTTTCTTTTTCCGTTCTTGATAACACAACGGCGCCCGCACCATCACCAAATAGAACAGCGGTATCTCGCATTGCCCAATCGATGTAGAAAGACAATCTTTCCGCACCAATAATGATCGCGTTACGATAGTTACCTGATTGAATCAAACGTGTGCCCGTTTCTAGGCCATAGACAAATCCCGTACATGCGGCATTTAAGTCAAAGGCAGCGGCTGCACGAATACCTAGGTTCTGCTGTACCTTAGACGCGATATTTGGAATCAATGAATCTGGTGAACAAGTCGCCACAATGATTAAATCCACGTCTGTTGCATCGACGCCTGCTCGAGCTAATGCATGTTTAGCAGCAACGGTCGCCATGTCTGACGTGTTTACATGACTAATACGGCGGTTTTCGATACCAGTGCGGGTACGAATCCACTCATCGGAAGTATCGAGGAAAGTGCTAAGATCATCGTTAGAGAGCACGGCTGGCGGAACACATTTCCCCCAACCTGTAATTTCAGCGTAGTAATTTGTCATCGCAGACCTATTTATTGTTGTATTTTAATAAAATTTCTTAGAACCTTAGGCTCAAATACAAACCTGCGCTGCGTTATTTCGGCAGGTTAAAAAATAAGTATACAAATAATGAGGCTGACTGGTAAGTCATGTTTTCATCAATACGTAATAAAGGAAGAAGTCATGTCATCGTTTAAAACTCGCTGCCCTTCGTGCGGCGGTCTAAATCGTGTCCCTAATGAGCGCGTTGCCGAATCTGCAACTTGCGGTAAATGTAAAAGTGCACTTTTAGACGGCTCGCCTATCGAAGGTACACAAGATAACTTTTCTGCTCTATTACAAAGTGATATGCCTGTTGTAGTAGATTTTTGGGCCCCATGGTGCAACCCGTGCGTTGGTTTTGCTCCTGTTTTCTCTGATGTTGCTCATGAGCAAGCCGGAACGGCTCGTTTTGTTAAGATTGATACCGAAGCTCAACAACAACTTGCGGCGCAATTTGGTATTCGCAGTATTCCTACCATTATGGTTTTCAAGAATGGTCAACGCGTTGATATGATCAATGGTGCGTTACCTAAAACTCAATTCGATCAATGGTTAAATCAAGCACTTACTAAATAATCTTCCACGCCAACCTTGTTTGTAGGTTGGCGTTTTTATGCAACTTATCAACCTATCTAGTTAACAAATATTATTTGTCGAAACGACTTAAATTTATCATTTTACTTGCCTAACTATTAGCCTCATATTCGCGCCGAATAACCCTTAGATTTCATTTAACTTATAGGCGCAAAACAGTGGAAAACACAGTCGTTCCTGCAGCATCACCACGAGTTACAGTTCCAGTCGTCGCACTGTCTCTTTATGCGGTGGCTTCGGGCTATTTAATGAGCTTGATCCCTCTCATGCTCGGTGAATACAACATCTCAGCAGATTACGCGAGTTGGTTGGCGAGTGTGTTTTATGGCGGCTTATTAACCGGTGCTATTTTTATTGAACGTATCGTACGTCAAGTTGGTCACCGTAACGCGTTTATTGGTTGCTTGGCCGTATTTTCGCTAACTATCGTCACACTACCCGTGTTTGCTAACGGATTGATGTGGCTTGCCGCTCGCTTTATTGCGGGTATCGCGGTTGCTGGTGTTTTTGTCATTGTTGAATCTTGGCTAATGTCTGGAGACGAAGCATCGCGTGCGAGACGTTTGAGCTTGTACATGCTATCGCTTTATGGTGGTTCAGCATTAGGCCAGTTTGGTATTGGCGTGCTTGGCGTAAGTGGCGGCGTTCCGTTTATTGCGATCACGACGTTGATCCTAATGGCGATGCTGGTGCTAATGTTCATTGAGTGTGAGCAGCCAAACAGCCATGAATCAACCGCTTTATCATTTAAGCAAATTGCCAAACTAAACCATGCAGCAATTATTGGTTGTGTTGTTTCAGGTTTGACCTTAGGTGCGATCTACGGATTAATGCCAGTTGAGTTAACTAACCGTAAAATTAGCCATCAAGACATTGGTACATTGATGGCGCTAGTGATTCTAGGTGGCATGCTAGTTCAACCAATGGTGACCGCGTTAAACAAATACATGAGCCGCACAGTGCTAATGGCGTTTTTCTGTATTTTGGGTATTTTTTCGATCGGTATGACGTTTATTTCCTCGTCAGCCGTGGTATTGGCTGCTGCATTATTCTTTTTAGGTGCAGCTACTTTTGCCTTGTACCCGATTGCAATCAACTTAGGTTGCGAAGGACTTGATGAACGCTTTATTGTCTCTGCGACACAAGTCATGCTGTTTAGCTACAGCATCGGCTCTGTTGCTGGTCCTGTTGTCGCTGATAAATTTATGGGCCAAGAACACGGCTTGCTAGGCTACTTGTTTGCCGCTTTGGTTGCGACGGGCGTATACATGCTACTTGCTGCGAGCAAAACCAAGCAGCGTATGGCCGCTGGCCTCTAACCACGCCGCTTCTACTCAACGAAAACGAGGGCATGTCGCCCTCGTTTTTTTATTCTTCGCATTTTTGTTTAGATAAACGCTTGTGACGGTTTGACGCGTTCGCTGCAGGCTTTTCCGGTACCATTCGCTTTTCATGAAGCAAATGACGAACCGCCAAGATGGGATGTTTCAGTAACATTCTGGGGCCAGAGTAACGCATGACCAAACGCATTTGTTCTTTCGGCTCTGGTTTGTAGCAGTGAATCGGACATTTATTACACGTCGGTTTATTCTCTCCATAAGGACAGCGGTCGAGGCGCACTTCTGCGTATTCAAGCAGCTCACGACATTCTGAGCATAAGTCACGTTTTGTTCCATGATGGTCATGACAGTAAACCTCTACCATGGCTTTTACTGTCTTAAATTCAGTGGCGAGTTTGCCAAGTAAAATATCGCTCATGCGCTATCCAAAAATCACAACATCATTGTGTAAAGTTCTAACGTGCGGCCATTATCATATTGCTGCTCAACTCGTTCAAACTCAAAGCCCAGTTTTTTGAGCAAACTTATACTACGAATATTGTCATTGTTGGTGATGGCAACCAAATTATCGAGTTTCATTTCCTCTCTAGCGTATTCCAGCACTGCGGTTGCAGACTCCGTTCCGTAGCCGTAGCCATAAGCGGAAGGTAAAAATCCATATCCGAGATCATAGTGTTGTAATGTGTCACGTTTAACCAACCCACAAATCCCGATGGGTTGCCCATCTTCTTTCTTCTCTACAACGAGTAAACTCACGCCTTTAATTTGTTGCATGCGTAGCATGTTTTCTTTTATGTAACGCGCCGCTTCATATTCGGTACGAATTTGTTTGTCTCCGACAAAACGGTAGAAGTCTGGGTGGTTATAAAGTTCTAGTATAAATGGTGCATCATCTACACTCACAAGACGCAGTATCAAACGTTCGGTGTACAGTGTTTTCATTTGGGCTCCATTAAAACGCGATAGATGATTGGACATAGGAACGTACTTGAATTTTGCGACCGATACCGGCGCTTATTTAGTTGTAACTTGATAAAAAAGTAACTATCCTGCCTCGCTAAATTAAAGGACCACCACCATGAACCGCAAGAAGAAAATCAATCAGATCTTGAAAGCGAAGCAGAAGAAGCATAATGCTAAGCTACATAAGAGCAATAAGCCGCGTTATATCTCCAAAGCTGAACGCGCGAAAATGGAAGCTGAAGAACAAAACCAAGCTTCAGAACACACGGAAAACGTTGTAGACACAGCGCAGACAGATCAAGCCTAAAAGAAAAGCCGCTTCAAGCGGCTTTTTTGATATTCGGAGATAGTTAGCTTTAGTATTCGACACTGTAGTTCAGTGTGAATGTGCGACCTCTTCCTTTGTAGTCGTACGCTGCAGCATCGTAGTGTGCTGCATAAAGAATCTGCGCACGTTGTCCCCAAGCGGTTGTGTAGTCTTCGTCAAATAGGTTTTGAATACCAAAACCTAACTGCCCGATAGGTAGTGTTACGTTACCAAGAAGATCAAACGTAGTGTATCCATCTAGTTTATTGTTTGCGTCATCTTCGTAATCAAACATCGTCTGGCTTTGTAAACGTACTGAATAGCCATCCTGATAGTAAGCCGCCCACGCGTTCGCTTTTGATGTACTTGCTTTACCCGCGCTTAGATCTTCCCACTTACCGTTGGTTTTCAGCTCAGAAACCACATAGTGACCTGATGCACCTAACAAAATATCACGGTTTACCCAGTAGTTAATGTTTGCTTCGGCACCGTATACACGTTGCTCGTCATCAACATTGGTGATTAGGAGCGTCTTCTTGTCATACTTGATTGAGTTATCCGAAACCGAGTAGTAACCCGCCGCTTGCAGTGCGACAGTATCCGTATCTAATCGGTAACCAATTTCATAGCTGTCCGTTTTGATGCCCGACATTTTTGAGTCAGATACATTAATGCTATTGTTCAACGCGTAGTGACCATTTGCATCCGCGGCATCGTAGCTACCTTGGCCGTAGTACTTTGCAGGATCAGCGAGTTCGAAACCTTGAGAGAAGTTCGCCCAAAGCTGAGATTCATCGTTAAGCTGATAAATAGTGCCCAAATTAAATAAGCTCACAGAGTAGTCAGTGCTGCCACCTGGTACCGCATCCGCTGATACACCATTACCCGATGCGATCTTCTTTTGTATACTATAGGCAACAAAATCATCAATCTTATTGTCCATGTATTGGTAGCGGTAGCCTGCTTGTACTGACCAATCTTGATTGATTTGGTAATCCCCTTGGACAAATATTGCGTAAGACGCCACATCAACATCTGGGTAACGCCCCACTTCGGCATAGGTTCGATTAATTAAGTTCCCAGAGCTGTTCGCAATGGTTGGATCGAACAGAGCCTGGTTACTTTCAAAACGGTCTAAGTACGCATCGACACCATAAACAAGTTTGAATGACTCCCAGCTTTTAGCTAACGCTAAGCGCCCAGCAAAAACTTCTGTTTTTTGTTGAGAGGCACTTTGGTAATAAGGAGTAAAGGTTTGGTCTTCACTACGGTAAGATAACTCGCCTATCAGTTGATGACCGAATACGCTGTCGTGAGCGTAGTTCGCACTTAAGAAAACTCGCTCTGTACCATGTTCACGGTCGGAATCGAACCCCTCTCGTACATCTACAAATTTATTGTTAACAATGTACAAACCGTATGGCGAATCTTGCTGGCTGTCATAGTATTGTGCGACAAGGTTTAACTTGCCGGCATCGGAGATTTGAATCTCGGTCGATCCCATAACATCGAGCGTTGAATTATACTGCAAGGAGCCCTGTGAAATGTCTGGGGTGACAATGTCGCCATTTGCGTCAAATGCACCTTGTGTCTCGGTGTACACAACCGAACCTCTAGCGGTAATTCGCTCATTACCACCCGAGATAGACTGAGCGAGTTTGTAATCAAAGTCATCGCTGCTATTAAAGCCTGTAGTGCCACTCACGTAGGATTCAAACGACAAGTCATCCGAGTACGCTTTCTTGGTGATAATGTTAATAACACCACCAGTAGCGCCTGCACCATAAATGGAGGTTGCACCAGATAGTACTTCAATTCGCTCGATGTTGAATGGGTCTATTGCGTCTAACTGACGACTAATCGGGCGAGAAGACTGTAACGAGACACCATCAATCATTACCAACATTGCTCTACCGCGAAGGTTCTGACCATAATTAGTTCGACCACCGGTGCCGACGTCTAAAGAAGGGATGGTTGCAGATAGAATATCACCCAGTGTCTTGCCCGCACGATATTGCTGAGCAATCTCTTCTTGGCCAACAAACCAAACCGTTCCTGGAATATCGGAGATCGATTTCGGCATCACACTGCCTACAACAACCAATTGCTCATCGCTCGGAGTCGATGTTTGTTGAAGATCTTCTGCTGCTATTGAGCTAACTGCGTATCCACTGCTCATCGCAAGTACGATGAGATTGAAAGAAAACGTCCTTTTCATCATTGTATTTATCTTTTTGTTGTCAACAAGAGCATGCAATGATACTTATTCTCACTCTCAAATCGAGCACTGTTACACAAGTTAAATAAATGTTAATTAAGAACCTTCTTGCTCATAAGTTGTCGATTTTCCTCTAAACGAGGACAATCTGCACAAAGCTTTCTGCCTTCACACTTATAGACTAAACAACAACTTTTTCTTACTAACTTTAGCGGCTGATCAGATCCCGTCTCATGAAGTGAGCGGCTATTATCAACATCCAAACCCATTGCGCTTAGCCACAAGACCGCATGCTCCTGAAGTGTCGAGTTAGTCATTTGCGGAAAGCGCTGTTGGAGACGAATTAAACAAGCCATGATTCCGTCCGACATCAATTGATGGGTGAAGCCAGGACGAATGCGTGTCCATTGACTCATCTCTTGTTGATAGAAGTCGAACAGTTCTCGGATTTGACGCCCCGCCTCTTTTATCAACGCTTCTGGCTCGCCATGTATATGCGCTTCGTCGGCGAATCGGTACCCAGAAACAAAACAAGGTTTGAGGTGCTGCGCTATCTCGCGAATGTTTGGCAACGTGTGGTAACCGTAAATAGAGATGAATGCGACATAAACTGGCTGCCAACAAAGTAAATCCCACGTTCTTGTCAACCAATATGCTTTTCCCGCTTCCGGATGAGCCTCCGAGATTTGCTGGTAAAGGCCTTGGATGATCGGGTTGATATCATTCTCGATATGGATAGCTTCTTGCCCTATCTCGCCGATATCACCGTGTAGGTAAGGTGTAATCTCACTCGAAGTTTGAAACAGTTGCGGGAAAAATTGCTCAGACATGATGGCTTATTGTTGGTGTAGTCATTCTGACACCTTTATACCCAAGCACCAATCGTAATGCAAACTATTATCCTTTGCGTTTTCATAACAAAGAAGCACTCTTAGGGTTAGTTATGAATGTATTTCCGAGTTCTGTGAAGCTGTAAGGTCTGGTTACGTATGCGATGAATAGCAACAAACTCTTAAACCTCTTCGCATTTAACGCTCACATGATCGCAAAAATACACAGCATAAAAACACCCTGATAAAACTGTGTTAACAGTTTCCCTGTGTAGCGTGAGTTATTGCCAATAATTGAATATTGCTGTTTCTTATCCAGCGGATTGTGAACAACATGAAGTATTTTCTTTCTGAATATCGAGACAATACAAAGAGGTAATTTGGCTATGTAGCCCTCTGTTTTGAATAAGGAAATCCACATGTTGTATCTTGAGTTTCTATTTTTGCTCGTGATGCTGTATATCGGCTCACGTTATGGTGGTATCGGCCTTGGGGTCGTATCCGGAATTGGCTTGGTGATTGAAGTCTTCATCTTTAAGATGCCGCCAACCTCTCCTCCTGTCACCGTTATGTTGATCATTTTAGCGGTGGTAACATGTGCTTCCATTCTTGAAGCCGCCGGCGGTTTGAAATACATGCTGCAAGTTGCCGAGCGTGTGCTTCGTAAGAACCCAAAACGCGTCACCCTTATTGCTCCGTTCGTGACTTACTTTATGACCTTCCTACTTGGTACAGGTCACGCGGTTTACTCTATCATGCCAATCATTGGCGACGTTGCGCTTAAAAACGGCATTCGTCCAGAGCGTCCTATGGCTGCCGCTTCTGTCGCGTCTCAAATCGCAATCACAGCCTCGCCAATTTCAGCGGCCGTAGTTTACTACTTGGCGCAACTCTCTGATATTCAACACGAGATCACTCTGCTCTCAATTTTGCTCGTTACTGTGCCTGCAACCTTATTCGGTACGTTGTTGATGTCACTTTACAGCCTAAAGCGTGGTAAAGAGCTAGACGACGATAAAGAATACCAAGAGCGTTTGAAAGATCCTGTGTGGCGCGAAAAGATCCTCAACACAACTGCAACGTCTCTTGATGAAGTACTACCAACAAGTGCTCGTAACTCTGTATTGCTGTTCATTGCTTCTATCTTGGTTATCGTCGTTATCGCGATGTGGCCAGACATTCGTACCATCGTAGATGGCTCGAAGCCAATCAGCATGGCAGTTGTGATTCAAATGATGATGCTCTGCTTCGGCGGTATCATTTTGCTTGCGACCAAAACTGACCCGCGTGACGTACCAAATGGGGTGGTATTTAAATCTGGTATGGTGGCGGCGATTGCTATCTTCGGTATTGCATGGATGTCAGATACCTACTTTCAGTACGCTATGCCTCAATTTAAATCTGGCATCGTAGAGATGGTAACCAACTATCCTTGGACATTCGCGCTTGCGTTATTCATTGTGTCGGTTGTGGTGAACTCTCAAGCTGCAACGGCTCGCATGATGCTGCCTGTTGGTCTCGGCTTAGGTTTGGAACCTGCGCTGCTTATCGGCTTGATGCCAGCGGTATATGGCTACTTCTTTATTCCCAACTACCCTTCAGATATCGCGACTGTGAACTTCGATACCTCGGGCACAACTAAGATTGGTAAGTGGTACTTCAACCACTCATTCATGTCTGTGGGCTTAATCGGCGTGATTGGTGCATGTTGCTTGGGTTACTTGCTAGGGCAAATGATCATTCCTTCGTAACTAGCCAAATCAACGATAAATTAGAGGCGAGTCATTGTACGTTTTCGTACAGCCTGAGTGACTCGCCTTTCTTTATTGCACTATTAACTACAGCAAGAAATCGTCATCAATCGCGACAAAATTGTCGGCACAATCAATCAGAGTTTGAGATGTAAGTTTAGGTACACCATAAACGGTCACCGTTTTATTGAAGCGCTGCTGAATTCTCTCTACTAGCAGACTAAAGTCTCCATCTCCCGAAACTAGAATCACTTCCTCAACTTCGGGAGCAATTTCAATTGCATCGAGAGTAATACCCACATCCCAATCGCCTTTCGAGCTGCCATCACGACGCTGGATGTAGGGTTTAAGCATCACCTCAAATCCAACACCGCGTAAAATGTGATGAAACTGACGTTGTTTTGGATCGTTACTCGCGATGGCATAAGCACGAGCACTTACCACCTCTTTCCCTTGTGTGGCGACATACCAAAACTGGTTGTAATCAAAATTGCTTCGATACGCTTCGCGACAGGTGTAATACACATTCTGTACATCAACCAAAATGGCGATTTTTTGTTTGCTTTCCGAACTCATCTATTTCTACGCTCAATTTATTTGCTGCCTACCCTATGTCAGTTTTGGAAAAAGCACAATGAGCCAATTCCACTAAACTTAACGTATAAAAAGTTATTTGGGTTTCTAGGGGAACTGTCATGGGCGGAAAGTTACTAGTGATACTGCTTTCTTGTATCTTGTCATCGACAGCATTTGGTTATCCAGCGCACTCCAAATACTGGCCACATAGAAGTGTGCTCTACTTTGCGCCGGAAAATGATGAATACGTCAAACAATTCTTGCTAGAAACACTTATGAATGAGTGTGAGTTGGAAGACAGAGATGTCGTCACACTGGTCATTACAGAACAAGGTTATACTTTTCCTGCTTGGCTTAAAGAAGAGTTCGACCTAAAAATGCTAGCTCGTCTTTATGCGGTCGAAAAAGGTTCTCATACTGCTATTTTGCTTGGTAAAGATGGTCTAGAAAAGCACCGTTGGGGCGCAGAAACAGACTGGCCGTTTATCAACAACCTCATTGATCAAATGCCTATGCGTAAGCAAGAAATGCAGAGGCAACAAAGCCCCTGTAAAATATAGTCACTTCTGGGCAGTATTACTTTGCGAACCAATCCAATTTGTTGTGCAGCTGAGTAACGCTACCAACCACAATCAATGCTGGGCTCACAGCTTGCTCTGCCATGCTCGATAACTCGTTCAACTTTCCTTGGAACACGCGCTGCTCCGGGCGCGTACCGTTTTCAATAATGGCGCATGACATCTCAGGATCTAAGCCGTGAGTGATCAGCTTATCCATAATGTGGCCGCTTTGCTTCAAACCCATGTAGAACACAAGCGTGTTGTTGGATTGCGCGAGTGAATGCCACTCAATCTCACGACCATCTTTTTGTACGTGACCAGTGATGAATTGAACGCTTTGCGCATGGTCGCGGTGTGTTAATGGAATACCAGCATAAGCCGTTGCACCCGCTGCTGCTGTGATACCCGGAACCACTTCGTATTTGATACCAAATTCCGCTAGTTCTTCTAACTCTTCACCGCCACGGCCAAAGATAAATGAGTCACCGCCCTTCAGACGCACAACACGCTTACCTTCTTGTGCTTTCTGCACCAAGATTTGGTTGATTTGATCTTGAGGCACACAGTGAAAGTCTAATTTTTTACCTACGTAGATCATCTCTGCTGATGCATGAGCCAATTCTAGAATGTCTTTCGACACCAAACGGTCGTATACAACAACTTCAGCCGCTTGAATGGCTTTTAAGCCTTTTACTGTGAGCAAATCAGGATCACCTGGACCTGCACCAACAAGAGAAACAAAGCCGCTGTTTAAAGATGAGTGAGCAGTAGTCATATCAACGCCTATCGAAAAATTTAGATATAAAGAGTAACACTCGCGTTATGCACTTAGGGCTAAAACCACTCTAAGGAGTTATTACTTTTTATAGCTAAATCAATAAAATATGTCGCGAAAGTGAAAGTTAAAAATTGAAATCTAGTTAGAGAATAGTCCCGCCCATCCAGAAGCGGGACCATATTAAGCGAATTACCCGTTAATGGTTATTTAGCCATTGCAGGTTGCGCTTTTACTTCTTCTTCAGCATTGATAGAAGGCGCAGTTTTAGCGTGAGTTAGGTACAGTGGAATACAAGTCATTACTAGACCACCAACAATGTTACCTAGGATGGTTGGGATAAGGTTGAAGTTCAACCAAGTCGCGATACCAAAATCCGCACCTAGAATCATACCTAGTGGGAATAGGAACATGTTTACTACTGTGTGCTCGAATACTAGAGCGAAGAAGATGAAGATTGGGAACCACATCATTGCTACGCGACCAGATACTGAACGTGCTGTCATGTTGCCGATAACGCCTAGACATACCATTAGGTTACAGAAGATGCCGCGTACGAAACACGTGATCCATCCGTCCATACCCATGTTTTCAAAACCAAGGCTACGCGCGGTAGAAACAGCGACAAATTTCTTCGCTACTGCATTCAGTTCTAGAGAGAAGTTACCTGTTAGAGAGATAGCCACTAGGTAAGCAACGATCAGAGAACCGATAAGGTTACCCAAGCCTACAAGCCCCCAACAACGGAAGATACGACCCCAAGTGATGCCCGGACGGTTAGCAAACTTAGCCAGAGGCGCTAGACCAAAAACACCGGTTACTAGGTCATACCCCATCACACTTAGAATTACGAAACCAACGGGGAAAACAAGTGCTCCTACAAGACCGATACCCGTTTGTACAATCGCGGTAATAGCAACCACCACCGCAAGCGAAAGAATAACGCCAGCCATCGTACCGCGAAGCAGAAGATCTCGCGTGCTTGTATTGGTTTTCGCTTCACCAACATTGATCATGGTTTGCACGAATTCTGCAGGCTTAAAATCAGTAGACATGAATGTGTCCTTATCCAAAATTGAAAGTTAAAAAGTTAAAAAGTTAAAGATTTAATAGAGAAAGGCTTCCCGTTGACACCTGAACGCTGTCTACAACACCTCGCTTCCCTGTTCCCCTGAGTTGATGCTTGGAAAGCCTTTGTCTATTAAATCTAGGTTTCAGTTCATTCCCTCCCCTAAGAGGAGGGAATGAAAACCAAGCTTACGCAGAGATTTCTACTTCGCCGTTTGTTACGCGGGTTTTGTACGCTTTCACGCTAAAACGCTCGTCTTCCATGCACGCACCTGTTGTCAGGTTAAAGCGTTGCTTCTTAAGTGGGCTAGCCACCCAAAGCTCGCCTTGGTGCTCACAGATCAAACCGCGAGAAAGCACGTTTGATTGGAAGAACGGGTCTGTGTTGCTGATCGCCAGCACTTCTTCTGCTTGTGTTGGGCGGAATACCGCAACTTGCTGACCATCAACCAGTGCACAAACACCCGTGCCCGGTACGATGTCGCTTATTTGGCAAATCTTTTCAAATGACATAATCAACCTTCCCTTATGCTTCAGTGATCGCTACGTGTAGGATGTCGCCTTTCGCTTCAGGGTGTTTTTCCGTGAAGGTTGCTGGGCGGTGCTGTTCACGCTCTTGTACAAACACGACGTTTTCATCGCGCTTGTCAGAGTTGATGAAGTGCGCGAAACGAGTCAGTTGTGATTCGTCGTTGATGGTCGCAGTCCACTCACACTCGTACTCGTCGACAAGCTTCGCTACGTCTGCTTCTAGTTGAGCGTTGATGCCAAGTTTGTCTTCAACAATCACTTCGCGTAGGTAGTCAACGCCACCTTCCATGTTTTCCATCCAAACTGATGTGCGTTGTAGTGGCGCAGCAGTACGGATGTAGAACATCATGAAGCGGTCGATGTACTTGATTAGCGTTTCTTTATCTAGGTCACTTGCAAGTAGGTCTGCGTGACGAGGTTTCATACCACCGTTACCACATACGTACATGTTCCAACCTGCGTCAGTCGCGATAATACCAAGGTCTTTACCTTGTGCTTCCGCACACTCACGAGTACAGCCAGAAACACCGAACTTCATCTTATGAGGTGTACGAATGCCTTTGTAACGGTTCTCGATGTAAGAACCTAGACCAACAGAGTCTTGAACACCGTAACGACACCAAGTAGAGCCCACACATGTCTTCGCCATACGAAGTGCTTTTGCGTACGCTTGACCTGTTTCGAAACCAGCGTCGATAAGCTTGCGCCAGATCTCTGGAAGATCGTCTTTTTGAGCACCAAACAGACCAATACGTTGAGCACCGGTTACTTTGGTGTATAGGTTGTATTCTGCTGCGACGTTCGCTAGTGCACTCAGTGCTTGAGGTGTTACTTCACCACCCGCCATACGTGGGATAACAGAGTAAGTACCGTCTTTTTGGATGTTACCTAGGAAGTTATCGTTCGTGTCGTGCAGCTTAACCAGTTGTGGCTTAAGGATGTGCTCACCCCAGCAAGAAGCCAAGATAGAACCAGCCAGTGGTTTACAAACTTCACAGCCGTAACCTTTACCGTATTTCTCTAGAAGCTCATCAAACGTTTTGATCTCTTCAATACGGATTAGGTGGAACAGCTCTTGGCGTGAGTATGCAAAGTGCTCACACACGTCGTTCTTCACTTCGATACCAGATTTAGCAAGCTCAGCATTTAGAACAGACGTCACTAGGGGAATACAACCACCACAGCCTGTACCCGCGCCCGTCACGGCTTTGATGTCGCCCAATGTGTGGTGACCATCAGCAACCGCTTGTGCGATCTTGCCTTTGGTTACGTCGAAACAAGAGCAGATCACTGCACTTTCTGGTAGAGCATCTGCACCTAGTGCTGGTTTCTCAGCGTCTGCGTGTGCAGGAAGGATCAACGCATCTGGGTGTTCTGGTAGGTCGATTTCGTTCAACATAAGTTGAAGCAGGTCGCCGTAGTCAGACGTATCGCCAACCATAACCGCGCCAAGCAGTTTCTTGTTGTCTTTAGAAACGATAAGACGTTTGTAGACTTCTTGTTCTTCGTTCTGGTAAACGTAACTCTTACAACCTTCAGTACGACCGTTCGCGTCACCGATTGAACCTACTTTTACACCTAGAAGTTTCAGCTTCGCAGACATGTCAGCGCCTTCGAATTTGCTTTCTGTGTTACCTAGTAGGTGATCAACAGCAACTGTCGCCATCTTGTAACCAGGAGCAACAAGGCCGTAGAACATTTCGTTCCAAGACGCACATTCACCGATAGCGTAGATGTTCTCATCAGAAGTCTGACAATGGTCGTTAATAGCAACACCGCCACGAGGTGCCACTTCTAGCTCCATTTGACGTGCTAGTTTGTCTTGTGGACGAATACCTGCAGAGAATACGATGAAGTCTGTTTCTAGCTCTGAACCGTCAGCAAAACGCATAACATTGCGTGCGTTTGTGCCTTCTGCCGCAATCTCAAGCGTATTTTTGCTGGTGTGAACGTTCACGCCCATACGCTCGATCTTTTGACGAAGCTGGTTACCACCAGCCAGGTCAAGTTGCTCAGCCATTAGTTTTGGCGCGAACTCAACAACGTGCGTTTCTACACCCAGTGCTTTCAGTGCGCCTGCTGCTTCAAGGCCTAGCAGACCACCACCGACAACAACGCCTGATTTGCTCTTCTTCGCACACGCTTCGATCGCTTTAAGATCTTCGATAGTACGGTAAACAAAACAGTCTTTGCTTTCGTGACCTTTGATAGGTGGAACAAATGGGAATGAGCCAGTAGCAAGAATCAGCTTGTCGTATTGAACTTCACGGCCAGTGCTTGAGTAAACAATGCGGTTTTCACGGTTGATGTTAATCGCGCGTTCGCCGATCAGCATGTTAATACCGTGTTTCTCGTAGAAGCCTTCTTTTACTAAAGAAAGTTCATCTGCAGTATGGTGAGAAAAGTAAGAGGAAAGGTGCACACGGTCGTATGCGACACGAGGTTCTTCACAGAAAACCGTAATGTCTATATTAGACATATCAGCTTTCTCGACTAAGTCTTCAATATAACGGTGCCCTACCATACCGTTACCGATGACTACTAGCTTCAACTTGCTCATTATAATTCCTAAGGGTTAGGTTCTTATCACTGAGCTCATTGTTAATTGTGAAAGAAAATTAATACATGATGTAAATCAATTACAATTTCAAACTACCCTAAAGGGGTAGATGAACGTATTTATCTGACTATTGCGAAATAAAA
Organism: Vibrio alginolyticus NBRC 15630 = ATCC 17749; assembly: GCF_000354175.2. Taxonomy (NCBI): domain Bacteria; kingdom Pseudomonadati; phylum Pseudomonadota; class Gammaproteobacteria; order Vibrionales; family Vibrionaceae; genus Vibrio; species Vibrio alginolyticus. Next base: position 1,402,407 of record NC_022359.1, read on the forward strand.
AGTAATTTATTAACGGATATTGGTAGTTTTAACAAACTGAGATAACCGAAGCCATGCTAGCAACGGACTATACCGTTTTGCTTTATGAAGTAAGACTGACCATCGAAACCGAGCACACCTACGATAAATCCTGTTTTGCTTCTAAACGACGCACTCACTTGACTTCACCGTTTCAAGGTGATCAGAGAACAATATCTGAAGTGATTGAAAGATTTAGAAAAATCAAGCTTCACAACAAAAATTTTTTACTAGCTAAGTCGCACTATAAAGACTAAAATCGGGTTTAGTTCATATGGAATAGCGTCCATATGATTGATACCGTAATTGACATATAGAGTGCCGTCCCATTTTTGTGAGGCGGCCTTTTATTTGGGAGTCATAAAATGTCAGAAAACAATTCTATCTACATCTCAAGCTTAGATATGAACCGAATCACGGCTTTGTTGGATAAAATGCCAAACATCGCAGCGGAGCTTGTGGAATTAGAAGCAGAGCTCGACCGAGCAACAGTTCTTGAGCCAGAACAAATGCCAGATAACGTGGTCACGATGAACTCGACTGTAGAGTTTAAATTTTCAGGTGAAGATAGAACCATGACAAAGACACTGGTTTACCCTTCTGAACTGAAAAGCAGTGATGATATCTCTATTTTTGCACCCGTAGGCAGCGCACTGATCGGTTTGTCTGTCGGCCAAAAACTTGACTGGCCAATGCCAAATAATCAAGTGAAGACAATTGAAATTGTCGATATCACATACCAACCTGAGCGTTGTGGTGCACTAAACCGCTAACCCTCAGTAGTCCCGGTGCAAAGGCCTCCATTTAAGACTTTGCACCAGGAGAGCCCCTCGCTTACCCCCTATTTCCTTCTTTGTTTTCCAAGCATTTACTTTACTGCTCTTAAGTAACATCACCGATTCTTTATTATTTACCGCATATTCAATATTTATATCTCCAAGCTCAATCATAGAAATTGCAAAGTATTTTTCGTATATTGTCGCTCCGAAAACGACGTAAATTATGCGCAAAATGGAAGAATATCTAACTCGAATTGCCTGCTTAGAAAAAGAAAATGAAGAGCTGAAGCGGAAGAATGCGCGACTACAAGAAAAGTTGAATGCTGCACTCGACAGTAATGGACTGTGTTTGTGGGAGCAGCATATTCCTTCAGGTACTTTGACGATATTCAATATGCAGTGGGGAAAAATGCTAGGTTATCAGCCCCATGAGTTAACCGCGACGGTTGAAACGTGGAAAAACAATCTCCACCCTGAAGATTATGATCTTGCGGTGGGTGCATTTGAAGATCACCTAGCAGGCAAGACCGACCTTTATGAGGTAGTGCATCGCATGATTCATAAAGACGGCAGTGATAGCTGGGTCTACGATCGAGGGCGCATCGTCGAGTATGGTTCTGATGGCGAACCACTACGGATGATGGGTACTCATATCGATATTACAAAAGAAAAGCGTTATGAGCAGCAACTGGCCAAGTTGGCTTCGAGTGATCCATTGACTGGATTGTTAAATAGAAAAGCAATTGAGGAAAACTTTAATCATCAACCTCAAACCGAACCGTCTCAGCAGTCTGCTTTAGTGTTTGTTGATATAGATAATTTTAAAGCAGTTAACGACCAGCTAGGCCATCATACTGGCGACACCCTCCTCATCAATATCGCCAATAGCTTAACAGAGCTTGCGTCAAGCAAGTCTCAAGTTGGACGCATAGGAGGCGATGAATTTGTTATCTTAAACTGGCATTCAAGTCGAGAGGAAATATCCCAACTTTGCAATCAACTCTTAGATTCAATCATTCCAGCGATGAATCAAGACTTACATAAAGTAACGATAGGAATGAGTATCGGTGTTTGTCTCTTTAACAAAGGAAAGCAACCGTTTAATGAAGTGTATCAAAAAGCCGATCACGCAATGTATGAGATAAAGAAAAATGGCAAAAATGGAGTACAATTTTTCAACTTAAAAAGTTGATATCTCTCCATAAATCATCATGTTATGAAATCAGTCATTTGCTACAACTTGAACTAACTCAAGATAAATTCTTTATATCTAAGCCAGTTACCGAAATTACCCCTAGGTACTCATAAATTTGGCACGATACAAATAAATCCCCTCCTCTCCTAGCATCAACCCAATAAGCAACTACACTCATTTAACTGATAGATTAATTACTACTATTATGAAGGGAGTTGTTTTTGATGGATACAAAACAGATTTCTACAGTTATCATAATTTTAGTTCTTTCTGCATTAGTAGTTGCTTATTTAAAGTTAACAACGGTATCAAATGCTATCCACAAACCTACAACAATCGGTATATCTAAGACGCCTCTGTCAGCCCCTTTTATCATTGCAGAGCACATAGGTGCGTTTGAAGAAAACGATTTAAACGTCGAACTTATCATGTGCTTTGGAGGGGTCGAATGTTCAAACCTACTTCTAGAAAACCATGTTAATTACGCCACTTTTTCTGAAAGCGTACTGATGTTTAAAAGCTTTGAATACAAAGATTTAGCATTAATCACTTCTTTTGCATCTTCTACGAATGATATTAAGCTGCTAACTAAAAAGCGGTCTGGCATAGAAAGTATAGATAAATTACCAGGAAAAAAGGTTGGTGTAATAAAAAAGAGCGCTAGCGAATATTACTTAGACTTGTTGCTACAGGTAAATGACATTGATTTAGAAAAAGTAGAAAAAATATCATCAACAACGCAGGTTATTATAAATCATTTAATGCAAGGAAACGTCGATGCAATATCTACTTGGGAGCCATACGGATTTATGGCCAAGAATAGAATAAATGAAGAAGTAAAGAACATAGGAATTATTGGCGTGTATAAACTTTACTTTTTGCTTGTATCAAAAGAAATACACATTGAAAAATCAGATCAAGAAGTAATGAAAATAATAAAGTCACTTCATCACTCAATTAACTGGATGGATAAAAACCCTCATTTAACAATGAAAATACTATCACAAAAACTTAACACAACAGTTGAAGAAATATCTTGGAGTTGGGATGATTATAACTTTCGATTAAATTTAACGAATTCTTTATTATTTACATTACAATCAGAAGCTAATTGGGCATTAAAACAAAACTATGTAGAAGGACAGATTCCAAATTACAGAAAAATATTTAAAGAAAACTATATCAATTCATATTTTGATGGTCTAGATTAAAATGCATCGTTCGTTAAACCACTATTTAGCATCACTATTCAGTCTAAGCGTAATACTATGTATCAGCGTTATAGTATACATAAGCTTCATAAAAATAGAAGATTATAAAGCCAAGAAACAATTAAACCAAATAATGGACATACAAATATCATTAGAGTCATTAAGTAGTTATCTTTGGGCTTACACTCAAAATAGGGGAAAAAACAATTTCACACAATTCATGATTTCTCATAACAAATTAAACGAATTATTATCTCAAAATGAAGATGTTTTATACCTTACTAAAGACCTAAAAAAAATGAATCTCGAACTGTATTTTTTAGTTCAATACGAAAATAATCATTTACTAGACAAAGATCGCCATTATGATTCAGTCGTAAATTATAATAAATCAAATCCTGTCATACAATCCAGAATAAACATTGTATCCCAGGATATGAATAATGAAATAATATATATTTATAAAAAAATACTTAATAATAAGTCTACAAAACTACAAAATTTAAATTATTACACTCAAGCAGGTATTATTTTTATCTCTCTGGTTGTTATGCTATTATGCTTTTATATAAAAATAAAGTTCAAGAGAAGCTTTCAAAGGTTTATAAATGGAATAAAACAATTAAGCAGGTCAAATTTTGACTATAAAATCCCTTCAGAAAATCAATTCACGGAATTTGAAAATCTGTCTTGTTACTTCAATAAAATGGCGGCATTGTTAAACCACACAACAATATCAAAATCAAAACTTAAAGAAGAAGTAGAGAATCAAACTTCAGTTCTAAATCGTCAAAAAGAAAGTTTGGTATTTTTGTCTGAGCACGACTCCTTAACTAATATCTACAATCGTCGAGCAATAGAAAAACATTTGATCCAGCTTACGCGTAATTTCAGAGGCAGTGAGAATAGTTTTAGTTTGTTTTTTATAGATTTAAATTTATTTAAGGATATTAACGATAGCCATGGCCATGAGGCAGGTGATGCAGTGTTAAAATCTGTAGCTAGTAGATTATCAAGTATTATCGACGAATCAGACATGGTAGGCCGCTTTGGTGGAGATGAATTTATTATTATTCATCGTTCACACACAACAGGTACGTCTCTGTCTGCATGTGCACTACGCTATATCCAAGAAATAGAAAAAGTAATTCATTTTAAAGGTAAAGAGTTATGCGTCGGAGCTAGCATTGGTATTGCACTCTATCCTGAGCATGGGTCGAATGTACATGAATTATTAACAGCGGCAGACAAGTCTATGTATCAGTCAAAACGTTCTAAAGCTAGCTCGTTCACTATTGTCGACAACAGCAGTTCGCTGTTAAAGAGGCCTATGTTTTAATCTAAAGTAGCTGTGGAAACGTTCTACATGCGAATATTCAACGACATCGACCACTGTGGCCACTTACAGTAATAAAGCCGCTTTTATCACATAGCAAAAGCTAAACTCGTAAGCTAAACGCTCTCCAGGCATTGAAGAAAAATAATCCATTGTGAATGGTTAATCCTCCCCTTTTAAACGTCAACTTTCACCACCATATGATAGTTAAGATTCATTAACAGGCTATAACTATCCTATGTCTTTTCCTCGTTTATCTGTTCTGGATTTGGCACCCGTGTCCGACGGAACAAACTTCACCGAAACGTTCGAACGCTCCGTTGAATTAGCTCAATCAATCGAGTCCTGGGGCTATCATCGGTTTTGGATGGCTGAACACCATAACATGCCCGACATCGCCAGTGCCGCAACCAGTGTATTACTCAGTCATATTGGAGCGCACACGAACTCGATCCGTTTAGGATCAGGTGGAATCATGTTACCTAACCATGCACCACTAGTTATTGCAGAGCAATTCGGAACGTTAGAGGCATTATACCCTGGTCGTATTGACCTCGGATTAGGACGCGCACCAGGCACCGACTACCAAACAATGCATGCATTAAGGCGGGAACCAGAGCATATGGATCCTGACTTTGAAGAGCTGTTGGAGGAACTTAATTTCTTTCTTGGTCCCGTATCTCGAAATCAACCAGTCGCGGCTTATCCAGGTAACAACACATCTCTGCCGATTTGGCTTCTGGGGTCGAGTACATACAGCGCACGTTTAGCAGCTAAGAGAGGCTTACCTTTCGCATTTGCTGCACACTTTGCTCCAGATGCAATGTCTCGTGCTCTAAACTTTTATCGAGATGAGTTTGTCCCATCCGAGCATTTAGCTCAACCCTATGTGATGATTTGTGCCAACGTTATCGTAGCGGATACTCAGTCACATGCAGATTTTCTCGCAACAACAGAGAAGCAAAAATTCTTAAAAATGATTCGCGGCAATCGCGAAAAACTTCGCGCACCAGTGAAAAGTATGGCACCACTATGGTCAGCACAGGAAAAGCTTCACGTTGAAACTCAATTACGTGAATCTATCCATGGTGATCAAACATATGTAAGACAGAAAATTGAGAAACTTTTGGAACGCACTGGGGCAGATGAAATTATGGTAAACACGATGGTGTTTGAACAATCTGAGAAGTTGAGATCCTACAGGTTACTATCGGAACTCATGGACAAGTAAAAGAATGGAGGCGCCTCCCGGAGTCGAACCGAGGTCCACGGATTTGCAATCCGCTGCATAGCCACTCTGCCAAGGCGCCTTTCTGATTTTGTATCTCTGTCACCAAAGATTTTGATGGTGCCCCGGGCCGGACTTGAACCGGCACAGCGCGAACGCCGAGGGATTTTAAATCCCTTGTGTCTACCAATTCCACCACCAGGGCAACGCAATCATGCGATGGGTTAGACACCATCTATCTCGCGACCTTTGCCGTGAGAACGAGGCGTACTTTAACGGATTAATTTATCTGGTCAACAAAAAATTAGTCTTTTTTATTCAAATGGTTAAAAAGACGACTCTAACGAACAAAGGGCGATCATTTTGCTTATTTGATCATCAATACGCTTTGCTTTCGTGCCTTTTAACCTTCTCATTTTATATCAATGAAGAGCCAACAAATCGCGCAAGTTAACAGTATGGGTATAAACTTAACGTGTATTTCAGAGAACAAAATAGCGCTCATCATGTTTCGAAAACCATCATTTCACTTACCCTTACATGCCGACTCCGAACTCGACTTCGTAGTGCCCCACTTCTTCCTTACTGAATTTGATTATGCACGCTCTCTGGAGCAGGGAGTCATCGACGACTTGGATCCTGAATATACACACCAATATCGCGTCACACTGAGGCGCATACGCTCACTATGCTCACTACTTCGCGAACTGATCCCTCCTTTTGAACAGCGTATTTTGAAACCTCATTTAAGAATAATGATGAAGAAAACAAATAAGCTGCGTGATTTGGACGTATTTATCTTGGACAAAAACCAATACATTGAAATGCTCCCAAATCACAAATCGTCTCTTGAGCAACTTTTTTGCTTTATAGAATCTGAACGTGCTTACGAACAAGCAAAAGTTACGCGTTGGCTAGATACACAAGAATACACAACGCACTGCACTTTGATCAGGAATAGTATGTTGCGAAGTACGCAACACGAACCAGTGGATAGCAACGTACCTGCGTTACTTTTCGCAAGCCAAAAAATCTCCGTTCAATTTAAAAAAGTTGATAAAGCACGACGCAAAATCTCGGACAAAAGTCGTGACAGCGTGATTCATTCGATGCGGATAAAGTGCAAAGCGCTTCGTTATTTGTTAGAAGGATTTTCCACGCTCTATCCTTCCCAACAGCACAAAAACAACGTGAAACAACTAAAACTATTGCAAGACAAGCTCGGTGACTTTAACGACACTTCAAGTCAAATTGAATTTTTCGCACAACTCAAAGAAACAGCAAATCTCAATAAACAAGATCGTAAGGCTTTGAAAAAGCTAATTAACGTGCTTAGCGAACATCATGAACTCTCTCGCCAAACCATCTTGACGCATTTAAGCCAGTTTGAGTCTTTCATTCGCGATTCCAATACACAAAATCTCTACCGACCCTAAATCAAGGTTCACGTATTCTTAATATTCATTAATTACAGTCAATCGTTGGGCTCCATTAAGAAAGATAACGTGAAACCATTAAAACGATACCAATACGAGCGCTATGCGGTGCTTTGTAATCTCGCCTACCCTCGCGTCTTCAGACAAACTCAATATGGATTCGATCCTAATGCGCAACGAGTCATTAGAAATGAACACGGTAAGATTATGATTCGCGTGCTCTGGAGTAAAAAACAGAGTGAAGTGGTCGTAGTGATTAAAGGCTCACACAGTATCAGTGATTGGTTGTTGAACTTCGCGATGTGGACGAGAAGCTGTCGAAGGTTGGGACTAAACTATCGCATTCACGCGGGTTTCTATCATCTGTTGTTCCAAGAAAGTTTACCGAGCCGGAATGAAGATCGGTTAGGGTTGACCGTGATCGAACGCCTCGAAGGTATCGTTGTACCGCTCATTCTTAGGGGAAAAAGAATCACTATTACTGGCCACTCTTCAGGTGGCGCGATTGGCAGTGTTTTTGCTGACTATATTGAGAAAAAATACCCAAAAAGCATTAAACGCGTGGTCACTTTCGGACAGCCCGCTGTCGGGGATTGGACGTTTAAGAAACGCTACCGTTTGGGGCACAAAACATACAGGATTTGTTGCGACATCGACATCGTGACCTTTATGCCGCCCGTACCTTTTTTGTATTGGCATGTAGGCAAAATGCTATGGTTATATAACGGGAGAATATACGAGAACACCCCAACGCTCATACGGCTTGGGCGCTCCTTATTTAGTTGGTTAATGCGACCGTTCTCTTATCACTTTATGAGTAAATACATTCGCGACAAAGACTTTTTTGATGAACGCTGAGTTAAACATCCGAAAGGTATGAAGTATAGACACGAAAAAGCCGGACTTCGCCGGCTTTACGATTAAGTGGTGATCTACAGAGAGGCAATTTCTTTTTCAAGTTGATATTTGTTATCTGTGACAATTCGCTCTAACACTTCAACACGTCGCTTCAAGTCACCAATTTGCTTGTTAAGGTTATCTTGTTCTTCTCGGCTCATCGTATTACGTTCAGATATCTCCAACGCTCTTACTTCTTTACGATGGTTCAAGATTAACTTTATTATCCCGCCCCCAAATATGGCACCGAACACAATAGCCACAACCAATACATCAGCAATAGATTCCATTCTTTATCTTCCTCTAGATTATGCTCAAATATAAGTTACTCATTTGTTGAATGAATATCAAATAACACATTGATTCATTGAAAAGTTTTATCAAGAATTGCCTACTCTGTATCAAAATCACAGGAATGGATTATTCAACGCCAACCCAAACCGAGACAGATCCGCCGTTTACTGGGAACTCAGCCCAACCATTCGCATCAGTCCAAACTTCTTCAGTTCGGATACCCAACTTGTCTACGTAGCGAGCACTTGGTTTACCCGTATACATCCACTTCGAGCCGCCAGGTCCATCACTCATGATCACGGCCATTGAATGTCGATGCTTTGCATCACCTTCTCGAGTCCAACCAATTACGTCCCAGTGGTCGAGATAAGAATGTTGTTTGCCATACGCATAATCTTTACGCAGTGTTACTAGCTCTTTAATGTAAGGCACTTTGACCATATTGATGTCATGCCCTTTATCACTGTACTGCGCGCCGTAGTAATCTGCATAAAACACGGATGGATAACCTTCTTCACGCAATAAGATAAATGCGTAAGCGAGCGGCTTAAACCACCAATCAACCGTCGACTCCAAAGCCTGCAAAGGTTGAGTATCATGGTTTTCTACTAAGGTTACCGCTTTGACTGGATTGTCCTTCATCAGCGTACCATCCATGATTTGACGCATATCGTAGCTACCACCCGATTTAGACGCATTGTAGAAGTTCATATGTAACGGTGCGTCGAATAGAGACATGCTGCCAGAAGTTTTGGTGATAAAGTTATGCAGCTGATTCACATCGTAGTTCCAGTACTCTCCGACCGTGAAAAGTTCTTTCCCTGTTTTCCAACGTAGGTGATCAATCCATTCTTGCAGGTATTGATATTTGATGTGCTTCACCGCGTCCATTCTAAACCCATCAACACCCGTCATGTTGATATACCACTCACCCCAGTCTTTCAGCTCTTGCTTCACTTCAGGGTGATCCATGTCTAGATCAGCGTACATAAGGTAATCGTAGTTGCCTTTTTCCGAGCTAACTTCCCAATCCCATGCCTTACCCTCACCTTTGAATTTGAAGATAGCTTTTTCTTCGCCAGCATCGTCCCAATCCACGCCATCAAAGTGGTACCACGTCCAATGAAAGTTTGAGTACTTGTCGTTGCGCCCAGGGAAATCAAACTCTACCCACGCTTCAATCCATTTATCACCAAGTTCAATATTTCGGTTGTTCCAATCTACTCGCTTGGTATCAACCCAAGACTTTCCATCCGCACCACCGCGATGGTTGAACACCACATCGCCATAAATCTGGATATTGTTTTTATGGGCAGCATTGATGGCGCTTAGGTACTGATCTTTGGTGCCATACTTGGTGCGCACCGAACCTTTTTGATCAAACTCTCCCAAATCGTACATATCATAAACGCCATAACCGACGTCGTTGCTACCACCAGCACCTTTATAGGCGGGTGGTAACCATAACGCAGTAAAGCCGTTATCAGATAGTGCCGACGCGTTGTTTTCAACTTGTGTCCAGAGTGCACCGTCATTTGGCACATACCAATGGAAATACTGCATCATGGTGCCATTTTGTGCCGCCATTACAGGCGAACTGAGCAGCAAAGTTAAGGGTAAAAGTGTAGGTTTAAGGTTGAATGTTTTCATTATTTTTCTCTCACGTTAAGGACTAGAATCCTCCTTTCTGCATATACGCACCAAGCGATACTAACTATGACGCTAGCTAGGTTGCTGCCTGTAATACAAAAAGTTCGGATTACAATCGAAGAGAAACTATCACCAATCACACTATACAATTATTGAGTTGTCTAACATTTATAAAATCAATAATTAGCGCGTTAAAAATATTGAATGGTGATCAAAACATGGGAGACTTTAGGAAAGCGCGAAGGGTTACGAAAAGGCGGATTAAAAACGAAAAAAGCCAGTCATTTAAGACTGGCTTTCGAAATAGTGGAGGCGCCTCCCGGAGTCGAACCGAGGTCCACGGATTTGCAATCCGCTGCATAGCCACTCTGCCAAGGCGCCTTTCTGATTTTGTATCTCTGTCACCAAAGATTTTGATGGTGCCCCGGGCCGGACTTGAACCGGCACAGCGCGAACGCCGAGGGATTTTAAATCCCTTGTGTCTACCAATTCCACCACCAGGGCAACGCAATCATGCGATGGGTTAGACACCATCTGTCTCATCGACCTTTGCCGTGAGAACGAGGCGTACTTTAACGGATTAATTTATCTGGTCAACAATAAATTTTATCTTTTTTATTTAAGTGCTTAAAAAGCGATCTGACTAGTACATTTGGCATTCAATTAGACCAATAAGCACCCGTTCCCTTTCATTAGCCCTGAAGTCATACGCATACTAGTGTCCGTAACTGCTTCGAGGTAAACACGCGACTATCACGTTATGAACGCTGATCTTTTCACCGCTGTAACATCTGTAACAATTTAATTCCCTACTCTTGGCACGATTGCGTACAGAACATCATATTTTGTTACTGATAACTTTATATCGAATGTGGTCGTACCTTTATAAAATCATTGACTTTTTTTATTTTCAAACAAAGCTCAATTCATTATCGAAAATATCAATAAATAATGGTACGTTACACGAGTTGCAGTAATTTAATGGACATATATCACATATAAGGATGTGGTTTACTTTGGCGACACAACATAAGAAAAACAAGGTATATCACTAATGTCTATCAAGAATCTTTCTATAGCGAAAAAGATATCGCTATCGTTTTTACTCATTGCCATCGTCAACATTGCATTTGGCGTGTTTTTATCTACAGAGCTCAAAAGCATCAAATCTGAGCTTTTAAACTATACCGATGATACGCTTCCTGCAATGGAAAGGGTCGATTCGATTCGAGATCATTTGTCTCGCTGGCGCCGAGCTCAATTTGCTGCGTACACTTATGAAGACGCAGACCAAGTCAAAACTAAAATTTCTAACAATATTAGAGAACGCGAAAAGATCACTAGAGAGCTCAACGCTTACGGTGAAACTATCTGGCCTGGCGAAGAGCAGCAAACTTACCAGCGTCTTATGCGTCAATGGAAAAAGTACTTGGTTACTATGGACCAGTACAATGAAGCGATGCTAGCTAACGACAAAAGCAAGGCCCACCCTATTTTGGCGAACTCTTTGTCTGCTTTCGAAGCGGTTGACTCAGAGTTAGGCGAACTAATCCGTCTCCTTAAAGAAGCTATGGACAGCAACAAAACTCACATCCTGTCCTCTGTAAATGGATTGAGTAATTCTTCAATTGCAAGTAACGTGATTATTCTACTGATCATGGTAGGCATGACATACGTGCTGACTCGCCTAATTTGTGGCCCACTTAAACTTGTTGTTGAGCAAGCAAATGCCATCGCAACAGGTGATCTATCAAGTGACATTGACCGTAAAGCAATCGGCAATGATGAGCTTGGTGAACTGGCAGACGCGACCACTAAGATGCAAGATGACTTACGCCAAGTTATCGATAACGTGATTGCTGCAGTTACTCAGTTAAGCAGCGCTGTCGAAGAGATGAACCAAATCTCCGATATTTCTGCGTCTGGTATGAAAGATCAACAGCTGCAAATTACGCACATCGCAACAGCAATGACAGAAATGAAAGCGGCCGTAGCCGATGTTGCTCGTAACACTGAAGACTCAGCGAACCAAGCTAACGAAGCAAACCGCCGCACACAACACGGTGTTCGTGAAACCCAAGGTATGGTTGACGCGATTCAAGAAGTTTCAAACGTAATTGGCGCTGCAGGCGATACCGTAGCTGAGCTTGAACAGCAATCGAATAAAATTAACGTGATCGTGGATGTTATCCGCGACATCGCCGATCAAACCAACCTACTTGCACTTAATGCAGCCATTGAAGCGGCGCGTGCTGGTGAGTCTGGTCGTGGCTTTGCCGTCGTTGCAGACGAAGTTCGAACTCTTGCCGGCCGTACGCAAGATTCAACGAGTGAAATCACTTCGATCATTGAGCAGCTACAATCACTTGCAAAAGACGCAAAATCAGCTACTGAACTTTCTAGAACCAGCATCTCAGAATGTGCAGAACAAGGCATTCAATCAAAACAGCTGATGAGCGACATTGAGCATTCGATTTCGGACATCTCAGACATGGGTGCCCAAATCGCCACGGCTTGTAACCAGCAAGACTCTGTTGCGGAAGAGCTTAACCGCAGCATTGAAAACATACATTTGGCATCTCAAGAGGTCTCGCAAGGCTCGGAGCAAACCGCACAGGCGTGCCGCGAACTAAGCCAGCTATCCATTTCTCTTAAAGATGTAATGAGCCGCTTTAAACTGAGTTAAACTCAGTGGGTACCTTAGTAGATATCAAATCAATCCCGATTTGCTTAAATTGAATGTCATCACTGAGGTATATTTAGGTATATATTAAATCACTATCTTCATAAACGCTCCAAAGCACCACTTGGAGCGTTTTACTTCGTCAGGTACTTTCCCCAAGTACTCAATAACATAACCAATACAAAAAACGCGTACGGAGACTTTATGCGCTTAAATAAAACCTTACTATCACTGACTATCGCTGCTGCAATCGCGGCTCCTGTAATGCAAGCTACTGCTGCTCCTCTTCAAATTAGCAATACAGCAGCAAAAGCAGAGCAAGTTCAAGGTGCTAACGCTTGGCTAGAAATAAACTTAGGTCAGTTCCGCGATAATATTGAGCAGTTTAAATCGCACATGGATGGCAAAACGAAAATCTGCGCCGTGATGAAAGCCGACGCATACGGTAATGGTATCGCAGGCCTGATGCCGACTATTATCGAACAACAAATTCCTTGCGTTGCCGTTGCAAGTAACGCCGAAGCACAAACTGTTCGCGACAGTGGCTTTAAAGGCCAACTTATGCGTGTACGCTCAGCGGATATTGGCGAGATTGAAGCCGCAATCGACCTAAATGTCGAAGAGTTGATAGGCACAGCAGAGCAAGCTAAAGCACTGTCTAAACTAGCCGAGAAAGCTGGTAAAGAAATCAAAGCTCACCTTGCTCTGAACGACGGTGGTATGGGACGTAATGGTGTTGATATGACGACAGAAGCGGGCAAGAAAGAAGCGCTAAAAATCGCTCAACAAGCTGGCGTAAATATTGTTGGTATCATGACTCATTTCCCTAACTACAATGCAGACGACGTGCGCCAAAAGTTAGCTTCATTCAAAGACAGTTCTGCATGGCTGATTAAAGAAGCGAATCTAAAACGCGACAACATTTTACTGCACGTAGCAAACTCTTACACCGCGCTTAATGTTCCTGAGGCGCAGCTTGATATGGTTCGTCCTGGTGGCGTTTTATACGGAGACTTACCAACTAACCCTGAGTACCCTTCTATCGTGTCTTTCAAAACACGCGTGGCATCCGTTCACCACCTGCCAAAAAATAGCACAGTCGGTTACGACAGCAGCTACACAACAAGCAAAGAAAGCTTAATGGCGAACATTCCTGTTGGTTACTCTGATGGTTATCCACGAAAAATGGGGAATACGGCAGAAGTTCTGATCAATGGCCAACGTGCAAAAGTTGCGGGCGTTGCTTCAATGAACACTACTATGGTAGATGTTACAGGTATCAAAGATGTTGAGCCTGGTTCTGAAGTTGTTTTGTTTGGCTCCCAACAAGGCAAAACGATTTCAGCTACTGAGATGGAAAAACACGCAGAAGTCATCTTCCCTGAACTATACACGGTTTGGGGAAGCGCGAACCCTCGTGTCTACGTAAAATAAACCTATTCAGTTATTCGTAACAGAGCGAAAAAGCGAGCCTCGTGCTCGCTTTCTTTCTTATTTACTAATCTGTACTAGCTCGTGATGTTATCAATTAAACAGAGCTTACTATTTCTGTTGTTTTATTCTCCTTTAGCACTACCAAGCGCGACTCTCTACACTCTGTTTCTTAAAGCCGCTTGGATGGCTCAATTTTATATAGCACTTAGAGTTTGAAAGCCCCTCCAATTGATGTTAAACATGAAGTTTACAAAAGAATAACAAACACACTCGTATGGCACTGCCCCTTTGCCTGCTAGCTAGGTATCTCTATGACAGAAAATACTCAACATCTTCAACGCTCCTCCACTGAGTTGCACGAATTTAATCGGCTTGACGTCTGGAACGGCTTCACCCAACTTTTACCCCTCTCTATGTTCGTGGTCATATTTGGCCTCGCTTTCGGTGTTGCTGCGGTACAGACTGGACTAGATGTATTTCCCACTATGTTGATGAGCACACTGGTCTTCGCCGGTGCTTCACAATTTGCCACGTTAGAAATGTGGGGAGCAGAAGTCCCTCTCATTCCAGTTCTTATTACTGTATTTGCTATTAATGCTCGTCACCTCTTGATGGGAGCTACACTTTATCCATGGTTACGACAACTCCCACCAACAAAACGTTACGGTGTAATGCTGGTAGCATCAGACGCTAACTGGGCAATGGCACTCAATGCATTTGGTAGAAAAGAACCAGGCTTTGGCTTGCTTGTTGGTGGCGGCTTAGCGATGTGGTCTTTTTGGATTGTGGGCACCTGGATCGGCATTTATTTTGGTAGCGCAATCAAAGATCCGGTGGGCCTAGGGCTCGATATGGTTATGGGATGCTTCCTGCTGTCTATGGTGGTGGCCGGGCCGAAAGACTTAAGAATCTTTGCTATTTGGGCCATAGCAGCAGCCTCTTCTATGTTGGCGTATTGGTATTTGCCAGAGAATAGCCACGTAGTGGTTGGCGCCATTACTGGCGGAGTCTTGGGTGCTTGTTGGAAGGAGAAGAAAGCATGAACATCGAAACAACCTTAGGTGGCACACTGCTTATCATTATCGCTATGGCGTTAGTCACGCTCATAACCCGCTGGGGCGGAGTGTATGTTATGTCATTCATTCCAATTAGCGAACGGGTTCAACGTTTCATTACTGCGATGTCAGGCTCCGTATTGGTTGCCCTTTTAGCTCCGCTAGCAGTAGAGGGTGATAACGGTGCTAGAGCAGCACTGTTTTCTACTGCCGTTGTCATGTTCATCGTGAAAAAGCCTCTACCCGCAATCGCAGCAGGCATCATCGCCGCCGCTGCAGTACGTGCTCTTTAGTCGTTGTTTCAACGCCGATACCAGTCATCAATAAAAGACCCAAAACACAAAGCCCTGATGTCACAAGTGTCATCAGGGCTTATCTTATGCTCATCATTTTAACGATGAACAACGATTATTAATCATGGTGAGACAGCACATTACGCACAGCAGTTACAATTGCGCTTATATTTGTCCATTTTACCAATACCAGGGTTAAAGGTATTGGTTGGGTCTAATTCGTGGTAAAACTTCTGCAACGAGTTTTCGGCTTCATACAAGTGACCCACGTTATGTTCTGCTGGGTATTTGGCACCACGGCTATTGAGGTGCTCTAGCATCAGCTTTTTCATCAACTTCGTGTCAGTCCCTTTTTTGAAAATGTAATCTTGATGGAAGACGTAACACATAAAGTGACCATAATAGAGCGCTTGAACAAGGTTCTTACTCACCTCTTCAGGCAAAGTTTCTAGCCACTCTTCATCATTACGTCGCAATGCAATATCAAGTGCAACGATGTCTTCTACGTCTTTTCGGTGAATCGTCTCGTAACGAATTGCTGCACCTGCTGCTGCAAAGCGATGTAAATAAGCTTTTTTACCTTCTTCCGGCGTACACTCGAAAAAATCACAGTCGTCTTCAACAGCCCAAACTTCTTTGAGGTATTTTTGTGCTTCAGCAATACCACCATCACTCATTTTCAATACCAGGTGATGCTCATACTTGTCACGGAAATCCAGCATTCGCTCTGGTAAATGTTGTGGGAACAACTTGCTCGCGTAGTACAAAATGGTGTCTGGCAGATATTTACTGACAAACGGGATGCGCTCTAAGAAATTTTCTACCTTAGCTTTAAGTGCGAACATTTTTGGCAGTTTATCTGTGCCTAACAAATCGATGGATAAGAACACATCCTTGCCGTACTTCTCTGCCATGTTGAAGATATCTCGATGCAAGTATTCTCCCATCTCAGGCAAGTTATCAAACGTAGATAAGAAGTCTTTTCGCAACTTCGTTAGTTTCGCAGGGTCATTGGTGCCAAGGTAAAAAACCTGCTCTTTTTCGGGCACTGGGTAGCTGTCAACCCGAACGGCAAAAACCCCCAACTTACCGGCGCAGCCACTGGCTTCAAATAATCGGCGTTCATCGGCATTAAAGCGAGAAGGAATGTCAGAAGTCACGTCTCGAACACGTTCATCGTATTCTTTGTCTGACGCCATTCGCTCATCATGAATGATCTTCGCTGGGTCAAAGTTCCCTTCTTGCAGGTTTGTTAGAATTTCTTCTGGCGTTTCACCTAATCCTTCAATACCAAGGTGGTTTACCAAATGTAACTGGCCTTGCTTATCCACCTGCGCATAGATCGCCAGTTCCGTATAAGCAGGACCACGCTTAACTAGCGCACCGCCTGAGTTATTGGCGATACCACCGACCACAGTGGCACCTAGCGATGAAGAGCCGATGATAGAATGCGGTGCTCGGTTCACTGCCTTCAACTCTTTCTCCAAAGAGTGTAAGCTCGCACCAGGCAAGCAAATCGCCTGCTTACCGCCATCTAATAAGTGAATCTTCTTGATTTTGGTAATATTGATCACAACCACATCGCGATCATAATCATTACCACTCGGAGCCGAGCCCTCTGTTAAACCTGTTTTAGCCGCCTGCATGATAATGATGCAGTTTGCTTCAACACACTGTTTAATAATCTTCCATTGTTCTAGAAGAGTGTTAGGAAACACGATAGCAAGCGCATTACCACTACCCGAACGAAACCCCGAGCGGTAATATTTCGTTTTAACCTCGTCGGTTAGAACATTTTCTTCCCCAACGATGGCTTTAAATTCTTCAATCAGCTGCTTTTGTTTCATATCCGTATCTCTAGTTATTGTACTTCGCTCACAACACCGCTTAGCGGCAGGCATGGCGTTTGAGCCACTATAAGCAGTCCATTTCTCTGCGTCTATGTCAGACGGGCGAGCAATACGTAATCAATAAACAACAAACAAAATAATTCTTTATTTTTCTGTCACTTATCTTTCACATTTGAGAAATTTAACGTAAGAAACAGACCGTTTCTTAAAAGAAACAATAGCAAAACCATTTGTTAACAGTTGTGCGGGGTATCTTGTTATCAATATTAGTGAAGAAAACGAGGAGAAGCGTAAGCCCCTAAATTTAAGAGGATTCTTAGAAATGAAGATGGAAACATAAGCTCAACACCAATATAACGATCGGTGTTGAGTTATTGGCTTAAAATCGATGGTTTTGACTTTGAAAGCTTGAGTATAGATGATCGATAAAAATCTTAATTTTTTCTGGTTGCTGACGAGTGTAGGGATACACCGCATAAATACCCAAACATTTGGCTGTTTCGTCTTTAAATAACTGAATCAGACTGCCTTGTTTTAAGTCTTCATAAACCAATACACGCGGTACATAGATGATTCCCAGCCCTAACAGCGCTACATTTCTCAATACAGAAGAATTGTTGGTACAGAGGTTACCGTCGACGGTGATTTGATATACCTCGTCTCCATCTTTAAACGCCCACTCATGCGCTCCGGTTTCTTGGTAGGAATAGACTAAACAATTGTGTTTAGCCAAGGCTTGAGGTTGTTTAGGTATGCCATGTTTAGCTAGGTATTGGGGTGACGCGCAAATGATCCAATTCGCATCCACCAGCTTTCTTGCAATCAGACTAGAATCTGGCAACACACCCGTTCTAATTGCCAAATCAAAACGTTCATTCATGATATCGACGAAACGATTATCTAGATCCATATCGATATTGATGTCTGGGTATTTCTGATTAAATTCATTAATCACTTGAGGAAGAATTAATTCACCAGAGATAGTAGGCACCGAAATTTTAATGTGTCCAGATAAGTTTTTACCTAAACCCACAATGGATTCTTCCGCCGTTGCCACTGCTTGATAAACCGCTTTTGCATGAGTAAAAAACGCTCGTCCTGCTTCAGTCAACGTTAGCGTTCGCGTTGTTCGGTAGAGAAGCTGTACACCAAGCTCTTGTTCAAGCTTGGCAATCCGTTTACTGACGACCGATTTAGTCAGTGACATATGTCTAGCGGCAGCACTGAATGAACCTTGCTCGATCAAGTGATAGAAAATGATGTAATCGTCGGTATTTCTCATGCGTCTTCGTCAAATCCTTTGGAAGCCCGTATTGTAAACTGAAATTGGCTGAGGTGCGAAGCATCGGGTCACACTTAATATCAGAAACTCGTGACAGAGATGGGGTTGCTAAGCTCACAGGTAATGAAAAAGAGATGGTGTGAATTTATCAGTCTTCAGATACAAAAAAACCAGCTTTCGCTGGTTTTAAGTTGATGCACTTGGCATCGAGATACCGCCATGGCCATATCTGAATAATTTGGAGCGACACACGAGGTTCGAACTCGTGACCTCAACCTTGGCAAGGTTGCGCTCTACCAACTGAGCTAGTGTCGCATTTATTCTCGAAAGCCATTCGCTCTCAAAAGAATAATGGAGGCGCCTCCCGGAGTCGAACCGAGGTCCACGGATTTGCAATCCGCTGCATAGCCACTCTGCCAAGGCGCCTTTTTATTACGCTTCAGGGCTCTACCCCGTTGCGTTGGTGGCTACTTTACGGATTGAGAGAAGATAGTCAAACAAAAACATTTCATTTTCTGTTCGTTTGATTTCTTTTAAGTCAATTCGACCAAAGTTCGATCTTATTGGCTTAAAACGAAGCAATATAAATCTCGCTTTCAGTTCGTTTTGTCCCATGAAACATTAAGGCGTTTAATAGTTGCTGACCCTTTTTAGCAATCTTCCCACAACATTAGGGTGATAAGACCAAGTGTGATCAAACATCGACATTAATGCAGGATTTCCGTATTTCGATAAGCTAATCGCGTGAAAACGGTTTTTCTTCGCTTTGAGCGCATCCACTTTGGCCAGTAACTCGTCTTGTTGTTTTGGCGCGATAAAGTCGGAAATGACTACCATGTCTGCGTTTTTATATTTATCACCGCTCATCAAGTCGATAGATTTAATCAAAGTTGGCTCTAAGTCTGTACCACCATGGAAGCTATAAGTTAGAAAGTCCGCCGCCTCGCGCAGACCATCTTGTTTGGTTAGTTCGTAGGTAATGTGTTCCGTAGAAAAAATAATGACATAGCAATCACGTTGCTCCGCTAGTGCGATTTGCATCAGAGCATAAGCCATGGCTTTGGCGCATTGCTCAGGAAAGCCACTCATGGAACCGGACGCGTCCACACAAACAATGAAGGGGCCTTTTTCGATATCTACCGCTTTATGGTCAGGTCGGTGAGCTTTAACTTTACGTAACGTGCGCGATTTGCCTTGTGTACGATAGTTCATGAGCCGTTTATCGACTAAGTGTTTATAGAACACAACTTCAAGTTCAGGATACGCCAAAAACATCGTTTCGTTGGGAAGTAGCTTATTTAGATCATCGCTTTCGTGAATACCAACAATATCATCCGTCGCCTCATCACTTTTCTCTTCGACCAATTGAAGTTCTTCAGTGGGCGCACGATTTAGTTCAGGATCATTTACTTGCCCCGCCATACGACCGAGTTGCTCCGCAATTTCTTGCAAGCCTTGGTGCTTCTTCAGAAACTCAGCATGGCGTTTCATCACCGTTAAGTCTGTTTTACTCAACTTGGCAGATGCCATATCCCACAGGCGCCCTACACTTTCAGCATCACCCGACTCCGTGACTTTATCCATATTACGCATGGTTTCCATACGTTGATACAGGTCTTTCAGCACCTTTTCTTTATTGGCTTCAAGCTCGCTTACTTGCGCTTGTTTTATTGCATCGGTGAGGCTTTGGTACCATTGATCACAAAAGTAATGTGGGAACATAGGGTTATTCATCCCTTTGTTCTTTTCCATCATTCGGCGAGCTTGCATGTAAAACGCAGAGTGCCATTCCAGCTTTTTAATCACATCTTCGATGTTTTCAAAAAACGCCTCTTCATCCCAGTGAATGACCTCTTGATATAAAGACAGCTCTTGTTGGAAACGCTCTGTCTCACATACCTTGGTGATCCGTTTTTTAACGCTGCCTCGCCACTTTAACAAGTGACCTTTGACCGAAGATTTAACGCCTCGGTTTTCTGCCATCATCATGACTTGTGAACGCGCCATCAAATCATTAACTGCGCTATCGATGATGCCAGAGTCGGCCACCATCAGCGCGAGGTTAAGTCCGTCTGCACCTAGCATGTCGTCTCCTTATGAGAAAAACTGATGTAAGTTTTTAAAGCGTTGGATAACTTTTTCACTTTCTGCTTGGATTGATTCAAGTCTCTGACTAACCTGTTGTAGACTCGACTCCATTAGGCGGGGTAGTTCAGGATCAACAAAGCTATGCGGAAGCGCATCATGAAAGTTCGCTTTCACCTTGCGCATATGGTGTTCTGCCTCACTAAGCTGATTTACGGCTTTTTCGCTCTGCGTTAACCACTTTTGGTAAAGCTCTACATCCAAGCCCTCTTGAGTCACTAGGCTAACCAAAATGCCTCGATTCGCGATATCACGGATAGCTAGGTTATTCGCCGCGTCAATGTCAAATCGTAAACGGCACATGTTGGTGTTTTGATTGACGTAACCATACACATCACCGCTTCCCTCTTTAATGACTCGATCTAACTCATCTTTGGGTACATAAACCCAGCGGCTATCACCTTTTTCTGATTCTGAAACCGACATGTTGCTTTGCAAGACAACCAATTTAACTAAGTTAACGGCTGCGCCAACTTTGTACATCTTGGCTTTAGAGGTATCAAAGCGCATGGTTTCTTTACGCAAAATACCCGTTGCCGCTTCAGACGTTAACGTCATGCGGTAGGCATCTTCAAGTTCATGTTGAACATCAACCAAAGACTCTCGGCAGTACTCAATTTCCTGCTCCGCGTCTTGTTGATCAAATGCATGTTTTAAGGCGAACTCTTGAACCACTTCACGTACCACATCTCGCGATTCAGGACTGTTCCATAAACAATCTTGCAGCAGTAGAAGGTCAAGCGGATTGATTTCATCGCGACCATTAAAAAACGCGCTCGCTTTTAACAACTTCACGGCTTTCTTCCAGCGGCGGTCAGAGACATACATGTCGGTCTTGGCCACATCATCAAACTGAGCTTCAACTTTGGCTTCTAACATCGTTTTAAGCTGGAAAAGCTTTTCGAATGCATTGTCGGTTAACGTCAATTTGTCGAGCTGTTGTTGCCATTGATGATATTCTTCATCAGTTATAGCTAGGCCTTCTGGTACTTGTGCCTCTTGCGATGTGCCCACAGTCAACATCGACTTAAAGTTTTGTTTATTCTGAATTCGATTCACAAACACACGCACCAACATACGGTCGTAGAGCGCATCCAATCCACTATCTTCATCGGGTAATTCATTGGAAGCCGATACCAACAAGCGCATTGGCACACGCTCGATATCGCTGCCATTTTTGAATGTTTTCTCATTAACCACTGTCAGCAATGTATTAAGAATTGCAGGGCCCGCCTTCCAGATTTCATCCAAAAATACGACTTGTGCAGTTGGCAAATACCCTTTAGTTAAGCGAACATAACGGCCGTTGTCTTTTAGCTCTTGGATACTCAGTGGCCCAAACACCTCTTCAGGGGTTGAGAAGCGCGTCATCAGGTATTCGAAGTAACTGCTGTTATCGAACGCTTGGATGAGTCGTTTGGCAATTAAGCTTTTTGCAATACCAGGGGGACCTAAAAGAAAAACACTTTCACCAGCAAGTGCAGCAAGAAGGCAGAGCTTGATCGTATGTTCACGCTCATAAACGCCATCCGTTAACGCTTTCGCCAATTTATTGATGCGTTCTGAGAGAAGCGCTTTTTCGGCATTTGAGGCAAATAAGGTTTGTGTCATACGTTCTCCGGCTGCTGAAGTAGTATTGCGTTAACATTTTTATACACTTGTTATGACTTTGTTACAAATGTATTTTGTCGAATTCCCCTTATAGCAGATGCTTTTCCCCTTCTTGACGAAGCAATCAAAGTTTCCATTTATGAGACATTGCTCACTTAAAGTGCAAACGCTTTCGTCGTGTTGCAGTATTTTTTGCTTTTGTTTCCCACCATTTGTGGTTAATGTCGAAAAACGTCAAAAATGCGGTAACAGCTAGGGTTCATAACTGCATGAGCAAGATAATTCATAAATGGAAGCAAATTTCTCTGATTGAAGAAGACGTTATGCTTCCTACAGGACAGGCAATTACGCACACCACAATCCATCATCCGGGTGCTGCGGTGATTCTCCCTATTACAGCGGAGGGTGAGATTGTCCTTGTCCACCAATTTCGGCCTTCACTTAATAAATGGCTATTGGAACTTCCTGCTGGTACCAGGGAAGGCAACGAAGAGCCACTCTGCTGCGCCAAAAGAGAGTTAGAGGAAGAAACTGGGTTTAGTGCAGAGAAATTCACGTCTCTCGGCCAAGTCACCCCTCTTGCCGGATTTTGTGATGAGATACAGTATCTATTTGTTGCCGAAAAGCTCAACAAAACAAACCGTTACGAGTGCGATGAAGACGAAGTGATTGAGGTCGTCACCTTGTCAATCAAGCAACTCGAAGAAAAGATTGTCGATGGCACGATCACCGATGCCAAAACGATCGCTTGCTTAAGCAAAGCGCGCCTTTGCGGATATATTTAGGACTTTGACCAAGGAGACATTCATGGATTTTCGATCAGATACCGTTACACAGCCCACCCAAGCCATGCGAGAAGCCATGTTTAAGGCCCCCGTTGGGGATGATGTTTATGGTGATGACCCTACGGTCAATGAGCTTGAAAAATTTGCTGCGCAGCTTGCTGGTTTCGAAGCAGCTTTGTTTACCACTTCAGGCACTCAAGCCAATCTGCTCGGTTTAATGGCGCATTGCGAGCGGGGAGATGAATATCTATGTGGGCAACAAGCACATAACTACAAATACGAAGCTGGTGGCGCGGCGGTTTTGGGATCAATTCAACCTCAACCAGTCGAAAATAACCCAGATGGCACGCTACCATTTGATAAACTGGCTGCTGCGATTAAACCAGATGATTGTCACTTTGCTCGCACTAAGCTTCTCAGCTTAGAAAACACAATTAATGGTAAAGTACTACCTCTGTCTTACTTAGCAGAAGCACGTGACTTCGTGAATAAACATAACTTGCAGGTGCATCTAGATGGCGCTCGCGTTTTTAACGCAGCCGTTGCACTTGATGTTCCGGTAAAAGAGATCGGTCAGTACTTTGATTCAATGACGATCTGTCTGTCGAAAGGTCTGGCTGCCCCTGTTGGCTCGCTACTGCTTGGTAGCAAAGACTACATCGCAAAAGCACGTCGCTTAAGAAAGATGGTCGGCGGTGGTATGCGTCAAGCGGGTATTCTTGCCGCAGCAGGCAAACTTGCCCTTACCGAACAAGTGGAACAGCTAAAACAAGATCACATCAACGCAAAAACCTTAGCGGAAGGTTTAGCAGAACTGCCTGGTTTTTCAGTCAACCCTGAATTTGTTCAAACGAACATCGTGTTCGCGAAGCTTGATCCTCAAGTGGACATAGTAAGTATCGCTGCGAAACTAAAGGAACAAAACATCACGATAACCCCTGGAAATCCAATTCGTTTTGTAACTCATAAAGATATTTCAGCGAAAGACATCGACACTTTCTTATCAAGTATAAAATCTCTACTTTAATTTGATTTTGATCATTGAGCTTCCCCTAAGGGGAAGCTTTATTGTATCGGCATGATTTTTAGCGAATAGATAACCTCCATGCTCAGATTTGTACTTCTAATCTCTTTTATTTTCTCTTCCGCTATCCATGCCGAGCCGTTTGGTGATGCTGATAAAGGTAAAATCAAATCACCTAGCTGTTTCTATTGTCACGGTGTTACAGGCATCGCAACGAACAACACCTATCCAAGCCTTGCTGGTCAAAATGCTCAGTACCTTTACAATGCAATGAAATCTTATCAAGCCGGTGAGCGTAAAGGGCCACTTGCAGAAATGATGGCAGCACAGTTAAAAATGTTAAATGATGAAGACCTTCGTGATGTCGCTGCTTTTTATGCAGAACAGACAGAAATCAAGTAATTAGATCACCTGTAGATGACTATGAAAGCTCGTGAATCATCCAAACTCAACGCATATTGAAACATTAACCCAACACTTGACCACAAAACAATCAAATTAACTTCACTTCAAATATTTGATGAATTTATAGTTCAACATAAGCATTAATATTGACTTTTTATTCTATTTTATCGATATTTCATGCTTTATTGAATTTGACGTGAAGTAAGTTATGTCTCACACACATGCGCAACCAGCAGACTCGGTTGCTACCCCTAAGTCGTGGCAGATGCCAGATACCCTCATTTTGATCTTCATTGTTGGTATTCTTGCTGCGATTCTTACCTACTTAATTCCTGCTGGTCATTTTGATAGCCAACAGGTGACCTACATGGTCGACGGTGCAGAAAAAACTCGCACAGTTATCGATCCTTCTTCTTTCTCTTATGCAACCGACGAAAACGGTGAATTGGTTTACAACAAGGTTGGCCTGTTTGCTTCTGGTGGTGGCATTGGTCTGATGAACTTCCCTTTCGAAGGGCTAGTTTCTGGCTCTAAATGGGGCAGCGCAATCGGCGTGATTATGTTCATGTTGGTTATCGGCGGTGCTTTCGGCGTTGTAATGCGCACAGGCACAATCGATAACGGTATCCTGCGCCTTATCGATAAGACCAAAGGTAACGAAGCGCTATTCATTCCAGTGCTATTTTTGCTGTTCTCGCTAGGCGGTGCGGTATTTGGTATGGGTGAAGAAGCCGTAGCATTTGCGATTATTATCGCGCCGCTTATGGTTCGCCTTGGTTATGATGGTATCACTACGGTAATGGTTACCTATGTTGCGACTCAAATTGGCTTTGCTACTTCTTGGATGAACCCTTTCTCCGTCGCTATTGCGCAAGGCATTGCGGGTGTACCTGTTTTATCCGGCATGACAGTACGCATGGGGTTATGGGCTGGCTTTACGTTAATCGGTATCGCTTTCACAATGATCTACGCCGCTCGTGTGAAGTCAAATCCTAAACTTTCTTACAGCCATCGCACAGACCAGTATTTCCGTCAGCAAGAGCTTGGCAATCAAGATTCTCGTTGGAACCTAGGTGACACACTCGTTATCCTTACGGTTATTGCGACCACGGTGTGGGTCGTTTGGGGCGTAGTCGCTAACGCATGGTACATCCCAGAAATCGCGTCTCAATTTTTCACTATGGGCTTTGTTGTCGCGATCATCGGTACGATTTTTCGCCTGAACGGTATGACGCTAAACTGCGCAGCTGATGCATTTAAAGAAGGTGCAGCTATTATGCTTGCACCTGCCCTATTAGTGGGTTGTGCAAAAGGTGTATTGTTGATCCTTGGTGGTGGTACAACTGATGAAGCGAGTGTACTGAATTCAATTCTAAACAGTGCTGGCGGCGTAATTAGCGGGCTTCCTGACGTGGCTGCGGCATGGTTAATGTATGTATTCCAATCTATCTTCAACTTCTTCGTCACTTCAGGATCCGGACAAGCGGCACTAACGATGCCTCTACTGGCCCCTCTGGCAGACATTGCAGGAGTTACGCGCCAAGTGGCAGTTTTGTCATTCCAACTTGGCGATGGCTTTACTAACGTTATCGTCCCTACTTCGGCATCTCTCATGGCAACGCTTGGTGTCTGCCGTATCGACTGGGGTGACTGGGCAAAATTCTGCTGGCGATTTATTCTATTACTCTTTACCCTATCAAGTATCGTCGTTATCGCAGCTCATATTATGGGTTTTGCGTAAAACGAAGCCAATTGGTAATTAAGGCGAGACATGTTCTCGCCTTATTAATATTCATGGTATGACGACGCTAAGGTTTTAGATTAGCTTATGGTTTTGGAGTGGTAACTTTAATGGCAACACAATTTCTCGATGACGTGATTCAAGGTCATCAAGTGATTCAATCTCTCAATGTAGCAGACCTAAATTCGGGCGAGCATAAGTTTTGGTTTCGCATCGCAACGAATGCTCTCTCTCAGTGGCAACACCTACCTGTGCTAGTGTTCAAAGGTGAAAAACCTGGCAAGAAGATCATGATTACCGCAGGGGTTCATGGTGATGAGTACAATGGTGTGTTAGCAGCGCAGAAAACTGCTCGAGAGCTCATCGGCACTGAAGTCGCTGGTACTGTCACTATTGTTCCAACCATTAACATGCCAGGTATGCTAAACCACAGCCGCGATTTCTATTCCGCAGATCCTGATGCGTCTCCTGCAAACTTAAACCGCTTTTTTCCTGGTGACCAAAACGGCAATGAGGCCCAACGTTACTTATATGCATTGTGGAATGATTTGCTCAAGCCAAATGCTGATTTAGCCATTGACCTTCACACTCAAACCAGTGGTGCGGCCTATCCACTTTACGTGTTTGCAGATTTCCGAATCGAGCAATCATTAGAAATGGCTCGTCTCATTAATCCTGATGCGATTTTAAATGATCCTGGAGATGCTGGCGTCCTTGAAACGGTTTGGAATAACCATGGTGTCCCAAGTATTACTGTTGAAGTAGGTATGGGGCGATACACCGAGCAAGAACTTATCAGTCGAACTGTAACAGGCATTTTTAATGTGCTGAAAAAGCATAGCATTGTTGAAGGTGATATGGACCCTATTACGTCATGCTTGGAAGGAAACGAAATCGTCAGTGTGAAAGCGACACACGGCGGCTTTGTACTGCCTCATGTCAGTTTGATGAATTTTGTCGAGCAAGGCCAACTTCTTGCGATTCAATACGACAGCTTTGGCGCTGAGATTAAACGCTACACCGCCCCAACAAACGGCACAGTACTTAGCCACAATGTTGAATCTATTCGAGCACCAGGTTCCCTGATCGTTCGTTTGATTAAGTAAACCATAACCGTTTGTTGATAGAGCAACCTTTCGACGCTCACTCAAATTTATATAAGCCCCATCACGAGTAATCACAAATGATGGGGCTATGTCCATTTTGACCACATTAAGTTACGCCGTAACAAATTACTGTTAAGCGAAATGACAAACTGAGCTCTTAATTAGGAAGCTTCCCCTCTGTCCGCTTTTTCAGCCACGCTGATGAACTTAAAGCTGTCTTTGTTTCTCTTGTTCAACAAAAATGAGCTCGTCGATAGCGAAACCTTTCTCTTTAGCTACGTACTTAAAGCGCTCCACTACTTTCTCATCAACGTTAGGCGTTCTAGACAATAGCCACAAATAGTCGTGGTTGTAACCGGAAACAAACGCATAGTCATAGTTTTCACCTAGCTCAAAAACAATGTAAGAAGAGTATATTGGCCCAAAAAAGGAAACCTTTAAGTGTCCAACCGTTTTATCTTCAACAAAATAAGCTTTGCCTTCAGCTTCTGACCACTGTCGCTCTTCTTCGGAATATCCACGGTTTATCACCTTAACCCCACCATCCTCGCGAACCTGATACTCAGCGGTAACGTTGGATAAGCCTCGCTCAAATGAATGGTCTAGGCGTGCAATTTCGTACCACTTACCTAGATATGGCTCTAAATCGAAATTATTGACGGGTTCCACCCCATCCGGCTTCGAAGTACAACCAAATAAAGTTGCAAGTGACAAAAGTAAAAATATTTTTATCGATTTCATACAACACCTAAATTTTAATTAGTGATTGATTTTACTCTAGAAGATAACAAATCGATCACTAAGCCGCACCATCGCCCTCATAGGTACACATCACAATTCTTCATCATCAATAGCGCGCTGAACACCGAAACCTCGTCATCTCAGCAAATCGATAACAAGATTGCTCTATTTTTGACTTACAAGCTGACCATGCTTGTACATTTTGTCAGCATTTAACCCTATGCATATAGAAACTTTGCACAACATAGACATTCGTAGGCATATCACCCTCCTATAATACGTTGCGTTATAGACAGAGGTTATTGTTATGAAATTAAAAACAGTGTCAGTTTGTGCACTTTTGGTGTTACTTGCAGGTTGTCAGCAGGAAAAGCCGAGCGCAACGACACAATTAACGACCTCGGCAGATGTATGTAATGCACAAGGAAACATGCCAGGTGGGTGGAATGAGTTTAACGCGACCCCTGATGCACAAAAGGCAATGGCCTTTGTTTTAAAGAAAATGGACACAATAGCGTCGTTTAAACAAATACTGAATGTTCACGCGCAAATCGTTAGCGGCGTCAACTATGCTATTGAGTTTGAATTGGATGATGGCTCTGTTTGGAACACGATTGTTTATCGCAACCTCGATGGCGAATATGCGATTACCCAATCGCCAAAAGAAGGCCACTTTTGCGAACAGTAGCGACTTAGTCAGAAAGCCCCAACATTAGGGGCTTTTTGATCTAACAGTAGTCACTGAATTAGACAGCGAAGCGACATTGAGATTTAATCGACACCGTTGAACCAAGTCTTGATGGTTCTACATCAATCCTCTGCGCCATTTGTTCTTTCAACTCAGAAACGTGAGAAATAACACCGATCATGCGCCCAGTCTGTTGCAGGTCCACTAGCGTTTGAATAGCAAGATCTAAAGACTCTGGGTCTAAACTACCGAAGCCCTCATCAATAAATAAAGTGTCTAAACGAATACCGCCACTATAGGATTGCACAACATCCGACAAACCAAGTGCCAGAGCAAGCGCTGCCATAAATGATTCACCGCCGGAAAGTGTCGCAACATCACGCGTTTTTCCTGTGTAGCCATCTTCAACCATTAAATCTAAGCCGCGACCCGCAGCACCTTTGAAGCCCTCTGTTTTTCGAGCAAGAATATAGCGCCCTTTACTCATAAGGCTTAAACGTTGGGAGGCCTGAATCAGCACATCATCCAACAGTACACCAAGAACAAAGCGATGTAGGCTAACCCTGCTGCCTGTTTTACCACTAGCAACGTCGTACAACGTACCAAAGACTTTGTATTCTTCTTCTAACTTACTATTTTTCTCATGCAACACGGCAATATCTTTACGAACCTTTTCAAGACGTTCAAATATTGAGCGTGTGGTATCAAGTTGATTCCTTACTTCAATATATTGCGCCTGCAGAGTGGTTAACCTGTCATTAAACAACTCTAAATTAGGCCTTTCAAGATCTTTCAATGCATGATTTAAATCATGTAGTGTTTGCTCAAGCTTGGTTTGTGCCTGTTTGAAGCTGTCTATTTCTTGCTGCCAGGCTTGAAGTTCATCATCTCCCACTCGACTACTTAGATAATGGCTTTCATCCTCAAATTTACTCGCCTGTAGTGCCTCATTCCACGCTAATTCTGCTTGGCTAAGTTTTTGCTCTGACTCAGATAACCACTGCTTGTTCGTCGCTAAGTGACTTTCCGCATTTGATTTCTCCAATATCGCTTGCTGCAAAGCGGTTTGCGCCTTTTCTAAGCCTGTGTTCAAACTCAGAATTTGCTCTTTTGTCAGCAAAATTTCACGTTCAAGCAAGTCAGCGGAACTGTATTTTGGGTCAATAGAAGCTTGTAATTGAGCCAATTGTTCTTGGTTCGCTTTAACGGTTGATTCATTTGCCGCCATTTTATTCTGCAGCTCATGAATTTTATTTTCACCCACGACGCAGCGTTGATTAAGCTGTTCAACGTTCTTTTCTAGCTTTTCAATATCAATAGCTTGTAGACGTAGGAGTTGAGCATTGATCGCTTGCAAATCATTTTGAACCGTCGAGATCTCAGATGTAGCATACTCACCCAACTCCTCTTTCAACTGGTTACACTGATTCTGATACTGACTAATGACAACGTTATGTTGTTCTAGCTGATTGCTTAGTTGGTTCAACAAGGTTTGAGCTTCTCGCTCTTTAGCTCTAGCCGCCTGAACTTGCTCTTTTGTAACGGCTTCTTCAACAAACGTTGCGGGGTTAGGATGCGTTTCGCTACCACACACCGGGCATGCTTCACCTGCTTTTAGTCGCTGCGCTAATACTGCCGCTTGAGCGTTGTGCCACTTAAGCTCTATCGTATCAGCGGCTTGTTGACGCTGCATATAGCGCTGACTGGCTTCGTGTAGTGACTGCTGCTTGCCTACAGTTAGCGCATTGAGTTTAGAGAGCTCTAAAGTAAGATCATGCAGCTTTTGTAGATCCTGTAACAGCCGTTGTTTTTGTTTTATTTCCGCATCGATGCTGCCAATAAGCGCAACATCAACTCGTGCTTTCTCTAGCTCCTTCTGTCCCTGCTGGGCCTGTAACGTTAACTTATCTTTTAGTTCTATGTACTGTTTTAACGTTGCTTCAAATTGTTGTTTTTGTTGATAACCCGCCGTTATTTTACTTTCCAAATTGTCTTTCTCGACCAACTTGTTTTTCATACTTTCAAGCTGATACTGCAGTTGCGTTAACTGCGGGACCTTTGCCGCTGCCTCTTTTGCACTTTGCTGCAAGTTTTCTTGTTCTCTCGCAACGACATTAGCTTTTTCGAGACTCTCTTCCAAAGCTACGATTTTTTGCCTAAGCTCTTGCGTTTGAGCTTTTGCATTTTGTAATGAGATGTAGGGCAACTCTATCTTATTGGCATTTTTAGCGTTTTCTAATTGCTGTTGACGAGCTTTTATCGAATCTGCGTGTTCTAGATGCAGCTTGAGTGCGCTTTCTGCTTGCTCTCGTTTCGAAAACTCTCCATTCAAGGTTTCCGCTTTTTGCAATTCAGATTTAGCAGTATTGAGCTTATCTAACGCTGCTTGCTCATTCTTTTTATCAGACTCTAATTGCTTAGTTACTTGTTCCAGTTGTTGTAATAGTTCTTGTTCAGAACTCGCTTCTGCAACTTGTAAAGCACCTCGAATTTGATTATCAAATTCGCCTTTCGCTTTACTAATTGCACTCGCTTTATCTTTGAGCGCGTACTCAATTTTTTTATATATGTCAGTTTGAAAGAGCTGGCCAAAAATTTCTTCACGCTCTTTAGAGCTAGCAAGCAACAGTTCTCGGAATTTTCCTTGAGGCAACACCATAACTTGACGAAATTGAGTTTCATTCAAGCCAATAATATTGCTAACTTCAGTTTTAACCTGAGTCGTCTTGCTGGTGATAAGCGTTTCAGTCTCACCGAGTTCATAAAGAGCCGCAGTGTGCTTTTTAATCGTCATCCCTTCACCACGGGCCTTGGGCGCTTCCTGCTCAGGGGATCGAACAACTCGGTATTGTTTGCCGTGTAACGAAAATTCGAGAACTACTTCGGTTGGTAAGTCTTGCGCGGATAAGTCACACCGCATCTGAATACCTTGTCGCTCATTACCTGTGGTTTCACCATAAAGGGCGAAGCAAATGGCATCTAAGATCGACGTTTTACCGGAACCTGTAGGACCATTAATCAAAAATAGAGGGTTACTGCCAAGCTTCTCAAAATGAATGATTTCAGTTTTTGCAAACGGACCAAAGGCTTGCATGGTTAGTTTAATTGGTTTCATCTTTGGTCCCTATTGCTGTGATAATTGCTTAATAATGTCAGTAACAGCTTGCTCTTGCTCTTTAGACAACTGGCTATCTTGCGCCTCAATAAAAAAATCTCGGAACATATCAATTTCGCTTCGCGCCAACTTTGCTTGCGCCATTTCCTGCTCTACCCCAATTAACATGCCAGGTTTCTCAAGGTGTAAAACGTTTGGATACACTGAACGAAGTTTTTCCATTGGGTTTAAAATCGCATGTTTATCCATCAAACGAACTAACAAATAATCTTCATTCTTGGGGTCTGTTTTCCCTTGCTCAATAACTTTATCCAGCTCGCCCTCTACAATACGCATTTCATGAGGAGCCGTAAGATCAATATGCTTTGCAGAAACGAATCCTTTCTTGTCCAGTTCAACTAACGTGAAACCTTTTCTCTGGTTCTGTTCACCAAAGCTATACTTCATGAGAGAGCCAGAGTAACGGATATGCTCTGCGCCTTTCTTTTGAGGCTGATGCAAATGACCAAGTGCGACGTAGTCAAAATCTAAGAAGTGTTCATGACTCACGCGATCAGAACCACCAATAGATAATGGTCGTTCAGAGTCTGACTCGATAGCCCCATCAACAAAACAGTGACTCACGAGCACGCGCTTTTGCTTAGAGATAAAGCGCTCTTTAATTTGCTCAACAAGCAATTGATGAGCCTCATCATGAGTGGATACCGAGGCTTTGTAGGCAAACCTGACCTGTTCAGGGTCGTTATAAGGCATACCATAAAACGCGACCTCGTCCGCAGAGTCCGTTTTTATGATTATGGGAGTGAGCATATCTTCAAAGTTGCTAACAATATGGAGACCTGCATTTTTCATTTGCTCTGAGCCGAAACCTAGCCTTTCTGCACCATCATGGTTGCCAGATATAAATATCATTGGTGTTTCTAACTCGGTACAAATGCGTTTCACGACTCGATCTAACAGTTCTATTGCAACCGTTGGTGGCACCGAACGGTCATAGATATCTCCCGCCACTACAACTGCATCGACGGGGTTGCGTTCAATATAGTTAATCAGTTGTTCGAGTACTGCTTGTTGATCTTCGAGTAGTGATACGTTGTGGAATTGTCGACCAAGATGCCAATCTGAGGTGTGGATAAACTTCATTCGAATTCACTTTCCGCCAATTCTATGAGTAGGCTTGCTTCTGTCAGAGTCCATGTACCGTTTATAAAAAGGAATGCGTCACGGGTGGGATCTCGAACAAGCCAAAACTCAAGTTATTTTATATCGGTAAGGATATCTTGAGTCGAACAGCTTTTCATGTGGTTTGTGTTCTATGGCTGGCTATTTAATCAGAAAGCGAGAAGAACACTGTAAAAACGCGGTGAGCAAAGCTATTTTGAAAAGCAAGCTGCGCCTAGTCATTGTCCAAACATCATTAAAGGGCCAGTTTCGAGTCAATCCCCCATAACATTTGCATCACTAAAACCTCAGCTACTAGAAGGAAAAGCAATAGCCAGACCTATTCGCTACGCCAATTGTATATTACTCCTACCGCATAGCCATCTGGCTCGATGTCGGCTTGCAAAACGTGAAAGTCTGGGCAGGGGCTGCTTCTTTGAAGCTCATCAATCACTAACGCTTTTAAAACTCCGCCACATGCACCCAATCCGCCAAGTTTTATATCAACAAATTGATACTGAGTTTGATCGGTCACCCACGGAGACAAGAATTGCATTGAGTTTAACCATTGCGGCTCTTCCTCATTAACGGATAAATACAATTGACTGAGTGGATGTTCACAACTTACTCCTAATTGCTTAAACACCTTGTCCACGGCGATGCGTTGTTGTTTGGCATCTAAATCAATTCGAACAACATCAGGCACAAGACCTGAATGTCGAAAAAAACACTTGGTTAAAATGATAGAGCTTTGAGGTTCGACATGCCCTTCTACATCGCTCGTAACCTCTATAGCCAGTATCCAAGTCGCTTGCGTTTCATTAACTTCACGATTTATCCGATTTAGTGCCATCAAAAATGCAGCTTGGCCATAAGGATAAAAGTAAATTTCAGTATTGACAGTTTGGCCAACGAAAATAGAAAGCTCGCTTATCAATGCTTTAAGCAAGCTTTTGTCTACCGAAGATGGTAAAAGAACACAGAGATTCCCTTTGATATCAACTTGCTCAAGACTCTCGCGCTCAGAGCGCACGAGGCTTAATATATGCTCATCTATTGATTGAGCAAAGTCAGGGGGTCGGATTTCCTCGGACAATCTAAAAGAATCATCAGCTATCTCGCGAACGGTGTGTGAACGGCCATTAAAGGATAGAAGATGCGTTTGAAATGCGAGTGGCATCTAGCCTCCGATTAAAACCGTAGGCATACCAGATAGAATTTTGCCACCATGAGACGTTGAATCGCCGACTCTTGCGGCTGGTTTACCGTTGATTGTTACGCTAGAAGAACCTGCTGAGATACTATCCGGAGGACCGATACAAATAAGCTTGTCGCCTTGTCTTGCCGCAGGTATCCCGCCAATCGTTACGTTTGGTGAACCAACAACGACGGGACCACCGACATGCGGTATCTTTCCTGTTTTTTTAGGGCAAAGATGAAAGCTGCCCAAAATTGCGGCTGGTTTACCCACTTTAAATCACCTTAGTTCAATGAAATTTGCCCAGCTTTAAGAGCAATAGCTGAGCCGTTAATGGATATTTTATTACCTTTGATATTGATTTCTCCAGAGCTAGACATCTGAATAGAAGCACCACCTACTTTGATCTCGACGCTCTTTCCTGCATTAAAAGACAGTACTTCACCCGTTTCATTCGAAAAGTTTTTACCTACTTTCAAGCTCGCGTTCTGACCAACCTCTTGATTAACATCATTGGTCACTTTTTCGGTTTTACTGTTTTCAACGGCGATATCAACACAGTCTTCAACTAGCATTTGGAACAGTTTTTCAGCATGAAGATAAATGTGCTCTTCACCAGGCTTATCATCGAAGCGCAACTCATTAAAATTGGATGTACCTTTTTGTACAGAGCGTGATTTATAACCACTCTGAGAACTTTGCTCTGGTAAAGCGTAAGGAGGGAGTTGACTACCGTTATATAGTGACCCCGTAACGATTGGTTGATCAGGGTCTCCGTTGACAAACTCGACGATGACCTCTTGTCCGACTCTAGGGTGAAACACCGACCCCCATCCGTTACCTGCGATATTTTGCGCAACACGAATCCAACATGAACTATTTACATCGTATTTACCAACACGGTCCCAGTGAAACTGAACTTTGATACGGCCATGTTTGTCTATGTAAATTTCACCATCTTTGTTCCCCGTAACTATTGCAGTTTGCAAACCTTTCATCTGAGGTTTCGGATAGTTAACTGAAGGACGAAGGATTGTCTTTGAGTCAACACAACTAAACGAGACTTTGACACCTTGCGCACCGGTGCCACCTTGACCAGTCTGGTTATAAACAGCAGCAGACAAAAAAACAGAAGACAGTACATATTCTTTGCCAA
The DNA here is from genome assembly GCF_000354175.2 of Vibrio alginolyticus NBRC 15630 = ATCC 17749. NCBI lineage: Bacteria > Pseudomonadati > Pseudomonadota > Gammaproteobacteria > Vibrionales > Vibrionaceae > Vibrio > Vibrio alginolyticus. Next base: position 1,437,924 of record NC_022359.1, read on the forward strand.
CTCGAGATTTATCTTCATGTTTTTTAAACTTGAAGCACTTGCCTACGCTGAATGTTCTGCACGTAGCCTCGCCACGACACAAATATGCATTTTGCTGTAGTGCTTCTATTGCATGCGTGTTTCTCAGTGCGTATTGATCATTGCTCTCCATTTCACCCATGTATTCAAAATACTCGCTTTCAGGCACTGTAAAAAAATCACTTTCACCCTTTGCAGTATTTTTAGGATTCGAAGAAGGCTTGAGCATGTTATAGCCTGACTTTTGACTCGCTTTAGTAGTCAGAATTTGCGTTTCATGCCAAGAAGAAATGTGGCTAGATTTCGCCGTACCTGTATCAAAATCGACTAAAAACTCAGTACCCGGCTTATAAAAACTGATGTCATCAAAAATATTGAGCGTATGGGCAGACTTAGTATGTGTAAAACAAAATGATAGCCCCTCTTCCGATAACAGACGTCGAACAAATTCAAGATCTGATTCTTCATATTGTACTTTGTACGTGTATTTAGGATAGGACTTGGTTAGCTCAAAACTAAAGGCAACACTATGCTCCGATAGTACTTCAGAGATAATTTCCTTTATATCTTTATGCTGAAATATTCTGCAATTTTTTCGATATTCAGCGAAACGTAATTTAGGCTCTATTAATAATTCTATGTTTTTATAATTTTCGCCTTTATGTGTATTAGAAACCCTTTTCCCTTCTAATCTTGCAGCAGAAACGTAACCATGCATATAACGAGGATTTGAAGAAACATCCTCATTATTTTCAAGGGTAATGGTAACTTCCTTACCAATAATTTCGTTTAACTCACTTCGTTGATCATTAAAGTAAGCTTTAGCACGCAATGAAAAAAGTTCTGAGATCTCTTCTTTATACTCAAACGAGTTTAGTATGATGGCATCTTTACCGAATGGGGAAGAAATTCGGATGAAATTGTTATCTTGAGTTGCTCTTTTCATTAAATACTTCTTTCAAAAAAATGCGGAGGAATACTCCCCCGCATGAAAATTACATTTGTTGACCTTTAACACCGCTGTAGCCGTATACCAATGGAGCAGAAGTGTTGTTCTTATCGTCAGTAGGAGTCACTGTCATCATCATTTCTGTGTAAGAAATTGTGATAGTTTCAACTGGACGATCGTCTTGGATAGAAACTGAGTAGTTAGAAATCATCGCATCAGTCAGTTCGATCTTCATGATCTCTTCAACCTTCTCACCCTGCTTAGTAATATGGAAAACCGCTGGTTTACCTTTACCAATCGTCGCTTCTTTAAATAAGTCAGGAGAAGAACGGTCTTGAAGTTTAGTGATAGTCAAATCATATAGACGAGTAGCGCTCGCTTCACGGTCCATCGCTGTACCAGTGTATGATGAGATCTCACGACCTACACTCCAATCTACAGATAGTAGTGTAATCAAATCTTTGTATTGCTCGGCTGTTGCCTCACCCTTAATATCTGCGTATTTAAGATACGTATTAGACTGCATGCTAATCTCCTATAGCATTATTAATTGACATATATCGTAGTAATTTAATTATCTGACGTTTGGTGATAATTAGTGATTAATGTATCAAAAACTTCATTTTAAATACGCCCTGTTATATCTTTAAATAAGATTTAATTTAAGCGTTTTTTATAAAAAATAATAGTTAATATGAACCAACTCCCAATTATTATTGAGAGTGTAAAGGATGTTAAACTATTGAGACATCAAGTCCACTAGTTGTACCTTTAACAATAATTTCATCAAACGTCTTATCATTAAGAATTGCATGCAATATTTCATGAGAAATCTTCGGAAGCAATGTATTTTCTATGGTTGTTTGTACCACACGCGCACCACTGCCAGACTCATTGCTATTGTCTACAATATCATTAATTAGTTCCTCATCAAAAAACAGGTCAGCGTTATAGTGCTTACGAATACGAGTCGTAATTTTATCCAACTTTAATTTTGTTATTTCTATCAATACTTTTCTTGATAGAGGCAAATAAGGTAATACGTTCACACGCCCTAAAAATGCAGGTTTAAAGTCGACCAACAAATCATCGCGTAAAGCATCTTTTAGTGCTGACGGCTCAGGAGATAAATCAGGATCAGAATACAAAGACATCGTCGTTTCGGTCCCTGTGTTCGCGGTCATAATAATAATAGTGTTTTTAAAGTCTATATCTCGACCTTCACCGTCTTTAATTGAGCCTTTATCAAACACCTGATAAAAAATATCTTGAACACCAGGGTGCGCTTTTTCCATTTCATCGAGGAGAATTACACTATAAGGTTTACGTCTAACAGCTTCAGTCAGTACACCTCCTTCTCCATAACCGACATAACCAGGAGGAGAACCTAATAGCAATGAGACTTTATGCTCTTCCTTAAATTCCGACATATTGATAGTCGTGACATTTTCTTCACTACCATAGACTTTCTCTGCAATCGCCAAAGCCGATTCGGTTTTACCCACTCCGCTTGGTCCGGTTAGGAGAAATACACCATTTGGTCGTGTCTCATCCGTGAGCTGCGCACTCGCGGTTTTTATCACTTCAGACATGAGCTCTAAAGCGTGATCCTGCCCGACAACTCGCTTACACAAACTTTCTTTCAAACCCAATACTGCTTGGATTTCATCATCCTGAAGTTTACCTAGCGGTATACCGGTCCAATCCGAAATAACTTCTGCGATTAGCGCTTCATTTACATGCGAAAAAACTAAGGGCTGTGAGTTAGCGGAAAGGTTATTTTCAAGCTCTTGTAACTTGTCTCTAGCAGTTTCAGAACCCTCCTGGATTATTTGGGTTCTAAGTGACTTAGCTTCATTTACCCATTCTTTTTCTTTTTCCCAAAGTACTTCTAATTCAATAATGTCATTAGATAGCGCATCAATCTCTTTTCGGACACCTTGCAGCTGCACATCAAGAGATGCTCCTAGCCGACTCTCTTGGCTAAGATGCTCATACTCAGCTTGCTTTGCTTTAAGTTTGTTTCTTTTCGCATCTAGGCCTCCCGGTGTAGATGACTGACTTAACGCAACTCGAGAACAGGCCGTATCCAAAACAGAAACCGCTTTATCTGGCAGTTGACGACCATTAATGTATCGAGCTGACAGTTGGACCGCTGCATTGAGAGCTTGGTTAGTGATATGAACATCGTGGTGTTGTGCCATTACATCAAGTAAGCCTCGTAACATTTCGATCGCGAGTTCAGGGGCAGGCTCATCAACCTTTACGACTTGAAAACGCCTAGTTAAAGCTGCATCTTTTTCAAAATACTTTTTATACTCTGCCCACGTTGTTGCTGCGATCGTTCTGAGTTCACCTCTCGCTAATGCTGGCTTCAGAATATTCGCCGCATCACCTTGGCCCGCTTGCCCACCACCGCCAATTAGGCCATGAGCTTCATCAATGAACAATATAATAGGCTGTGGAGCGTCGTTTACTTCCTTAACAAGGTTCTTAAGCCTGTTTTCAAACTCACCTTTCATGCCTGCGCCGGCTTGCAGTAACGCCAAATCCAGAGACTTAATTGCCACATTTTGCAGAGCGGGAGGTACATCGCCATCAATGATCTTTTGCGCCAAACCTTCAACAACGGCTGTTTTTCCAACACCAGCTTCTCCCGTAAGAATCGGGTTGTTTTGTCGGCGTCTTAATAAAATATCGATCATTAGGCGAATTTCATTATCTCTACCAATCACCGGATCTATTTTACCTTCCCTAGCTTGCTCAGTAAGGTCTGTTGTAAATTGATTCAAGGCGGAATTCGCGTTTGACTGCGCTAAGTCATTCGATCTTGATTGAGGCGCATTACTTTCTTTAAAGTTCAATAAGCGAGATGGTTCTATCTTGTTTAGTTCAGGACTAATCGAACCAGCCATGTTGACTAACGTATCATCAGACAAGTAGGCAAATAAAAGATGGATGCACCCCAACTGTTCTTGATTGAATTCAATGGTTGCAGACAACAAGGCATTTTGCATAACAGTCACCGTATGAGCTGATAGCCCAGGCACCGACTGGCATCCTGTTTTGTATTTTTCTAATGCCTTTTGAATATCGGTTTCAACCTTGATTTTATCGACATCAAATTCGTCAAAAACTTCAGAGTAAATATCGTCAGGATGGCGGATAATCATCATTAACCAGTGAGACATTTCAATACTGTGATGAGTTCGGGAGCTTGCCATCGCAGCTGCCTGTTCAAGTGTTTCCTTAGCCTGAGGAGACAATCTTTCGACCAACGCTGAAAGTGAGAGTGAAGCCATTACATTTCCTTTAAATAGTAATTGTTATAGTTCGATCTTTTGTACGTTCGTGTTTTTTAAGCACAGAACCAATACCTAACTGCCCCTGCTGTTTCGATAAACAAGCTTGTGGTAGCAAACTATGTTTGGTGGTGAGCTGCCACTTCAGTTGTTTATGTTTTCCAATCAACTCATAAGCAGCGTTCTTAATGATTGCTATATTGGGTTGGTTAGGAAGCAATTTACTAACTAGCTGTTTATCTTTTGGCAGAAATTCTATTGTTGTCCCCGCGTTGATGTTCCATGCTTTCGAACCCAAAGACGCTCCTAAACCAAGTTGAGCAAACTGCCCTTCAGGCATAGTTCGGGATGCAAGGCGTGTTTGCTCTTCTTTCGTAAGGTGTAACCATTGTCCTTGAAATTCATGAACTTTTACTTGGCATCCAGATAAACATTCAAGAATACTTTTCAGTCCACCTTTACTTCTCACTGGTGAAGCAAACACACCACCATAGTGCCGGGACAGTGAACTCCCTTTCCCAGTTAATGCCGATTTACAGCTTTCTAACGGCGAACGCGCGCCCTGCGCATGCGCACGAGACTGAACAGTCAGCTGACTCAGTTGCCAACATCGATAATAAAGAGATAATAAGCGATGATTGAAAATATCGTAGAAGTCCACCATAGCCGTATCGCCTTCTTTTTGGCGATGTAAAGCTAATTCACTATAGTGCTGGGGAAGCACACCTTGCTCACCCGTTAGGCCTATTAAATTGGTCTCAATCTCTAACTTGCTGTCATCTATATTTTTCAGTTCACAAAGCTGAGCATTTTCAAAACCTAATGATGGATTAACCTTTAAGTTTAGCTTTTCATGCTTCGGTAACGCATCTGTTCCTATTTGCGCCTCTGCTTGCAGAACTTCGTGTTCAATAAGATGAATCGCTTCAAACAATGGATGTTGCTTTAATTCTCGATAAAATTGTTCCGCGCTCATAGCAACACCTTATCGCCAGTTAATGCGGGCCATAGGTGGAAAGACTTTCCCGTGGACTTAATTCTTATTTCTAACTGCGTAAAAATGTTAATTTCAGCATATTGCGAGAAGTAAACAGATAAAACACTACCTAAGAGAAAGATCTGCTCTTTAGGTAAAATTTGATCAGAAACCGTCAAAATAATTTTTATACCGTGCGCAAATCCAACTTTGCCTTTCTGACTAATTCTTCCTGTAGTAGGCTCAAACTCTAACTTAGTTAAAGCATCGATTACCGCTTTCGTTTCTGCTGTCCCAGAAAATGCATAGAGATTAAGGGTCTGCTTCAAAGTTGCTAAACCATCTTCCTCGGTAAAATGGTTTAAAGTTAAAAGCTTAGTTAACTGCCATCGTGTGCTTTCATCCATTTCTGGCCGAATAGTTTCTGATAAAGAAACTAAACAACGAACAGATTCGAAATTGTCATTTACCTCCGGTAAAGATACTTGCGGCAGCCCACCTCCAAATGGAAGTTTCTGCGCTAAGTTGCGGTTACAGCACTCAGCTTCCACGTACATTAACCAGTTTTCCCGGCTATCCGGGCTGAACAATTGATGTTTTTTATCAACAAAAGAAATGTAAGTTTCTCTACCTGGCTCATCATACCCACCAGCCCAGTTCTTATCCTCACGTCTCATCAACCAATAAATCTCACTAGTGTTTGTATAATGCGTGTGCTCACCAGCGTGATAACATGGCAAATTGTGGTACGTTTTGTTCCAGTTTCTCAACGTTACGTCAGAAATTGAGACAACCTCATTACTTTCAGATTCTTGGTATTGCGGAGACAAGTGGTAATCGTATTCAGTTGGTAGAATACGCTTAGGCTCCATAATACTTTTAAATAAGTTGATTACAGGCACACAACCTACCATTAAGCTTTCTTCGTCCACTTGCTTTGGAAGCCAGTCATCGTTGGTATCAAAGTAAAAATACAGTTCGACTTGCTCTCCAAGATCTAGCTCAGATAATCCAAGTTCGGTGATATCAAAGAACATAAACTTCTCAGGAAAGTGCAAATACTCAACAAGTAATCTTGCTCCTGAAAAGCTTCTTTTACTGTATGGCACAACTTTCTCATCTTCTGAAAATCCTACTTCAGAAAGATGTCTTTTGGTTAAAGGACGAACTTCTTTGCCATCCACAACAACAGATAAACCAATTAGGTTTTGAAACAGCATTTGGTAGAGCTTAAAAGTCAATTGAGATTGACCGTTTAAATAGAAGCGCAGCCGTTCTATCCCCATTTCACCAAGAGGAGTCTCTTCATCTTGAGCCGTGAGCTGTACTTTCAAAACTGAATGAGCATTGCTTTCCCATCGTGAGCCAACTGGCTTGAAAGGCGCATTTTTAAAAACGCCAGAGGTCACATCAACAGGATACATTCTGACCGGATAACAAGTTCTAAACTCGCATTCATGATATCCAGTAGCACCGATAACAACTCGCTCGCCTTCTTCTACATCAAAATAAGAGGAAGTGGAGTTAGAACAGCTCATTTTAATGACTGACATTGACGGGATTGGGGCGTGAAAATCCGGATATAACTGTCCCATCAAAGACTCTGTAAACTGAGGGTAACTATTGTCTAAGCTTTGTCTAATCCTTGCTGTTAGAAATGCGCAGCCTTCTAACAATCTTTCTACGTGTGGATCGTCAACCTGTTCCTCACTAATACGAAGTCTCGCGGCAATCTTGGGATACTGCTCACCAAACTCTTGCCCTTTGTGACGCAAATAAGCTAACTCGCGATTATAGTACTTGAGAAACTCTTCACTCATTTTGCTCTACTCAGTTTCATACCTAAATTTACCGGCTCTACTTCAGAATTGAATCGCACTTCATGAATACTGTTATCAATTAAGCAAGTGGCATTTATCTGTAACCTCAATACCCTATCAATAGCGTTTTTCTCGTCCGAAATCTGGACATGAGGGTTCCTTAACCTCGGCTCAAACTCTTTAATTGCTTCATGAACGATGTCGCAAAGCTGATTCTGCCCTTCTTGGCTGCTATAGGGCATTGAGGAAAAATCTGGCAGCCCATAGTTCAATATTGAATAACGAACCTCTAGAAGATCATCAGGAATATTTTTCCATCCAATACGACTATTCAGCATCGACTCTAGATCTCTAAGTAAGCTGCTCAACATCTGTTGCTGGCTTGCAGGGAAGTCTTTCTCATCTCGAGTGAGAGGATCACTATCTATCAATTTGTCGAGCAGAGAAACGGTTAACGACATGATATTTCTACGCTATTTGTTTCTGTTCTAATAATGTAGTCAAATCACAGATTGGAAGCGCTGAGTCACCGACTAACCAACATTTTTGACCCAAGCCAACAAAAGATTCTTGCTCACCAATCTGCTTCCAATCCGTTTCTCGGCCTAACTTTTGTGCATCGGTCTCTGAGTCGACATACGTCAAAGGCATATGGCCTTCGCCTTCACCAAGTCCATCGATATCAAACTCGACAGGTCGCCAAATACTTTCTAACAAAGAAGTAGGTGCTTTAACTTCTAGCGTATGGATGCTCGATATGGGTACAAGAAAATAGTTACCTGCTGTAGAAAACAGTTCAATGTAACCACCTAAACGATCATCAATATCTCTAGCATCTTCGTAGTTTGTGCCGTTTACGTTAAACCCTTTAATAGTACGACGCTCTTCAATGCGATGCGATAGACGTGACGCTTCTTCGTACTCTTGATTTCCGAGAGCAAGATTAAATCGAACAAGCTCTTTAGTTAATTCCTCATCACCTAATACTTTGGCACTAGCCGCACCATTGATAAAATCCTTTCTAGCTTGAGCTGCTTTCACTAAATGTCGTAGCTGACTTGCACCAGGCAGATACTCAGGAAACAATTTAATCGATTGCATGAGCTGAGCGTCCGCACGCTCGAAGTCCCCATCAATGCAAAGAAGCTCAATGAAGGAACTTCTCAAGCTCGCATCTTTAGGGGTTGCTTTAATTTCATCAATTAATTGCTCTAGAGCGTGTTGCAATAGGCCTTGGGACAAAGCATTTTTCCATTGAGTCATTGTTATTTCCTTACACCATGTGCTCTGGTGATAATTCGGTAATTAATTTAATGCTAGATACCATTTGATCGAGTTGAAAATGCGGTCGCAAATGGATAACTGAGTAATAATGTCCAGGAGTTTCTCTTTTCTCTCGAACTGTAATTTTCGCTTCATTTAGGGGGTATTTAGCTCGAAGCTCATCAGACGCTTCATCTGATGCGGTAGTGTACTGATGTAACCAGCGTTGAAAGTCACGCTCTAGGCTTTCTGCGTCTTGATACCCACCAATTTTGTCACGCCCCATAACCTTGAGATAATGTGCGACTCGCGATACACACAATGTGTATTGCAACATCGATGTCAGTTTTGCATTCGTTGAAATATGCTTTTCTGCGTATTGTTTGGGCTTGTAGAGAGATACATTCGAGGTCATCCCTACCATATCAGTCTCAGGTATTGGAGAAATAGAAATAAAACCGCACTCAGACAATTCTTGCTCTTTTCTCTCAGTGATTTTCAAGTTTAACGGACATCTTTCACGATCATTCTTGCCATTAACACGCATCGTGCTCCTTGTAGGAGCGGCGATAATACCCTGACTGTAATCGCCTTGTTTAATCCCTCGCATATGCGTGAACCAACCATGTTCCTGAAATGCTCTAATTGATACAGCAGCAAAACAGTACGCACTACTCCCCCATAGCAAATCTCGGTTGGAGTCGTAGATGTGTTCTTGAAAATTGAATTTATCATTCCGCGAGCCATCACTTTTGTATGGCTGACGGAACAAGACGTTAGGTGCAGTCAAACCAATAAATTTAGCGTCATCGTTATCTCTCAAACTACGCCACTTTGCATAATCTTCCTGTTCAAATTGGGCTGCTATATCTCTTATCGCAGAGAGTTGAGCGAAACTATCAACACCAAACATCTCTGGCGATGCAGACATGATAAATGGGCTGAATGCTGCAGCTGCAGACTGAGAGATCTTACTCAACACAGACAGATCTCTATCAAAATAATTTTTACTAGGATCACAGCGAAGCTGATAATCTCCAACCACCACACCAAAGGGTTCTCCCCCTGCCATGCCATATTCATTTTGATAGAGCAACTTAAATAGTGCTGATTGGTCAAACTCGATGGCTTTTAAAGCATCTTTACTGATTTCATTCCATGTCGCCGTTAAAACCTTAACTTTTACAGAGTCCGATGAACGAGAATCAACCTGTTCACATAAATACCTAACTCCAACCCACCCCCTTTCGAGCTGTTGAAACTCAGGATGATGTAATATTTCATTTAGTTGAGATTCTAATAGCTCATCAATGCGGTTAATTGTGTTCATCACACTATGACGAAAGCTGTCCAAATCTCTTGAACGTGTACCTTCTAGCCAAATTCGCGCTGACGCTACAAGATCAGAAGATTCATTGAATCGAGTCAACCACGGGCTATCAAGTTCAGCGTAGCCTCCGGTACTGAACTCATGTTTTAGCTTGCTAGGGTCGCGAAAGTTAAGTGACACTGCTAATTCCATCTAGAACATAAAGATTGGTCATGGCTGGCCTTTCGACCAGCCAATTCATTTCTTATCCACCTGACTGAGGGATCTTGGCCACAAGTCGCAAAGATGTCGTCAGTTCTTCCATTTGCAACCAAGGTTTCAGCCATGCTACGGCATTGTAAGAACCAGGTGCGCCAGGAATTTCCTTAACCTGAACACGAGCGTCTGCTAGAGGGTATTTCGCTCTGATCTCTTGACCACCGCCTTCAGAAGCATTGACGTAACCTAGGATCCAGCGGTTCAGCCAAGACTCAACGTCTTCTGCTTCCATAAAGCTACCAATTTTATCTCGAGCCATTACTTTCAAATAATGCGCAAAACGAGATGTTGCCATCATATAAGGTAGGCGGGCAGAAATGGCCGCATTGGCCGTTGCTTCAGGGGATTCATGGTTCGCTGGTTTTTGACAGGTTTGCGCACCAAAGAACACTGCATAGTTGGTGTTTTTGTAGTGACAAAGCGGTAAGAAACCAAGCTTACCAAGCTCCGCCTCACGTCTGTCGGTAATACCAATCTCTGTTGGGCACTTCATATCAGGGTCGCCATCATCACTCATGAAGAAATGCGTTGGCAAGTTATCCACTCGACCACCGCCTTCTGCACCACGGATGGCAGTACAAAATCCATATTTTGAAAATGCGTCGGTTAACTTAACACCAAGAACATACGAAGAGTTCATCCAACAGTAGTCGTTATGTTCAGCGTTAACAGCAATACCTGAAACAGGATCTACTTCGAACTCTTCAAACCCAAACTCTTCGACTGGAGCGGTAGCTTGTCCGTATGGCAAACGAGCAAGGACTTTTGGCATCGTCAGACTAACGAAGCGCGAATCGGCACTCTCGCGGAACGAACGCCATTGGGCGTATTCTAGTGATTCAAATACCTTATCTAGGTCGCGTGGTTTTGACAGCTCAGTCCACTCATCAAAGCCGAATAGTGCTGGTGAAGCCGCGGACAAGAATGGAGAGAAGCCAGAAGCCGCTACATTTGACATTAGGCGTAACGACTCAATATCTTCTGGGTGGTTGGTAAACTCATAGTCTCCAATCAATGCACCATACGGTTCACCACCAGCACTACCAAACTCAGACTCGTAAACCTTTTTAAAGATCTGGCTTTGATCAAACTCAACAGCTTTGCTCAAGTCTTTATGTAGCTCTTTCTTGGTCATGCTCATCATGCGAACTTTCAGAGTAGAGCTGGTCTCTGAATTCATCACTAGATAATTTAAGCCGCGCCAAGAACCTTCGAGTTTCTGTAATTCTGGGTGATGCATTACTTCAGACAACTGATCAGAAATCTGCCTATCGAGCAAATTAATCGCTTCACGAAAAGTTACTGTTAGGTTTTTGTTCCAAGTAACTGTCCCTTTCATTGCTTCTTCAGCGAGCGTTTTAATCAGCTCCTCAGCACGAGAAGCTTCGGTCTGCTTAGTCGCACCAATAGCTTGATCTAAGAATGAAGTTGTCTGTTCATTAACTGTTGGATCTAACTGTTTTTCAGCTTCAGTCGTCATTATTCCGCTCCTTCAGTACTGTCTGACTTCGCTTTCTTGTCAAGATCTAACTCGCCTGCAAGTCTTGCCAGATTGTCCGTATTGTTCAAAACATCCTCTAGGATATTTTCAAGCTCTTCTGAGCGGTCAACTTTTGTCATCAAATCACGCAGTTTATTACGCGTTTCCATCAATTGGCGTAGTGGATCAACTTGATTTACGATCGCAGCAGGCTCAAAGTCTTGCATTGATTTAAAGTTTAAATCGACCTCAAACTGTGAATCGTCATTCGCAAGCTTATTCGCAACTTTAAACTTCACCGATGGATTCATTTTTTTGAGTACATCGTCAAAGTTATCTCGATCGATCTGAATAAAACGGCGGTCTTTTAATGGCTTCAACGCTTCTGTGTTTTGACCAGCGAAATCACCCATTACACCTACAACAAAAGGCAGTTCTTTCTTAAGAGTTGTACCTTCAGTTTCAACATCATAGGTAATGTGGACACGAGGCTTCCGTACTCGTGATAGTTTCGAGTGGATACTCGTCATACCATTCTCCCTTTATTAATTTTCATTTTGTTCTGCTATGCCAACCAAACGGAAGTAGCTTTTCTTTGCATCCCCGTCGGAGATAAGTTCCGCCAGTAACTCCGGCAGAGGCATCCCACACCAACGAATGATCTGTTCGATGGAGTAAGAAACTGGTGAGTGAGGTTCACTCTCTCGGAAGAAATCAGCTACTTGCTGCAATTGTCTAATTGCCTGCTCTCGTGATTTCATGTTTGTCGCTAATAATGCATCACAACTTTGTGAACTTAACGGTTGTTCAGAAGAAGATTCATCAAGATCCTCTAGCTCTTCAATCACTGCTTGTGGTTGATTAAAACGATCTCCAAGAAGGTGCCTTAATGCCGAGTGTATTGATTCAAGTCTTTTTGATATATAAGAACTAGGAGTCACATCACCGACCGCTTCATCTAATCGCTGACTGAATTCATTAAATGATTCCGTAGCGAACTCCAAATCCGTGATTAATTCTCGATAAAACGTATCAGAAGTCGACTTAACCGTAGTTATAATTTCAGATAGCTCAACAGCCCCAAGCTCGACTCGATTTCGGCGCTTATCTTCGTCTAAGCGCTCAAGCTCTATAGCTTGCTGATATTCCCAATAGGCATAAGCTTGCTCCACGCCTAAGTCAGTCAATGGTATACAAGCAATTGGAAAAATAAGTGTTCCTTCACTATCGATACCATTGAGGCCAATAATCGCCGATATTCTTGTCTCAATACCATCTTCATCAGGCATTGGGTACAGATCATCCCAAAAGTTCTCAATTAAACTGGTTGCGAGTTTGTAGCCAACGCCCATACCACGAAAACCATACAATCGAGTTAGGGCTTCTATAAGCCAGGCAACAAATTCCAAATCTTTAGACTGATTCGTGAGTATTTCTGGGACATCTTCAATAAATACTCGCCATAAATTACTGTGGGTATAGATACTTTCTTCTTCTATAAGAGCATTACGTTCAGCGTTGCGGGCGGCCATACGCTGATCTTTCAACCGATAGTAAGCAGACTGTGGTGATACATCCTCTCTAGGATCAACACCTGTAGGATTTTCTTGAGATATAGGAGCCAACGCTTGTTCATACCAATCAAACATTTCATTACTCATAAGCTCTCCCTCTTAGAAAGACAGGTATTGTCGCGTCTTCTCTAGCTACTGTTTCGCACTCCGTTTGCGCTTGGCGAACTTTGATCAAAGCACAAGTTACGTTATCACTTGCGCCCCGAACCAAAGCCGAATGCATGAGCGCTAATCCAGCTTGGTTGACTGAGTCTGCATACAATGTCCGATGAATTTCATCACTCGTAAGTTCCTTAGAGAGTCCATCGCTACAGAGTAGAAACTGATCGCCGTCAGCCAACTGCCCTGAAACTTGATCAATAGTGACACTTTCGTCGACCCCAACAGCTCTGGTAATAACATTTGCAAGAGGGTGAGATTCGGCATCTTCAAATGCCAATAAGCCCTGATCCACTAAGTCCATGACTTGACTATGATCACGTGTTTTTTGGACAAAATTACCACTTCTAAGCTGGTAAATTCGGCTATCCCCCACCCAAAGACAGTGGTAATACCCATCCTGAATAAACAACAAAACAAGTGTTGTTCCCATCGTTTTACCGTCTAAGTGATTTTGTGCGTATTGGTAAATTTCTAAGTTCGCTTCTTGAACCACTCTTCGGATATCATCGATATTAGTATTGGAGACATCCTGCATGTGGCGCGCGACTCTATCCACTAGCATCTGGCTTGCTATATCGCCAGCACTGTGTCCACCCATTCCATCGGCAACCACCCAAATATGCTGCTCTGTCATATCCAACAGAGCATCCTCGTTATAAGGGCGTACTTTTCCTGCGTGCGATTTAGCAAAGGTAAAATAGTTCCAATTCATTCTTCTATCCTACCAATTCCACTTTTTCCAGCCGCCATCAAGCATGGCTGAAAACTGACCAATTGAAGGAAATCCACTAGTAATGAACATGCATGGTTCAACCTTCGTTGAACCTTCAGTCCACCAAAAACATGGTTTACTCAATCTTTCTTTAATGAGGTAATTCAAAAGCGTATTTTGATCAGTATTGCCGTGATCATGAAAAACTGTAGATATTTGGCTTTGATAAAGAAACTCTAGAGGCCTAACTTCACTTGTTACATTCGCAACGAGGTCATTTTTTTCTTGAGTACTCTTATGCCAAACATCAAAGACAAAGTCGTCCTCAAGTACTGAAAGAGCAAGAGCGGCACTGTCCTCTGTCCAAGCTCTGTCACCCCAATATTGCGCAGCTTCACCTTTTACGGCACGAGCTATAGTAAAGAAAAAGTATCTACCGCATGCATCAACACTAGGAATCATGCTACCAATGTAGGTTGAGTCTTCTAAATAGCTAATATCCAAAGCAAAGTGCCACACAGGAGCCGTTAAAAAGTGCTCATTCCAGCTTTCACCCAGTTGTTCCCTGCTGACTGCAATAACCGCCTGTTGCCAATCATGCCAACGCTCCGAGAAATCTTGTGATAAACCATCTTTCACAAAGTCCCCTTTTGCAGGCATTTTACCGATATAGCCCCAGCCTGATGTTATAAGGTTCGTGGACATCTGAACCTCTCCATTTCATTTGACCAAAACGGATTAATGGCACTAGAAGGAATAAGCTCTAGCTGCACCTTATTTCCCTTTAAATCAATCATAACTATATTGTCTTTACGCGATTCTGGCCTTGCTTTAAGTGATTGATCCAAAAGCTTGAATATGCCCCACTCACCTTCATAGGTATGCGCAATTTCGCGTTTAGATTCAGGTGGTGTGAACACAATTCGAGTCTGATCTTGACCGGCAGGCCAACTCAACGATTTAGCTCTTGCTGGTCCATGCTTATAAACCAAATCTTGTCCACCCAACTCTAAGACAAATCGAGTAATGTGCTGGTCTAGATAAACAGGCTTCATCCCAAACTCTACGCGTAAGGAATTATCAGATTCAAAGAAAGACTGCCTGATACGTTGCGCTCTTTGAAAGACCATTAGTGTTTCTGGACGAACTCCAATTTCCTTTTCTAATCGCCAACGACTTTTCGAAGTATCCACAAACGGTTCGAGGTATTCTTGGAAGAATGCGTCAAGCGTGCCTCCATAACCAAAGAATCGCTTAAAGTCTTTCAATCTGACTTCTCTGCTCGCATTGGGCTCGAATGGATATCTGCCAGCAATAGTCCGCTGATAAGGGCGCACCACTTGTGTTACCCAAAGTTGATTTAGATGATCCTTCGAACCGCTCTCCGCAAACTTGACCGACTCTTGAGAAAGCTCACCTAGCCATTGATTAAATGGTCTCGGCAAAAGTTCTTTAGCACGAGCAAAGGAAGCTGCGACATCTTGTGTAACGGTTCCATCTAAAATACTTTTGTAGGCAATTTTCTGATTGTTACCAGAGCTTGATAAGTCACTTAAATACGAACGCAAGTTAACCATTGCTTGTTGAATATCATCAAAGTCTTGCTCACCAAGGCGTAAGATCTCTGAAAAATGCGATTCGACTTCTTTACCTGGCAGAGCAACATTGAAACCGTTTTCTTCAGGTAAATACATGTCTAGTCTATCTGCCGTATTTGAAAACTTAACTTTGGCAACTTTACCAGCAACTTCAGAAGCGGCTTTTTGATTTTCTGACAATGATACTTTTGATAGAGCAACCTCTTTTTGGATTGCTCTCAACAAAGATTCGATTGGTCTTTCAACTCCAGATAAAACCCTCGCTTGCTCTGTCGCAAGTTCTAGGCTCGGAGCCTGCTTCAATTGAATATCTTCGATCAACGTTTTCCATTCATTAACATAATCTTGATAGTATCGAGACTGAACGCCTTGGATGGCACTATCTTGATCAATTTCATGGGCCTTAAGATCGTCACCATAAACCCAGTTCTCTTCCATTAGGCTTTTTACTGTACGGTTGATCTGAATCTGAAAAATGCTATGAAAACCATTGTACGTGTAGAAACCCGAAATGCCTTGTGATAGCGGTTTTCCACTAGCTCGCTCGAACTGCTCAAGCCCTTTAGGTCCCAATACATCAGTCAAGCGAAATGAAGGTACATGACTATTAGAAAATTGTATTTTCATTCGCTGATAAGCACGTTCAGGTAGAGACATTTGAGTCAACACTTCTCGAGCACTCGTCACAGCAGCAGTGTTGTAAGTAAAGCCTTGTCCATCGTTGCCTAATAAATATTGAGTGTGCTGTAGCAAGCGTCTTCTTAAGTCTGCGTTTAGCTCACCCGGATATTGACGTTCGAAATAAAAGTTAAACCAAGCCAACACTTCATCTTGTTGATATTTGTCTGGATTGAATAACATCAAATACGTTTTTAACGTTTCGTACAAATACTCACGGTGCTGTTGATTGCTCTCCATTTCTGACACCAAGCTATCAAGAAGCAGAGGGGCGTAATATTGGGTCAAAGCATCAGAATATGCATTATTTGCCGCCTGAGACACTTTGTCTCCCTGATAGAGACCAAACCTCTTTACAGAGTCGGCATCACCGTAGTCGCTTTGCTTTCCGAGAGGAAGCGTCATCAACCTATCTAATGTTTCTACAGCTGAAACAATATCTGCTTCAAAATCTAAACTTTGAGCGCCAATCATTGCATCAATATGGCTAGCTTGTTCATTGGTGTCGACAATTAACTGTGAGTTCCACTTATAACTCATAAACCAAAGCGAAGAAGCTCCGAGCAGTAGCGTTGTACACCCAATGTAAACACCTCGACGCATCCAACCTGACTGCTTTTGATAGTGACGATTAACTGTTCCTAACAGTTGCTCTTTGAAAATAACCTTGTCAAAAAGATTCTTTACGAAATAACTATGAGAACCAGTCTGACTCTTTGCTAGAGCTAATCGATTTAACCCAAGTCCATTGGTTGATTCATTCATCAGCTTATCGACTGGTAAGCCTTCTTGAACCGAACTCAACATAAACACACCACGAATCAAGGCAGGCTCTTCAAAACTGTTTTGTGCAAAAATTTCAGCTAAAAACTCGTCAAGATTAGCTTGTAGCACTCTTAATTGCTTTGGAAATTCAAAGATAAGCGCGCGTTTATCTAAATCGTCCTCTGTTTCAAGTATTCTAAGCATACGGGCATCAAGGCGCTCCAACATGCCATGAAATTCTTTGTTGAATAGAGAAATAACGCCTCTTTCATCATCCACTTCACGAGGGAACATGAAACCAAATAATTCCTCTCGCTCTCCCTTACTTAAATCGGCAAAAAACTCATTGAAACCGGCAACTAAATCCATTTTGGTGAGCAATACGTAAATCGGAAACTGCATGCCTAACTGGTTTTTCAGTTCTTGAAGTCTCGACTTAATTGCTCGAGCATGAAGACTTCGCTCGGTTCGAGTCTGAGACATCACGCTGGCTAAACTTATCGTAACAATCGCACCATTAATTGGTCTTTGCGTTCTATACTTTTTCAACAATCCTAAGAAACCATGCCACGCTTTAGAGTCGACCTTTTCTTGACTGTCTTGTGTCGTATACCGGCCAGCCGTATCTATAAGAACTGCTTTATTTGCAAACCACCAATCACAGTGGCGAGTGCCACCTACACCGGCAATAGAGTCAGAGCCAAGGCTGTCTCCTAATGGAAACTCTAACCCCGACTGCTTTAATACGGTTGTTTTCCCCGTTCCAGGAGGGCCAATCAACACATACCACGGTAAGTCATACAAGCTTCTCTTGCCTTTGTGTGTTTTCGTCACTACTTTGACAGCTTGCTCAATACGCTCGCGCATTAAGTCAATTTCACTTGCCGCTTCTTTATCTGATAGGCTATCAACCTCAAGCAACGTTTGAATACTTTCGTCTTCTTTCACCTTTTGCTTATGCTGCTTGGTAACGTTAAATATCGCCCAAAGCAACACCAACACTAGAATAGTGACTAGCCGTTGAAAGTCACTCTTTAGGGGCTCATATCCCGCTATCGCAATAAGTGGACCAACAACCCAAATGAAAATAGAACAAGCAGCGACACCGATAAGACCGAGAAACCATCTTTGAGTAAATATTCTGCCAATTTCTTTAATACGCATCTCTATCTACCTATTATTAATTCGCGACAAGAAGGTCGATTTCAATCCGGCGGTTAATAGCTCGGTTTTCATCACTACTGTTTTCAACTAATGGTCTTGCATCCCCCAATCCCTCGGGTATCACTCGCCCTTCTAATGCACTATTCGAGATCAGTTGTTCAGACATAGCAGTGGCTCGAGCTAATGATAGGTGCCAGTTCGAGGGATATTTACTCGTGAAAATAGGCCTATCGTCGGTGTGACCAGTAACAATGATCTTGCCTTGGGTCGACTCCAATGTTCTCGCAAGCTTAGAAATAACGGGTTGGATGTAAGCGACAACATCAGCACTACCTGATTCAAATAGATCTTGAGACTTTAACGAAATTCTTACCCTGTCTTGCAGCGGCTCAACATTGATTAGCCCCTTACCGATCTCAGTTGCTAGATACATTGAAATCTTTTCTGCAATTGGCGCTGATTTTGATTCTGACGTTGCATCTTGGTTAAGTTGTTGCGGTTGAATCAAATTGACTAATTGAGAAAAGGTGCGATTGGATGCCTTATTTAGCTCATAGCTAAAATACATATATATGCAGACCAATAATGCCGCCGTTACAGAACATACAACCCAAAGAGGGGCTCTATCAGAAGCCTTTGAGCCATTCAAAATGTGTTGGTCGATACTATTACTTAGCTCCTGAGGGACTCCTCTCCCATAAGACTTAAGAGTAGCAATAACCTGTCTTCTCAATTTCCGGTGCGATTCCAGTCCATTTTTTTCTAAACGGTATTGACCCAGAAACCCGAGAGATAAGCACACATACATTAGTTCAAGCAAATCTAAGTTCGCATCTGGTTTCGCCATGCACTTATCAAGATGCTTAAAAAACGCTTCCCCACCTTGACTGCTAGCATAGAAGGAGCTAAGTAATGAATCGTGACTCCAGAATGAATGCCCACCCCAATTGGTGTTAAGGACAACTTCATCTAGTGAACAGCATAAACAATAACGAGCTGTATCAATGGTATCCAAATCAACGTCATGCTGACGTAATCGGTTCTCATAATCTCTAAGCTTTTGTGCCAATGTCTCTTTTAGAAACAACGGATCGGAATGAGTCGCTGTCGACCGAATTTGACCGATAATAGATAACAGGCCATTCGCCTCTGCTAGTAGAGAGTTACTCCCATAAGCGACCACTGAATCATTGTTCACCAATTCAGGGCTTTTTGAGATAACTACGGTATTATCCACAAACTTTTCTGATTGTGGTTTCGATGCGGGTGCTCTTCCACCCGGTGTTGGTTTTACTATCGTTTGTTCCATACAGAGCGCGCCTATTGATTAATACTCCAAAGCTCAAGTTCAGCATTAGGAAAATGCCCTGATAGGTGAAGCGCAATACCGCCACTATCTTTTAGCCTCATCCAAAATGGCCCTTTCTTGACAACTTCGAAATAGACATAGCCCGTTTGGTAAGGAATCTGTCTCGGGACGACACTCAACGGCACTACGTTTATACCGTTGATCTGATTATTAATTAGATCGCGAATCTGTTCTGCCGGGCCAAACTTGAGTTGCGCTGGGACCAGGCGTCTTATTTCATCTGTTGTGGTATCTGCTTTAATTGCTAGCACAAATTGGCATGACTCAAGCAAGCGTTTATCTGGAAGCGGCGTCACTTGAATACCGTATTGGCGAGGCTCCAACGGAAGTTTGGTCGCAGTTTGGTCAAGAACAACACTGAGGTACTGACTGAGTATCTGATTCAACTCGCTATAAACACTTGATACATCTAAGTGATCATACGCAAGCAAACTTGGGACTCTTTTAGTTTTATTAGAAAAAGTGGCTAACTCACCAATGTAACCTTTAAGTGTCGTCGCTAATTCCAGTGGATGTAACCTATCTAACTCACTGAAATGCTTTAACTTCGCCTCATATCGGTTCAACATTTGGAGCATGATGAAATCAACAGCAGATGCCGATGCAGATTTGCCCTTAATCAAGCGCTGCGCAATAACGTCAGCACGCATCTTTGTCATCGCGATAACGTTACGTAGATAAGCTGACATAACTTTATCGCTCAGGAGATTGATAAGCGGAGGAACGTACTCATCGTCTAGTATAACTTCCCCTTCAGGAGTTACCTCTTTGATCCTTAAGATAGGTAACTCCACATAACCCGCTAATTTGTCATTACTCGCTTTCAACTCAAGGTTGAGGGCTGCAACTTGGATGGTTTCTTCATCTTGTCCTGTAAGGTTATCTATCACGTCGATATCTTGAAGTACATAACGAGAGACGATCGATTCGCTTACATCCGAAACGTTTTTACCTGTAACACTTGAAAGAGGGAGAGTTATTTTTACTAACGTATTTTCAGTGTTTTTATCAATAAGTAGAGGCGAAACTGAATCGTTGGATATTAACGTATTAACCAACGTCATATCCGGCAAAACAGCTTCAAGATGCTCAAGTTCAATAAGACCATCTTTTAGCGCGTGTTTTTTTACTCGACATTTGCAAACTCCCCAATTGTAAACCCCACCTAACTGATGTAAGCCTTTGAATTCTTGAGAGGTTGCGCGTTCTTGTTGTTGGAAGTGCTGGGGACGTAAAAACATTCCCTCGCACCAAGCCGTCTTGGAGTATTGCGTCATTTATAATTAGCCAACTAAACGTTATTTAACGACCAAAGACAGATCTTCTAACAATACTTGATATGTGTTGTAACCGGTCTTATCCACTTTAATGACTTGTCGCCAATTTGAGTTTTCAATATCTCGAAACGCTACGACAATGCCTAAATATTCTGTCTTTGGAGACATACTTGCTTGATATGTTTCTTTCTGACCTGGAGTTAATGAAACTTCATATTTATTCACTAAATCAGGTCCTAAGACTTTTTCACTTTCTTCATAAATAGAAAAAAAGTCCTGGCTTTCGAAAATGGTATTTGACGTTAATTCAAATACATACACCACTACAGGAGAAGGCCTGCCGTTTGAATCAGGATTAATGTTATGACTTGCTGCTATTTCTAAATCTGAGTATGGATCAACAACTAGGTTCGCTGCTGAGCACCCAAATAAAGCCATTGAAATTAATAACAAAATATATTGGTAAAACTTTTTCATCACCCTAATTCCTAGCCTTTGTTTTTTAATGCTAATTCATAGTGCTTAGCGAAGTCTTCTAAATAGAACGGAGACTCTTTATTGATAATATCATCGGATAACTTTTCATGAATATCCTCAAACCTCTTCCAACTTTGAGCATATTTTCTAGCTGGAATAACCTTATTAATAACCGTGTCTTTCGCTAAAGCATCTGAGTATATAGAAGTAGGTTCAACAAGTGACATAACACTCGAAACCGTACCTTCAACACCTTTCATTAAGGCTTGCTCATGACTTTCGATGTCATTAAATGCTTCTTTAATGGCTGCATTTGGCTTTAAGAAGCTAGCCGTTTGACGGTTATATAAGTTATGAATCGCATCTTCTAAGTTTGCAGAAAACTTTAAAGGGTTATTTTCTGACTTACGAAATGCGGTATGACTAAGTCGATTTGTTTGCTTAAACACTGCTCTGTTATGCAGTGTTTCCATTAAACCAACTAGCATCAAAGAAAATGACTCCCCCAGTTGTTCAAACCATTCCTCTCGGTTATCGCTGGGAATCATCATTGGATCTATACCCACCCCTCTAACAAAAGCCGCAAGTTCACCCCCATTGGTATCAAAGTTGGGAGTCGATAGGTGTTCTGATTGTCGGTTAACTTTCGGTAAAGTTTCAGATACGGTGCTCTGTTTTTTGGGCTTTGGGATATCAATAAAATCATCGACTAAACCAATATCTAGCTGAAAGTCAGAAGGAACACTTTCGTTTAAGAGTTCACTAGCACTAAGGCCTAGGTCAACAAATTCCTCTTCCGATGGACTTGAGACTACTTCAGGGGGGGCGCTAGAAAGACTTTTACTTGTCTCAAGGCTGAATACATCTGTATCTGTTTGAACAGAAACTGAAATTTGATAATCCCCTAAGCTAACCATATCGTCATTGCTTAGTGCTATTTCATTTCCTTGACCCACAGGAGTTACAGCATTATTTACAAAAGTACCATTCGTTGAGAGGTCTTTTATCAAGTATTTGTCACCAAACTTAATCAGTTCTCCGTGGGTTCCGGATACCACTCTTTCAGGATCTGGTAGTGTCCAATCACATTGTTCAGACCTACCAAATGTAACCTTGGCATGTTCATCACTTGATTCAAACACGAACTCACTCTCAATCTCTGGAGTAAATTTGTGAAAACTTGTTATGGTTAAAACCAACTTCATGTAAACCTCGCCAAAGACCTGCTAGATATTATTTTTAATTTTATTATTAACCGCTTTCTTATTAACAGTAAGATTAATAAAAACCTTAATACTGCCATTGAAAATCATGCACGGAATAATGAATCATTTTTTTATCAAAGCAATCACGTATTGTTCAACAATTTTAATTATCCAACCAAGTTCAAATTTTTGACACTTAGACTTTCATCAATAAAAAAACGAATGTTAGTTTGGCCGAGAAATTCTAACATAATGACTTTTCATTGAGCAGAAAGGTATATATTCCCCCATCATTTATACGGAGTTCTTGTGATGGAAGACAGTAATAAAAACAATTCTATAAATAACGAAGAAAGCGGAGATAAAACTAAAATTGTAAAGACTCAAAAACGAGACAATGCAATTAAAACAACTAAACTCACTAATAATGAAACCTCCGTTAAAAATAAAAATGAAACAAATACAAAACTGTCTCAAAAAGAAAACACTCCGTTAGTTAATAAGAAAAAAAACAATAAAGATGACTCATTAAATAATAACAAAGATGTTATTAACGAAAGCTTAATAGGAACGACCGTTAAAAATCGGTATGAAATTGAGTCGGTTATTGGGCATGGTGGGCTTTGCGATGTTTACTTAGCTAAAGATAAGATTCTTGAATCTTCAGGTTCAGAAACACCCTACGTTGCGTTAAAAATATTACAGAAAGAGTTTGCTTCTCAACCAGAGACTGCACGCATGTTAATACGTGAAGCTCAACAAACTCAAAGGTTAAGCCACCCTAATATCATTAGGGTTTTTGATTTTGGTGTTGATGGCGAAATATACTTTTTAGTTATGGAGTATATTAACGGAGAAACATTAGAGAGTTTAATACAGCGTTCTAGGCCCCATGGGCTGAAGTTTAATGCAACTTTATCAATCCTAAATCAGGTACTCGATGCACTCTCATATGCTCACTCTCTTGGTGTAGTGCACGCCGACCTAAAGCCCGCTAATGTGATTTTAACGTCTGAGGGTAACGTTAAGCTGCTTGATTTTGGTGTATCTAAAACTCATCAATTAAAGCAGGATCAATATGCGGCTAAACGTAAATCCGAAAATGTTGAAACGCTTGGTTATACTCCCAACTATGCATCACTCAACCTGTTATCCGGTAAGGAACCGAACTTAAGCGACGATATGTTTGCTCTATTTTGTATTGCTTACGAGTTATTGAGTTGCAAACACCCTTACGCAAGAACTCCAGTTAATGAAGCTCTCAAAAAGAAGATCAAGGTCTCTAAACCAACTAACATGCCTGCATCTAAGTGGCCAATATTTTCAAGCGTATTTTCAACTGGCATCATTCCGTACGAGCTGACCCCTGAGCAGTTGAAACGCAAATTGAATATGCGCTATTGGCCTATTGCTAGCGGCGCGGCAGCGAGTATATTATTAGTTAGCGGCATTGTATTTGGTTATCAGCAGCAACAAGAAACCATCGCAACTTTGGAAACCGTTATTAGCAAGCAAAATGATCAAATTGCCGGACAAGAGTGGCAGCTTGATACGCCAGCAGAAAAAAGTTTGGCACTGATTGATAGTGAAAAAAGCTTACATCCAGTCGTTAAGGCTGGCTTATTACGCTTACACAAGACCTATATTCTCAGCGAGTTTGAATCTGAAATTGATCAGGTTTTGAATTCTGATGCCAACAACTACCCGAATTATGATGAAATTGAGTCCATACTTGATAAAGCAAAAACCTACTACCCTGACTCACATAAAATAGAAGTTCTTGCCTTAGATATTCAGTCAAGCAAGCACTCCACGTTACTTTCGATAGCAAGGCAAATCAACAGTCAACTTGAAAAGTCTCGGTACAGTAAAGAAGACGGCAATAAATCCATCTATGAGCTCAAGGATGAGTTAAATCAGATTCATCAAGGTTATCCTTTCACGCCAAGTTCGTTATCTAGCGATGTTTTCGGTCAGCACCTCACTGAAGCACTCCAAAAGAAAGACGCAGCTGCACTTGTTGCTCTTATTAAGGTTGGGAACACCTTCTTTTCAAACGTAGAAGAGCATCAAGAGAACTTACAGATAAGTAATGCGATGAAAGATGCAGTGCTGGAAATGAAATTATATGAGACAGCGCTAGATTCCAACAGCCCTCTACCGTTTCCAGAAGATGCCGCTAGAATCCTGTTCCAAGAAGAGTTTGAAAACTTTTATTCTCGCCTAGAAAAGGCAAGGACGACAACTCATCTCGATAACTTGGTGAAGGATGTGGATCTGTTCTCGAAAAACTTTCCTATTGGTTTTCAGGATGTTAACGATTTAAGATTCAAAACTGCTGATAAATACTTACGCTTCTCCGATATACTACTTAATAAGCGAAGGACTTCAAGCGCAAGACGCGCTATGAAGAAAGCCAACGAGCTTATGAAGCAAATAGAACAGGACTCTAAGCAAAGCTAGTAATACAAAAGGGACGCGAGTCCCTTTTTTGCCGCAGATTACTTGCCAATATGCAACTAGATTGCTAGTTTATACTTGTACTTAATGAGGAGAGTTAGCCTTGACTGAAGGAATAGTCAAAGTTGGCGAACGTCTGGCGTCCGTATGTAACGATAGCCTTAAACTAGGACTGCAAGACACTTACCGACTCGGCGTTTTACGTGGAAACGTCCCCTTTGCTACTTGTGTTAAAAACACGCGAGTTGAAGTTTTTTCATCCCTACATTTCGACCATTGCCGTTTGGAACATTTCGACCATTGCCGTTTGGATATAAGTCAAAATATCTTTAACAATGACTTTCTTTTTGTAAGTTTATCTCAAGCGACAAGCAAACTATTTCTGCTCAAATACTGGTTATGCCATTCATACCTTCGGCTAAGCCTTCATTATCCGAAACATTCCTCTACCTCAACGTTTAATAGGGGTATACATGATTAATTTTGATGTTCTCAATACATACATGGATAACGACGTAGATCTCATCGTCACTGTTTTTTCTACATACCTTGAAGATCACACGAGTGATATAGAGCGTATAGATGAGCTATATGCAAGCAGATGTTGGTCAGAACTCTATCTATTAGCTCATAGTTTAAAGGGCAT
The DNA here is from genome assembly GCF_000354175.2 of Vibrio alginolyticus NBRC 15630 = ATCC 17749. NCBI lineage: Bacteria > Pseudomonadati > Pseudomonadota > Gammaproteobacteria > Vibrionales > Vibrionaceae > Vibrio > Vibrio alginolyticus. The sequence continues at coordinate 1,463,407 of NC_022359.1, forward strand.
TCTAGAGAGTTTCGGAGAAGACACCGCGGTCATTGCGTTTCAAAGAATAGAAGAAAAAACCAGAAACGATACAGCGCCAGATAGCTCAGATATAGCTATAGTTACTAAAGAGCTAGCTGCAATTAATCAACAAATCTTCGCTTACTTGAAGAATATGCAATAAAGAAATTCAAGGCTTAACTGGGGGAAATATGGCAATGAATAATAGCAATTTCAGGGAGTTGATTGAGTCTCTCAAAGACCTAACACCAACTCAAAAAAGGTACTTACTTAGCCGTACAAAGATGGCGCTAGATGATGAAAGTAATATGTTAAACATCAGTGATATTCTAACACCAGAAGAGTTGGAGGCGTTACTATCACCGGCACCAACAACGAATACAAAATAACAATGATATACAACGCAACCGTCAGATTAACGCTAGGGACCAAGTGAAGGAAATCGACTTTGCTTGGTTGTTAGTTTCTCTCCCTATTCCTTTTCACTACAACAAACGTATTGTTTTCGAAACCTTTTTCCAATTTAAACAGGTCAGATAATTGAGCGACTAACATCAGTCCGCGACCAGAGGAGGACCAACTATCGTCATCCATTAAGTTAGGTGCCTCAATCTGTTTGTTTTTATGTTGGATGAACGTCTTTTCATTGATCGGCGCTCCGCAATCAGAGACTCTCAGTTCCACGAAACCGGACACTTGGTCATCCCCAACCCTACACTCCACTTCAATTGGCAGGCCTTCTATTTCACTGTAAGAATGAATATAAGCGTTATTCATGAGCTCAACGACACAAAGCTCCAATGATTGAATTGCATTTAAGGGGATTTGATGACCCATCAAAAACCGAACAACGTCTTTGCTCGCACTTCGTGAGTGAGTAAGGGAGCTCCCGTAAGTTCGTTTAAATTCGCTCTTTGACATTCTTTTCCTTAAATCGAGCCTCTCACCATGCCATTTTACCTGTAAAAGGCTGGCATCATCATCAAACTCATCTTCGCTATGCCAAGATTGTACTTTTTTAAAGACGTCTCCCACTTGGTCTTCAACTGTCAGCGTGCAAACAGCTTTTATACTCGATGCCAATCGTTGTAGTGAAAACATCTCCTCACCCTGCCTCGCTTCAATCAAACCATCCGAATAAAGCCACAATGCATCGCCCTCATCCAGACTAATTTGGTTACCGATATATTCCATCGGCTGCATTGCACCAACGATAAAGTTATCGTCACCTATCTGTTCCATCGTTTTCGTACTCGCTCGCCAAACTAAGATCCTGGGGTGGCCAGCCGTGCAATAGCTAAGTCGCCCTGATTTTGTGTTAAGAATGGCGTAAGCCATAGTAAAGTAAAGTTGACTGTTTCTAGTTTGCTGATAACGCCGATTTAGCCGTTCAATCACAGATGCAGGCTCACTTACGCAATAGCCGTCATCTCTCAACTCCATCGTGATCGAATCAGGCCCCTGACTTTGAGATAGCGTCTGTTGAATAGAAAAAGCCATCAAAGCTGAAGAAATACCATGACCAGAAACATCAAATACATAAAACGCAACATGTTGTTCATCGAGCTCCAAATACCCCAACATATCACCACCAATCTGGGAGCATGGTTTGTAGACATAACTAAACTGTATATTTTGGATAGTTGATTCAGCAGGGAGTAGTTGCTCCATCAGATGACTAGCAGACTGTAGGTCTTGGTGAATTGTTTGATAGGCCGCATCTAGCTCTTTATTTCTCTCAACGAGTTTGTTGTGCAGTTCTAAAGTACGAAACCCCGCACGGATTCTGGCCTGAAGTTCCTCTACAGACGTCTTCTTATCTACGAAATCATCTGCGCCAGCATCAATGCCTTTCACGATCGAACTTTGGTCATTTCTAGAAGACAGTAGAACAAAGAAAATGTAACGTTCGCTAACTTTAGATTTTAATTGGCGACACAATTCAATACCATTAATTCCAGGCATCATTAAATCACTCAGCACAAACTGAATATCAGGGCGGTGGGTTAGCACCTCAAGCGCCGCTCTTCCGTCTTCAACTGCAACCACTTCATAGCCCTGCTTTTCCAATGCACTGCTGATGTAAAGCAGTACTGTTTTACTATCATCGACCAAAAGAATGGGTTTCATCTTCCTCCTTAATACGGTTGCTTTACTGGCTAACGCAAAACACTAGTCACTGACTGCTCATTTCTAAAACGGCTGTAGTCTTCGGCTAATAATTGGTGTTGATATCGAGTGTAAGACAACGCTTCATTAGAAATTAGTATCTGATGCTCTTTTTCGATTAACTGACTTTGTAGCCTTTCAATCTGTTCATTCTGCTGTGTGTAATTGAGGTACAGTGCGAATAGACCAAAAACCGAAACCATTAACAGGGCGATTAGAATATTATTGATAGTTTTCACTTGAATACTCATGACCTCTCCTTGTCTATTATTAGACTTTCCATGATGAAAGAGAGCGTCTACGGACCAAGAGCCCAAGGCTCTAAAACGCAACGAAGCAAATTGAGGTTGTTTTTCCAATTATAGGCGATAGGAGAAAAAATAAGAAAAATCTGAAAAAATTTGAATATCCTGCTGAGTTAAGAATCGGTAAGGTGGTAGCAGCGAGCTATCATCCACTCGCTGCAATACATTAACTCTGAAATGCAGGTCTAGCTAAAATTTGGTTATACCATCGAGCAATGTTTGGCGACGTCGATAGCACATCAATTTCTAGGCCTTTAATTGCGAAACTGATCAAAATAAAGCCTGTTATATCGACGATAGTAAAATGGTCTACGGCGATAAAATAATTATGTTCAAGCCGCTTGTCTAAGACAGGCAGAAATTCATAGACGCGTTGTTTTGATTCTTCGCCCCATGCTTCAACGCAACGTTCTCTGTCTCCATAAACTCCGGTCATGTTTCGAAACGCCTGAAATGCCGCATTTAGTCCTTGGAACTCCACCACACGATGCCACATTTCCACCTGAGCACGTTCAAGCTGGTTAGCACCAAACAGCGCCAGATCATTTTCAAACGCTTCATCTAGGTAGCGACAAATCGCAACGCTTTCACAGATCGTCGTACCATCATCCAATTCCAGCAGAGGCACTTTGCCGTTCACGCTTTTCGATTTAAACGGTTCAGATAGGTTATCGCCCTCACGAACGTTCAGCGCAATTCGCTCAACCTCGCCACCGATTTCCTTTAGAAAAATGCTAACTCGCTTACAACTTGGAGTCATTGCGGTTTCATAGAGCTTCATTTCACATCCTTTTATCTTTTTCTAACCGATTGGTTAGGATATACTGTAGCCAGTTTATAAACGATCAGTCAAGAACTTCACTATCAAAAATTTTCAAACAGTTGTGGGTCTGTTTGCTGAGCGAGATTTTTGATGCCGTTTGTGAGTTCACATGAATTTGGAGGCTGATACCCAAGAATAGATGGGTATTCATCATATTGGTTCAGTTCGAACGCTAGAGGTTCTCTGTACCATCCCTCCAAAGCAATTTAATTACCCGATAAGCAGACCCAGGCAGGTAATTTATGGCAAGAAAAGCCAACTTCGACCGAGATGAAAAGCTTCTCGTGGCTATGGATGTGTTTTGGCGCAAGGGCTTTGCGAACACGTCGATCTCGGATCTCACCGACGAGTTAAACATCAACCGCTTCAGTCTTTACAACACCTATGGTGACAAGCAACAGCTCTACTACGAAGCGCTCGATACTTACTTAAAAAAGGTCTCGCTACCGTCACTGAATGATTTGGAAAAAGACGATGCGTCTTTACCTGAGTTGGAATCGTTCCTTAAATCTTTTGCTGAGCTGCAACGCAAACGCAACTGTGGGTGTTTTATCCAAAATGCGTTGATTGAGCACGCTGGTGAAGACGATGATGTACTGCGTAAAGGGCATTTTTTGTTTGACCATCTTATCGACATCATTGCGGATGCGCTGACCAATGCACAAAAAGAAACCTTAGTGCCGAAAACGCTGAAACCAGAAGAGCTTGCTCGTTTTGTTCTCAACAACATGCAAGGCATGCGCGTGCTTGGCAAAGCCAAACGTTATGCCGACTTGGATACCGCGCTTTCCTGCTTACTGGTTTTGATTAGGAAATAACATGTCGATTGAAGTGATAGCAGTACGCCTTACCAAAGGCATGGACTTAAAACTGAGCCTAGCGAAATTGGTCGAGCAGCATGGTATCAAAGCAGGCTCGATTGCCTCATGCGTTGGCTGTGTCTCTGACCTCAACCTTCGTTTGGCAGGTGCAGAGAGTACGTTAACCAAACAAGAGCCATTTGAAATCGTCTCGGTGATGGGGACACTAACGCCTGAGCATCAGCACGTTCATATCTCAGTGTCTGATCGTGAAGGACAAGTCTGGGGTGGGCATTTGCAGGAAGGCACAGTGATTGATACTACCGCAGAATTGATCATCCATTCTTACTCAGAGCTTGAGTTCACTAGGGCGATGGACGACTCGACTGGCTATACCGAACTACAAGTGAATCCTTCCAAATAGTAAAAAGCTCCAGAGCCATACTGTACTGTCTCTGGAGCTTTATTCGCATGTCTCTCACGCGAAGAATTCACTCATATCGAGCAAGCTAACTTCGGAGATCATTCTTCGACTAAATAACAAACCTGATTATCGTCAACCGTTACTTGCCACGTTTTTAGACAGTGCGCTTCGTCTTCCAAACACTGCCCGCTCTTTAAACTGAAATGCTGTTTGTACAGTGGTGATGCAACACACATCTCACCATCAATATCACCGACAATCCCTCGACTCATCACATAAGCCTTACCAATTGGGTCCCAATCTTGAACGGCGTAAACACCGCTATCAGGAATGTAGAATAGCGCGACATGCTCGCCTTCAATCAACACCGTGGCACCGATGAACGGCATTAGGTCATCAAGCTGACACAATTTCACTTTGGTTAAAGCTGCCATTTACACCTCCTGTTTCACTGGAATACGCTGACCGCGCACACGTTGGTACGGTAAGACTTTACTGCCCGACGTGCTGTTCAAGAAAGGACGGAAGCGTTGCAGTTTCTGAGGGTTATCCAACGTACTCTTCCACTCACATTGATAAGTATCTACGACTCGCGCCATTTGTTCATCCAAAGAATCACAGAGATTCAGAGAGTCATCCAAAATCACTTGTTTAAGGTAATCTAGGCCCCCTTCCATGTTCTCCATCCACACTGACGTGCGCTGCAAGCGATCAGCGGTGCTGACGTAGAACATCAAGACTCGGTCGATCATGGTGATCAACTCTGATTTGGATAAGTCGGATGCAAATAAATCAGCGTGTCTTGGTCTCATGCCGCCATTACCGCAAACGTATAGATTCCAGCCGTTTTCGGTGGCGATCACCCCAATGTCTTTACTTTGCGCTTCTGCACACTCGCGAGTACAGCCCGATACGGCAAACTTAAGCTTATGGGGCGCTCGCAATCCTTTGTAGCGGTTCTCTAACTCAATAGCTAATCCGACCGAGTCATCAACACCATAGCGACACCAAGTAGAACCGACGCAAGATTTCACGGTGCGGACCGATTTTCCGTAGGCGTGCCCTGTTTCAAAACCAGCATCAATTAAGGTTTGCCAGATTTCAGGAAGCTGTTCTAACTGCGCACCAAATAAATCCACGCGCTGACCGCCAGTGATCTTGGTGTACAAATCATATTGCTGAGCAACTTCGCCTAGCACGATGAGTTTGTCTGGTGTAATTTCGCCGCCCGGAACACGAGGCACAATCGAGTAAGAGCCATCTTTTTGCAGGTTTGCCATAAAGGCATCGTTAGAATCTTGCAGAGATTGATGCTGTGGTTCCATGATGTGTTCATTCCACAAAGAAGCAAACACAGATGCTGCTGTCGGCTTACAGATATCACACCCATGCCCTTTGCCATGCAGTGCAATTAAGGTGTCGAAGTCTTTGATTTGTTCCACTTGGCAAATATGGAACATCTCTTGGCGACTTAACTCAAAGTGCGCACAAAGGTGGTTGTTGACCTCTACCCCCATAGCTGCCAGTTGAGTATCCAATACCGACTTGACCATATTGTTACAGCCACCACAGCCAGTACCGGCTTTGGTGTTGGCTTTAAGGTCCGTCAGGTTGGTGGTGCCAGCTTGTATCTCGGCAACTAAGTCACCTTTTGTGACGTTGTGACAAGAACAGATAATGGCGCTGTCTGGCATCTCTCCATCAAGCATTCCGGTATCAAACAGCAGGTTCGCCGCGTGATCTGGCAGGACCGTTTTGTTCAAATAACACTGCAAAAGCGCATCGTAGTCACTGTTGTCACCGACGAGAATCGCACCAAGTAATTGGGTACCACTCGCATCAACCACCAACTTTTTGTAGATGCCTGCAACCGCATCTTGCAAGACCATTTCTTGTGCGCCTTCGGTTTGCATTTGTGCATCGCCGATAGACGCCACATCCACCCCAAGCAGCTTGAGTTTGGTGCTCATGTCTGCACCTTTAAAACCTTCGCTTGGCATTCCAGTCAGGACATCGGCAGTGGTTCTCGCCATGGTGCAACCGGGTGCGACTAAACCAAATATCTTCTGCTCCCAAAGGGCACATTCGCCAATCGCATAAATGTTCTCATCGCTGGTTTGGCATTGGTTGTTAATCACAATGCCGCCTCGCTCGCCTATTTCTAGCTCAGCCAGCCTTGCCAACTCATCTTGAGGACGAATGCCTGCGGAGAAGACAATCACATCCACTTCGAGAGGATCTTTGTCTTTAAACACCATACGATGCTTAGCCGTTTCACCATCGCAGATTCGTTCCGTACCCGTTGAGGTGTGAACGGTTAGCCCTAGCGCTTCAATCTTCTCTTTTAGCACTAAGCCAGCACCATCGTCTAACTGCACGGGCATCAGGCGAGGCGCAAATTCAATAACGTGAGTTTCTAACCCCAATAGTTTAAGTGCGTTTGCCGCTTCTAAACCCAACAAGCCGCCGCCAATCACTGCGCCCGTTCTTGCGCCTTCACATGCTTTTTTGATTTGTGAAAGGTCATCAAGCGTGCGGTAGACAAACACGTTGTCGCGGTCTTTACCTTCAATTGGCGGCACAAATGGGTACGAGCCGGTCGCGAGCACGAGTTGGTCGTAACCCAGCACATCTTCACCATCAAGTAGAATGCGCTTTTGCTCTCTGTCGATGCCTGTTACTTGGCTGCCAAGTACGAGTTGGATGCCATGCATGTCATACCATTCTTGGTTACTCAGCATCAAATCATCATGAGACTTACCCGCAAACAAAGAAGACAACTGTACACGGTCATACGCGATAAAACGCTCTGCACCAATCACGGTAATTCTGTGCTCCAAATGCGCGTTTTTCTGCACTAATTGCTCGACGAGATGTTGCCCGACCATACCGTTGCCTACCACAACGATGTGGCTTAATGCGTTCTTTACTGGAATCGTTAAAGGACTGTTCATCGCTGCCTCCTTATGCCGTTTGCGCTGCGGTTTTGGGTTTGTCTTCTTTCGAAGCAGGAATCTCGACTTTGGATTGCTTCTCGTAAAGGAACTTCAGCACGGCTTGTCGACACTTCTGATACTGCGCATCATCCGCCAGTGCGACACGCTCGCGAGGACGCGGTAGATTCACTTCCAACACTTCACCAATGGTCGCTGCCGGTCCGTTGGTCATCATCACGATTTTGTCGGATAGCAACACCGCTTCATCCACGTCGTGAGTAATCATGATCACGGTGTTGTTTAGCTCGGCTTGAATCTTCATCAGTGCATCCTGTAAGTGCGCACGAGTTAACGCATCCAACGCACCAAATGGCTCATCCATCAATAAAACCTTTGGTTGAAGTGCCAGTGCTCTCGCAATGCCGACTCGCTGCTTCATACCACCCGAGATTTCATCCGGCTTTTTGTGCGCGGCATGCTGCATTTGAATCAACTCCAAGTAGTGATTCACTTGTTCCTGAATCCACGCTTTGCCCTTTTTACCGGCAATTTGTTTTAATGCGAGCTCAACGTTTTGATATACGGTGAGCCAAGGTAATAATGAATGGTTTTGAAACACCACTGCGCGGTCAGGTCCCGGTCCAGCAACTTCTCGTCCATCGACGATTACGCCGCCGTCTGTTGGCATGTGCAGACCCGCGACTAAGTTCAATACCGTTGATTTACCACAGCCAGAGTGACCAATCAGCGATACAAACTCGCCCTTATTGATTTGTAAATCGACGTTCTTAAGCGCGATGAACTCGCCATCTGGCGTTGGGAATCGCATCCCTAAACGCGTTAGATCTAATAATGCTTTTTCCATGATCGTTTCCCTTATCTCAACGCTTGTTGTTTATTCCAAGACAGCCACTTTTGAAGTTGCAGCATGCCTCTATCGAGCATCAAACCGATAAAACCAATAGTGATGACTGCCACCATGATGCGACCCAATGATGCCGAACTGCCGTTTTGGAACTCGTCCCAAACGAACTTGCCTAACCCTGGGTTTTGCGCGAGCATTTCTGCTGCAATCAATACCATCCAAGCGATACCTAAAGAGAGACGTAAACCGGTGAAGATCATTGGAATGGCAGAAGGTAATACGATGGTGCGGATGTGCTGCCACCACGAAAGTTGAAGCACTTTACTCACGTTGATTAAGTCTTTATCAACGCTCGTTACACCCACTGCGGTATTAATCAGCGTCGGCCATAAGCTACATAGCGCTACTGTGATCAGAGAGTTAATGAACGACTTAGCAAACATCGGGTCATCACTCACATAAGTGGCACTTACAACCATAGTAACGATAGGCAGCCAAGCTAAAGGTGAAACAGGCTTAAGCAATTGAATGATTGGGTTGAACGCTTGATACAGCCCTTGATTAAGACCAAGCACGATGCCAAGCGGAATCGCGATAACCGTCGCCAGCAAAAAGCCCGCAGTTACGGTCACTAAGCTTGTTATGATTTGGTCGAAAAACGTCGGTTTACCTGTGTAGGGGCGAATCTTCACTTCCGCGTCCGGATTCTTGGCTAACTTCGCAGCATTGCGTTTTTCCTGACGCTCGATAAAAGCTTGTTCCTTTTCTCGTTCTTGCCAATGGTCATCGACAAGGTTGCTGAACTGCTGAAAAGTTTGCACAGGTCCCGGTAGCGTACCTAATGAAGTTTGCACTTCTCTCGCTGCTAAGTGCCACATTGCCAAAAAGATCAGCAAGCCAATGACGGGCAAAAGCACCAACCGACTTCGGTTCACTACCTGCTTAGCAGGAAAAAGGGAAATGACATTACTAGACATACTCACTCCTAAGAAATTTACATCCTTGTTATTGCGGGCAGACTCACCTGCCCGCTGTATTTTTTGTAGGACTGCTCATCCTAAACTTTGTCTTTTCCTTTTAGCCCGATAGAGAACTTCTCTAAATATTTATTTGGCTCGCGACCGTCATAAACGATGTTGTCGATAAAGTGTGTTTGTGGCGCGCGAAAACCATCTTCAGCGCTGAAGTCTGGGAAGTCTTTTTTGCTCAACACACCATCTTCAATTAGCGCTTGAGCTGCTTGTTGGTAGATATCTGGACGGTAAACCTCTTTTGCCACATCCATGTACCAATCATCGGATTTCTCGCTTGAGATTTGTCCCCAGCGGCGCATTTGGGTCAGGTACCAAATCGCATCGCTGTAATACGGATAAGTGGCGTTATGACGGAAGAACACATTGAAGTCTGGCACGTCTCGTTTGTCGCCTTTCTCGTATTCAAATGTGCCGGTCATTGAGTTAGCGATAACTTCGGCATCGGCTCCAACATATTCGCTTTTTGATAGCATCTTCACAGCTTCTTGGCGGTTGGCATTGTCGTTTTCATCCAACCAATGTGCCGCTCGAATCAAGGCTTTCACTACGCGAATGTGCGTGTTTGGATATTTCTCAGCCCAAGCTTTGGAAACACCAAACACTTTCTCTGGGTTGTTCTTCCAGATCTCGTAATCGGTCACGACTGGCGTACCAATACCTTTGAATACGGCTTGTTGGTTCCATGGTTCACCTACGCAGTACCCTTTGATCGTGCCCGCTTCCATTGTGGCTGGCATTTGTGGTGGCGGTGTAACACTCAAAAGAACATCAGCATCCAGCTGGCCACTGTTATCGCCTGAGTCTGGTGCGTAAAAGCCTGGATGAATCCCCCCTGCCGCTAACCAGTATCGCAACTCATAGTTGTGCGTCGATACAGGAAACACCATGCCCATGTTGAACGGTTTGCCTTTATCCAGATAGCTGTCGACCACAGGCTTCAGCGCATCCGCTTTGATTGGGTGAACTGGTTTGCCATCTGGTTGTTTTGGAATGTACTGCTTCATCTGTTCCCAAGTATCATTGGAAACCGTGATTGCGTTGCCGTTCAAATCCATACTGAACGCGGTAATTACTTCTGCTTTTGTGCCAACACCAATCGTTGCGCCCAATGGCTGACCAGCAAGCATGTGCGCGCCAGCAAGCTCACCATCGATGACTCGGTCTAAAAGCACCTTCCAGTTTGCTTGTGCTTCTAAAGTGACGTACAAGCCTTCGTCTTCAAAAAAGCCTTTCTCATAAGCAACCGCCAGCGGTGCCATATCGGTTAACTTAATAAAACCAAACTTCAGGTCTTCAATTTCTGGTTCACCCAACTCTGCCTTTACGCTGACCGTGGTGAATACCGATAACGAAATTGCTGACACTTTCAGCATCGAACTCCATTTCATTGGTTTGCTCCCATAAAAAAAGCGCCACTACTCCGAAGAGCAGTAGCGCCGTTGCTAAGTCTACAATTACCGCCGTTGATAATTGAGATAAGCGATTCAACAATAAACCCAATTCTTCTAATTCAATTACTGTGCCAACTTATTTTTCACTGTAAATATAATGAATTAGTTTATTCTACCGTTTCTAATTCCCTGTTATTGCTTGCTGATAGTGCAACACGCACCACGTTAGAAAACGCACCTTAACCCCAAAGTGGTAGAAAACTAATCAAGCACTTCCAAAGTAGTTATCAAATTCTTGGCAACTTGTGCGAGCGTTTGGCTGGATTGCATGGCTGAATTTCTAAGCGCTTTATAAGCCTGTTCTTCATCAACGCTGTGCATCTTCATCAGCAGACCTTTGGCTTTTTCCACCAGCTTGCGCTCTTCAATCTTGTGGGTCAGCGATTCAATTTCCGATTGCATACTTTCGAATTTCGCTCTCACTAATGTCGCATGTTCAATCCAAGGTTGAAGTGCAAATTCACTATCGTGCGGCATGAGTACATAGTCCATTTTTTCTGATAACCGATTGATATCATTGGATGATAATTGCTTTAAGACGATAAGAAGTGGTGCCGATTTTCTGCGGCAGAAATCGACGATCAAACGCAGTTCCGCGGTTGGTTGCTGCCATCCAACCACAACGCTTGCCGACGGTTCTCGTTGCATTAACGTTTCTAGTTGTGCCAATTGGCAGCCGATGATGTTGTCGTAATCTTTGCTCAATAAGCCGGACAATCGAGCCTGCTCTTGGAGGCTATCACAGCATACTATGATGGGTGTTTTTGACGTTGATTGAGTCATGCACATTCCTTGTTTATATCTCACTCACTAAGAGAGACATAACAAAGAATGTGCCAACTAAAGTAGAAGCCTTTTAACTAGAGGCGAGATGTTCTTTGAAGAAGCCGAGTGTACGTTCCCAAGCGAGCGCCGCTTCTTCCGGTGCGTAGCGTGCTGTTGAGTCGTTATGGAAGCCGTGGTTGACGTTCTCATACATTAACGCTTGATACTGTGCGTCGGTTGCGATCAATTGCTGCTCATAAGCAGGCCATGTGTCGTTAACACGCTTATCGAGCCCTGCAAAGTGAATCATCAATGGCCCTTTGACTTGCTTTTGGATCTCTTGCGCAGCAGGTGTTCCATAGAAAGGCACACCTGCATCGAGATCTTCTGGCATTACCGCGGCAAGCATGTTGACAATGTATCCACCGAAGCAGAATCCAACCGCGCCCAATTTACCGTTGCCACCCTCGTATTGCTTAAGGAAGTTAGCGGCTGCAATAAAGTCTTGTTCGATCTTGGCCCTGTCCATCTCTTTCTGCATTGCGCGACCTTCATCGTCGTTCCCCGGATAGCCGCCGAGTGGATAAAGTGCGTCTGGAGCGAAAGCAATAAAGCCATCTTTTGCAAGTCGTCTTGCGACATCTTTGATATAAGGGTTCAGACCTCGGTTTTCATGAATCACCAACACGGTCGGCGATTTTAAGGTCTTCTTCTGTGGCATCACCAAATAACCACGCCCTTCTCCATGCCCATTTGGAGATGGAAAGGTTTCGTAAGTTGCTTTGATGTCAGGATCGTTAAATGAAACTTGTTCTGCGAGTGCGTAATTCGGGGTTAACGCATCGACCAGTGCTGTCATGCTAAAGCCAAGCACCGCAAGGCCACCCAGCCTGTTAAGAAACTCACGGCGCGTGATTTTTCCGTGGGCGTATTCGTCGTACCAATCGAAGGCTTCTTGCGGGATCGGATGAGAAGCCTTTTCACTAGGAGTGGTATGCTTTAGAACCATTATCCATGTCCTCTGTGTCTTACCATATGGGAATTTCTCATTCTCAAAAGCGCAGCGAGAAACGAACGCGATTGAGGCTAAAACTGCGGTTTCACCACTCTGATACGGAGCAAGGTGGTGAAACACATCATTGGCGAGCTAGGATCTTTTACCTTCTTCAAACAATAGATAATGGATTCAGATTCAACAACTTTGCGTCGTTGGTTTTACATTAATTGACAATAGTTCGTTATTGCTGGCCGCAATAGGCTTGCCAGTAAGAGAAGGCGCGTTCGAATGCTTTTTCTCTGTCGTGCATTTGTGCAAACAAGACCACTGTCATCGTAGCGAGAACCGTATTCGCCATTTGGTTCATGTCATCTTCTGACGTCCCAAACGGGCAGTTCGCAGGCATTGGCACCTCAGACAGCATTTGCTCCGTCCAGTAGTGCGATGTCACGCCGCTTGTTTGGCTTAACCATACGGTTTGACTTACTTTCGGGTTGTATTCTGACTCACCAGATTGTCCTTTGAATGACACAACGGCATGAGCGGTTTGACCAATCTCGTATTCGACTTCAGCATGAAGTTGTTGGAATCCCGGATGGAAGCTACCACGAATACCAACCGTCGCCTGCCCCGGATTCAATGCTCGAACCACGGTATTAATCGGCGTTCTAAGCCCATAACGATTCTTCCAACCGATCATGATTTCTGCTTGGGGTGCAAACGAACTCAGCGGCAGATACACAATGTTTTGTGTTTCTAACACACGCTTTGCGTCTTCTGCTGATTCCGCTTTGTTGATAGAAAACTTATCGAGGTAATCTTCGGCATGCAAACGACCAGATTGACGGTCGTGATAGCCGTGCATCAGCACTTTATGACCATTATCGGCGAGGATCTTGGCTGCCAACAGGTGCCAAGGCTGCCCTGCCGCTTCACGTTTGCCTGCATAACATGGCCAGTCAATATCTGCACCAATAGCTGGCATGCGGGATTGGAATGCTTTCACAAAGCCAGCGATTTCTTGTTGAGTCTCGTTCTGTACGCGGATCAGCATCAACAGCATTGCCATCTGATCGTCGTCGCACTCACCGTTTAGGTATTCATCCATAACTCGAAACGCTTGGTCAAAGTTCAGTGGTTTTCTACCACGTTCGCCACGACCGACTGTTCTAATACATTCCAAAATGCTGCTCATATTCCCTCGTATTCCGTCACTGACTGTACGGTTTCTATTAGTTGTTCGCGCAGTTTGACAACTTCTCCCATCACAATCAATGCTGGGCTCACGCCTTTAAGTGTAATCGATAAATCATTGAGCTGATTGAGTTGTGTAACGTGCACTTGTTGTTGAGGGCTGCAACCATGAGTGATGATCGCGACTGGGAAATCTGCTCTCAAACCGGAGTTGATTAATCCCGTTTGTATTTGCAATGACTTTTCTAACCCCATATAGAAGACTAACGTTTGTCCGCTTTGCATCAGTTGACTCCATGCTTCAAATGCGCCTGTTACCACTTGCCCTGTCACAAAGGTAACGCTGCGAGCAACGCCACGATGAGTCAGCGGAATCAAGCTGTTTGCTGAACATCCAATCGCAGCAGTAATACCAGGGATGACTTCGTAAGCGATTGAGTGTTTGACGAGTGCTAACGCCTCTTCGCCTCCACGGCCAAATACAAAAGGATCTCCCCCTTTTAAGCGTACAACTCGCTTTCCTTGTTGAGCGAGCGATACCATCAAGTCACAAATTTCTTCCTGACCAATACTAGGTTGTCCGCATCTTTTGCCCACGTAAATCCAATCAGCTTGTGGCGAAGCCAACTCCAAAATATCTTTGTTAACCAAACGGTCGTACAGCAGAACCTCTGCCGACATAATCGCTTTCACTGCCTTCACCGTTAATAAGTCAGGATCGTGCGGCCCTGCTCCAACAATCGAGACAAAACCTTTGTGGCTCGCGTCTAGGTCTACTGAATGGTCTTTTAAAAGTTGGTTCAGTTTGCTTGCTTGATCATGCTTAGAAAAGCGAGACGAGCGTTCTTGTTTCTGACTCGCTTGTCCTTTCTTAAACCAAGACTTTTGATAAGGCGCTTCCATGTGCTTATCCTCTTTATGACTTACTTTATTTGAATCGCCAGACTTTGCTGGCTCGCTTGCTGTTTGCCCTTTTGATGCTGATGGCTGTCGACCATTTGTTTGATTTGAGAGACGCACGAGCCACAGTTAGTGCCGCATTTGAGTTTGTTTTGAAGTTGAGTCAGTGAAGTGCAGTCTTGCTTCTCCATCGCGTCATGTATTTGTTTATCAGTAACACGGAAACAACTACAAACCAGTTTGGCACTGCTTTGCGATTGAGTGATGGTAAGCAGTTGCGATAGCTCCATTGGCTTGCCAATCAAGCCGGTAAAGTTGGTGTAGTCGGTTTGAATCGGTTCACTAGACACCACTAAAACAGAACGAATGATACGAACGTCTCCAACAAGGTCGTAATCCACCGCTAGCCAACCCTGGGCAATATCTATCGTAATCCTGCGGCTCTTTTCCGTTCGACAAAAACTCTGCTTCTTTGGCCGTTTATCGTGTGCAAAGCGCCAGATGCCCAGATTACTTTCTGCTTGAAATGCGCTGTAGAGAAACTTGCCGGAATCAAACTGTGTACCGATGAACATACCGTAGGTTTTTACTGCTGTATCTTGCACTTCAACATAAGACGACTTAAATGCAGGCTGCCCAGAAATAGGGTCTTTTGCGCTGTTTACTATCGCGTTAACACCGCTTTCACCGCCATATCGACCCGCCCAGTGCATTGACATAAACAGCTCCTGAAAACCCAAACCTTCATCAATGGCAACTTTGGCATAAATACTGGTGTTTGAATTGGGCTGGAACAGCTTGGTGAGTTGTCCTGCTTTTAAGCGATTTTGAGTGGCAGAGAGTGTGTTCATGTACACGGTTGGTTCTAACTCAGAGGCGGCAAGGTGTGCGATATGACCTGTGCGCGTCATGGTATGCCATTGATCGCGTTGCCTGCCCGTATTGAGCCACCAGCCTTTTGTTCTTTCTAAACGCGTTGGAGATTCACTGGTCACGACAAAACGCGCTTTACCATCTGGGTGCGAATAGATTCCATCAGCAAAAGGACGCTCTCCTCCCCATTGTGTCGGCACCCACTCTTCGTATTCTTGCTCGGCTAAGTTGGCGTATTGAGAAAGATCTAGCTTCAATGGCGAATCTGCATTCATGCCTGTCATCGCGGCATATTCCCTGAATACCGCCCGCTCAGAAGTAAACGCAAAGCCATTTTGTGTCTTTTCCAATGCACACAGAGCTTGCCCAACTTGGCTTATCGCCCACCAATCTGATTTTGCTTCACCCGGAGGCATTTGAAACTGACGCTGCCTTGAAAGTCGACGCTCAGAGTTGGTCACCATGCCTTGTTTCTCCCCCCAGCCAGCAGCGGGTAGCAACAGGTCTGCGTAATGCGCGACATCCGAATCCGCTGTGATATCGGAAACAATCACAAACGGACAAATCTCGAGTGCACGTTTTACCAATTGGTTATCTGGCAAAGAGACAACCGGATTGGTTGCCATGATCCACAGAACTTTAATCTCACCACGCTCTACCGCCTCAAACAGCTCAACGGCTTTTAAACCGGGCTGAGTGGCAATCTCTGGTGAATCCCAAAACGCCTGTACTTGCTTGATAGACTCTGCGTCAAAAGCACGATGAACCGCTAATTGGTTTGCCAAACCACCCACTTCTCGGCCCCCCATCGCATTCGGCTGACCTGTAATAGAAAATGGCCCGCAACCTGACTTGGCAATTTTACCTGTCGCCAAGTGTGCATTAATAATGGCATTGCCTTTATCGACACCATTTTCGGCTTGGTTAACCCCTTGGCAAAACAGCGTGATTGCGGTTGGGCTTTGCGCAAACCATTGGAAGAATGTCGTGAGTTTTTCCTCTGAAATGCCAATGGAAGACGTTAGATTAGCGACACTGTAACGCAAATCAGAAACTTCTTCTCTAAGTGCATTAAATCCGTCGGTATAAGAATTTATGTATTCAGAATCAATCAATTGTTGTTCAATAAGAAACTTGAGCAGCCCATTGAAGAGTGACACATCACCATCGTTTTTAATCGGTAGATGCAAATCCGCTTGCTGTGCGGTGACCGTTTCACGCGGGTCAATGACCACCAGCTTGAGGTTAGGATTGTTTTCTCTCGCTTGTTGAATACGTCGGAATAAAACAGGGTGCGTCCAAGCGGTATTAGCACCGCAAATGATCAATAGCTCAGTCTTATCAATATCGTCGTAATTGACGGGAACGACATCTTCACCAAATGCTCGTACATGAGCCGCAACCGCCGAAGACATACACAAACGCGAGTTCGTATCGATGTTTGCGCTGCCAACATAGCCTTTCATGAGTTTGTTGGCGACGTAATAGTCTTCCGTTAACAACTGCCCTGACACGTACATCGCGACGGAATCCGGTCCAAACTCCGCTTTCGCTTGATGAATCTTTTCAGCAATCAGATCCGTGGCTTGTTGCCATTGCACCTCTTGCCCTTGAGGTCGTTGCTTGGTGATAAGCTTTGGATACAACAAGCGCGAAGGCATATTCAAACTCTCTGCCAGCGCGACACCCTTCACGCACAGTGATCCCGCATTTGCAGGATGACACGCATCCCCAACGATTCCTTTCGCATTGACCTCGACACCACATCCAACACCACAATAGGGACAAGTGGTTTTTTTGCATCCTTGCGACATAACACCTCCAGTGCGATTCAGCCCAACTTACTAGCAAAAAAAAGCCTCTCCCGAATCGAGAGAGGCAGCAATGCCTTTAACGCTGTTAGTACATTTTCAAAAAGTAATACCCTATACCGCTCTCGCCTGCTATTAAGAGCGGCGCATCGAGTTATCGATGAACGTTTATGTAAAGCAAGTGAGGTGCCAATATTAAAAACCTTTACTATACAACGGGTTATATTAAAACCAATTATAGCAACGTAATGCTACGCACTGATTGTGTGCAAATTTCGGTCATTATCGTGCAGTATTACTTTACTAATTCCATAACTAACCTGGATTCTTCGTCACCAAAATAATGCGCTTCTTCTTCTAACGTTTTAAAGCCAAGGGAGAGGTATAAAGACAATGCAGGTTGGTTCTTAGGATCGACAGTCAATTTCACGCTTGAGCCTAACGTCAACGACGCAATAACGTTTTCTAGGAGGGAACGCGCAATACCTTTACCTCTATGTTGAATATCGACGGCCAATGACATGATCCAATATTGATGTGCATTTGTGCTAGTCGTTAGCAATATATACCCTGCGACCTGCTCTCCCTCTTTTGCTACCAGTAAACTCTCTCCCCAACAATCAAAAGCTTGCCGAAAGAAAAATTGAGGATAGGCGTGTTCTCCAAATAAAGTATTTTCGAGCTTATATATGGCAAATAAGTCCTCTTTTTGCGCAGACAAGATGTCCATTCAATGACTCCTTCTTTAACATGAATGGCAGCAGTATACCTAAATCTCATCTAAATGACGGGACACAAACATCTCAATTAAGTGCTTAAGAAATGTAATATTCTTCCTGAAAATTAGGCCTAACTCACTTAGAACATACATCCGTGATTAAGTTTTAACCGCAAAATCAAAAACCACACAAGATGAAAATTTCAATACATACAACCATTAAACGCATTAAAATTAAGAACTTTATTCTGGTTTATTGAGAAATTCATAGTTGGATAATTTACAACCACCCCAAGTCCACAGCATTATTCACCAATCTTCGCATGTGATAATAAACACTAAAACCTTTACCATTTTCAGCATTATTATTTTTATAAAAGCGAGTTTTAAAGTGAAAGAATCTCGAAATGCCTTAAATCCTAGTGAAATAAACACAACCACAGCTTGGTCAAAACATGATACACATTGGGTTCTTAGCCTATTTGGAACAGCCGTTGGCGCAGGCATCCTGTTTCTGCCAATTAACCTTGGGATTGGAGGTTTTTGGCCTTTAGTCGCGATGGCAGTACTTGCTTTTCCAATGACCTATCTTGCGCACCGTGGCTTAGCTCGTTTTGTACTATCTTCTAAGATCAAAAACGCAGACTTCACTGATGTAGTGGAAGAGCACTTCGGCGCAAAAGCAGGCCGTTCTATTTCACTGCTGTATTTTCTTTCGATCTTCCCGATCCTGTTGATATATGGGGTTGGAATAACAAACACAGTAGATAGCTTCATGGTAAATCAGGCTGATATGGCTTCTTTACCTAGACCTTTGCTTTCTGGCGTACTAGTGTTTGCACTAATTGCTATTATGATGGCGGGTGAAAAAGTAATGCTACGGGCCTTTGCCATTATGGTGTTCCCACTTGTTGCCATTCTTGCCTTTCTATCATTTTACTTAATACCGAACTGGACCATGCCTGTCATGGATGTGCCAGAAGCGTCAGCTTTTGCTAGCACTATGTGGTTAGCAGTTCCTGTAGTGATTTTCTCGTTTAGTCACGCAGCTGCAATTTCAAGCTTTGCAAATGTACAACGTCGCCATTACGGTAAGCAGGCAGATGCCAAATCCGAAGTTATTCTTCGCCGCACTAGCATCATGCTGATTGCCTTTGTTCTTATTTTTGTATTTTCCTGTGTGCTAACACTGTCACCTGAACAATTGGCTCAAGCAAAAGAACAAAACGTATCCGTATTGTCTTACCTAGCGAACGCAACCGATAATCCATTTATTGCAACACTTGGTCCTTTAGTAGCGTTTGTTGCTATCACTTCATCTTTCCTTGGGCATTTTTTAGGTGCGCGTGAAAGCTTAAATGGTTTAATTAACAAGCATTTTAACCTATCTGAGAAGCGTGTTGATCGTATCAGCGTGGCAGCACTGTTCTTCTCAATCTGGGCGGCCGCGATCATGAACCCAAGTATTCTTGGTATGATGGAAGCATTGTCAGGGCCTGTTATTGCAATGATCTTATTTATTATGCCAATGTTAGCGGTGTATAAAATCGAGGCGATGAAACAATATCGAGGAAATGTCTCTACTTA
Source organism: Vibrio alginolyticus NBRC 15630 = ATCC 17749 (assembly GCF_000354175.2). Taxonomy (NCBI): domain Bacteria; kingdom Pseudomonadati; phylum Pseudomonadota; class Gammaproteobacteria; order Vibrionales; family Vibrionaceae; genus Vibrio; species Vibrio alginolyticus. Next base: position 1,483,059 of record NC_022359.1, read on the forward strand.
CTTTGTTCTAGCAGCAGGCATTGTGGCGGTAAGTGCATTGATTTTTAGCTTCTTCAGCTAATAACTAAAGACTAGCTTGGATTTTCAGGGGAATACCTTACACAAGGTTAAGGTGATTCCCTGAATTTTCTTACTCTTTAAAAGGTAATCATCGTTACCCTTGACTCTTAAATAAGAGCGAAAACACCCGCAATCATAAGTACTGAAGCGATGCAGGTACGGCCGATAATGCCGAAGTGCGAAGGTTGAATCATTTCATTATGCATAGTTAATCTCCTATTTATTATAAAAGCCATTTTTTATTGGCTTAGTAACACTATGTCTAATATCCAGTTTTTTAACAACCCATACAAACATTAAATATTTATGACAGAAACGTAATTTTTTACACTTCACCCTGATTTCGAGCGATGAATCCGCGGCTTAAACCACTAGATTGAGTCCACCGAATATGCTCACTTACCTTCCATCGTTACCCTACCTATGCCATCTTCCAATCATTACATAAGTTTTCAATAGATTTTTTTTATAAATCATAATATTATAGAGATACTTCTCGTATCTCACTCCCAAAACACTTTGCCACTGGGAATCCATCCGCACTTAACCAACAAGAAATGGTAGACTTAACTGGTATTCGGTTAAGAGATCACATTTTATTAATACGCTCATGCACTTCTCAATTAAAACACTGGCTTGCGCACTTTGTACTGCACTTGGACTTTTCTTGCATCCCACCAACGTACTGGCGAGTACCGAAAAGCAAGCTTATCTGGAAGAACACATTTCAGCAGAAAGCAAGCCCATGTTAAAACTCTACTTTCGCTCGATGGGTAAGCCGCGATCAATTCAAAAAGATGAGTTAAATGCGCCACAGAATGCATCAGCGGAGTCTCTTGCTCTGTATTACTTTGCACGAAAGTACCTTAAGCGTTACGAAGGCGTTCCATTACCGAAAGATATGCCCGATTTAATCGAATTCGGTAAAAAGCACCATTTGGAATGGGTCGTCGCTGAAGCACAGCTCAATAAGGCTGTAACAATGATTGAGCAAGACGATAACTGGAACGCAGAATTGTTACTCCATGACGTTGTTTCTACAGCCCGTGATCTTGGTTATCTAGCATTAGAAGGCCGTGCTTACCGCTGGTTAGGCAATCTAGAAGTATCTCGAAATCAACTACGCAGTGGCCTAAAATATTATCGCAATGCCTATGAGTTATTAGAAAAAACAGTATTTGAAATACAAGTCGCGATGACACTGAACAACATTGGGACGGTCTACATCGACGCATCAGATTGGGCTCGGGCCAACAGCTACCTAACGCAAGCCCTCGACACTTACCTAGAGAGCGAATATCAATACGATAATAGCTTTTTTATGGGGGTTATCTACGCAAACCTTAGCATCGTTCACTCGAGCCTCGGAGATAACAAAAAAGCGGAATATTATTTCAATGAAGCCATTCGACTTTCAATGCAAACGGGGTCGGACACAGTCAAGCACCACTCTTTATCCAGCTTTTCACAAATGTTGAGCTCGGTAGGAAAAATTGATGATGCATTAATGGTCGCACAACGTTGCGTAGACCTGCCCATTCCAAAAAATCTAGAAATGCTAAAAACGTCTTGTTACGAGGCATTTGCAGAGGCTTACCTCGCAAACAAACAATACGATAGAGCTATTACAACAGCGCTTAACGTTCTAGAACAAACCAAATCAACCAGTGAATTAGAGCTGCGGCAGCGTATTGATATGCTTTCGGTACTGGTAAACGCTCATCAAATTCTTAATGACTATGAAGCTGCTTTTCATTATTTAACCCAATTAAGAGAGCTGGAGGCTGAGTTTTCTCATCATATTCATGGTGAAGAGATGATTAACATTAAGTTTGATCTCGAAGCTAAGTTAGCCCAGAAAGAACTCAAATTGCTAGAAACAAAAAATGCGCTACAAGCGTCTGAACTGCGTTCGCAGCGCTATCGAGAAATGTTCTACTTTATCGCTATTACGGCAATTGGTGTCGTTGGTTTTCGTTACGTACTGCGCGTTAGACGTATTAATAAAGCACTCACTCAAGAAAATACTACCGATCCGTTAACTCAACTGCATAACCGTCGCTATCTTCACATTTGGCTGGACAAAATGGCTCGTAGAAGCCCAGATAGAACATTTGCCTTAGCAGTTTTAGATGTTGATCATTTTAAAACCTTTAATGATCAATATGGACACGATATTGGCGATAAAATGCTGACTCATATTGCCACGCTATTTAATGAATCCACTCGCTCTGGTGACCTACTCATTCGTTGGGGTGGAGAAGAGTTTGTCCTATTATTCGAAGTACAGCGAGCTGAAGATTGCGCTAAGTTTTTGGAGCGATTGAGATATACTGTTGAAAACACGCCATTGGTGGTTGACTCTAAACCATTAAACGCGACAATTTCCCTTGGAGCAGTGGACAAACTGTCGGCACAAATAATTAAACAAGAATGGGATCAATGGTTTTTCTTGGCAGACCAAGCTTTGTATGATGCGAAGCAAGCTGGTAGAAACCAGTTCGTCATTCACCCTACATCATAAAAAAGCACACATGAAAAAAAATCTAATCATTATTACTTTTGCGCCTCTATTTCTTATGGCGTGTAGTAATCAGCAAGCATCTCAACTGGGAATGCGCAGCAGCAGTGTCAACGTATATGCCCAGCAAATGAGTAACACTCAACTATGTGAAACTCTCTACTACAACCGTGCAACTAACCAAACCAAAGTGGCGATTGGTGCTGAGTTCAATCGACGTGGATTAAACAAAAAGTGGTGTGATAAAGAATTCGATAAGTTGTACATTAAAAAGTGGATTGATAACGTGCTGCCTAAGGAAAAAGCCGAACCTAAGAAACCAATGGCAACTATTCAACCCGCTCCAACTAAATAACCCCCCCTCTTGAAGCAGACGGTACACTCGTATTTTCTGCTTTTCACTTTTCATGCATGCTCGATGCGACATATAAAAACCTCATAGTTTCAGTAAATTAACAAAGACTTATGTTGTCCATCGAACTTTTAATGTAAACAAGTTGTAAATGGTTTTCGTCCTTATTCTTTGTCGTTAGCTTTGTTTGTTCCTGTTAGCGGAATATGAAACAGGAACTAAAAAATTCCAAACAAAGACATGAGGTCAAAAATGGAAATACGCATTAATCGCCTATTTGCTGCTATGTTGGCAGTAGGCATTGCACCTGCCGTCTCGGCGTTTGATCCACTCTATTCTGAACAATGGCACTTAGACAACACGGGGCAAACTGCGTTTGCGGCTAATCCTGCTGTTGCTGGGAACGACTTAAACACTAAGCTCACTCAGGCAATGGGGATTGCAGGTGTTGGTGTGAAAGTTGCCGTTATTGATTCTGGAGTGCAGATCGATCACCCCGACCTTGCAGGTAATATAGTTACAGGTAGCAGAAACTTCGTCGAAGACTCTTCATTCCCACCAAGTTATCCGGTTGATACTAATGGTCATGGCACTGCTGTAGCCGGTTTGATTAGCGCCGTCGGCAACAACGGTGAAGGCGGACGCGGTGTCGCTTCTCTCTCTTCCCTCATCGGTTTTAACTGGTTAGCCAACCAGACATTAGAAGGCTGGTTAATCTCCCATGGCATGGACCCAGCAACACGTGATGTTCGCGTATTTAACCAAAGTTACGGTTTCAGCCCTATAAACCCGATTACTTTTGATGAAAGCGACCCTCAACTAAAACTTGAAATGGACGTGATGAAAAACGTCAGCGAGAGTAACGCCTGGGGTCGAGGTGCTGTATTTGTAAAGTCAGCAGGTAATGGTTACCGTTATTTCAATGCAGGGCGATTCTTCGTATTGCCAAGTAACTTCTTTGCTGGTGGAGACAATCAAGGCTTACCGATGCACAACTCTGCTCAGTCTTATGATAACGCCAATTACTTCAATTTAGTCACTAGTGCACTACGAGCGGATGGTACGCGAGCGAGTTACTCATCTGTGGGTTCGAACGTGTGGGTTGCAGCACCAGCAGGTGAATATGGGCAAGATTTCCCTGCTATGGTCACCACTGATTTAATGGGTTGTGAAGAAGGGCAAAATACCAGTGATGGCCTTGGCATTAATGGGTTACACGGCGGAACGGAGCTCGATCCGAACTGTAACTATACCAGTACGATGAACGGAACCTCATCGGCTGCGCCGAACACATCGGGTGCCATCGCGGCAATCATGTCAACCAACCACGCACTTTCTGCTCGTGATGTACGTGCTTTACTAGCGGAGACAGCAAAAGTAACGGATAAAGCGCATCCAGGCGTACAGCTTGAATTTACTAACCATAAAGGTGAACAGGTTAGCTACGAGGCAATTGCCCCTTGGCAAAAAAACGCAGCAGGCGTAGATTTCCATACTTTTTATGGCTTCGGCGCTGTAGATTTAGATGAAGCGATGCAACGTGCTCGCATGACGAATCGTGTTTTGCCAACTCAAGTCATTACGCCATGGGTTAATAACGCTACAGAAGTAAGTGTACCCGATGCAAGTCTAGTTGGTGGTTCTTCAAGTATCGCCATTGCCGATGAGCTGACAGTAGAATCCGTTCAAGTGACATTGACACTGGACCACGCTCGTCTGCCCGACTTAGCTATCGAGCTCATTTCGCCATCAGGGACTCGTTCCGTTTTGCAAACACCGCGCAATGGTCTTGTTGGTCAATCTCTTGATTCATCGATTACTGGCTACAAAGATCAATTAATGTTGTCTAACCAATTTTATGGCGAAGATGCAAAAGGCGAATGGACGTTGCGAGCAATAGATACGAACGGCGATGAAGTCTATTCTTACATTGCATATTTCAACTCTTCCACCATCTATGACGTTCCGATGGCAAACAACGCTCAGCCCGGTGTTATTAAGAACTGGTCGATGCGCATATTTGGACACTAAGGAGTCAATAACATGAAATACAAATCATTTTCTATGCTGGCTCTCGTTATCATGACGTCGAGTGTATACGCTGAGCAACAGCTCTCTCAACAGCCTGCACCAGAACTGTTTGTGCCATCAGAAGCGGTTGAGATTAATGGCCAAGATTATCGAAAAGTGCAAACTGGCACTATTAGAACCCTATCTGAAGACGTAAAACTTCAAGCGGGTGATGAGGTGTTTAAGAATGCGTTTAGTAACGTATCCAAAGCCACTGGACTGGTTTATATCACCGTAAACAATCCTAACGAAGCGAAAGCAGTCGCCAAAGAGTTAAAATTAGAAGTTATCTTCGCAGAGGGGGAATCAGCGGTGTTAAAAGCATCTCAAGATCAAGATCTGCTAAGTATTAGCGACTACCTAAACGCAGACAGCCGGGTAAAAGCGTCTAAAATTGAACTAAACAGCGGTAAATACCGTGCACAATAATTCTCTAACAAGAGAAGTTGGCCTGTAAAACCATGCCTCAGCGATTGCTGAGGCATTTTTATGGGTAGGAACAGATAGGCTATTATTCTTTAATAACATTTCGCATAACCAGTATGATACCTAAACACCCTACTCGCCTGCGCCTGTCATTTCTTAAACAAAATAATTTCCGTTCTTAGCTCTTCTTCCGTGGTTTCCTTCGGGCTATTCAGATAGCGTTCGATTCCTAAAGGACTGGTTTTGACTTTCATACCACTCTGACGAACCAAGTTCATCGCTAAAGCCCATGCATTTCCCAAAAACTGATATTCACCTCGGTGTTCAACGACAAATGTTTCACTCTCAGGAATGGTACCGGTAACCGCCCCTTGAGGCGCTGGTACTGAGTTATGAAGAGGAAAGCAAGTGATAAACTCGAATGTACCTTTCTGCATATCCATCGACTGGTAATAACAAAACAATTCACCATTCACGGATAGGGTTTCGTCACTAATTAACTGTTCTAGTTGCTGAACATGCTTCTCAATTACCGAACCTAATTCCTGCAAGCTAGCCACACCCTTGATCCCAATGTAATGAATTTGAGGCAACGTTCGGTTACCTATTTCGACTAAGTCTGAATGCACTCTTCCGGTTTCAAGCTTACTTTTGAGCATGCGTAACCCACGTTGATAATCCATCTCTATCATCGACTTAAACATACTTTTCAGAAAGAACAGATACCAAGGGACGCGAGATTGCATTTGCCATTCGACTAAACAGCCATTTTGTGACGGCGTCACGATTAGAGTCACCTTTCCATGGCTCTTGATTGGGCGAAAGAAATGTAGCTCCATATCTAATCGATGCTCTTGAGTACTTTCCAGTACAATCGCGCCAGTCCCAATACGCTGACCATTCCATTGATAACCAGCTCCAACGTGGCCCTGATTATCACTGAATGTCAGCTCGCAGCTTGGTTCAAGAATGATCCATGGTGACCAGCTGGGCCAGTTATTGAAGTTCTTGAGATAGCCAATAATTTCACTTTGATTCTTATTAATTTCAATACTTCGGCTGACCTGATAAGAGAGCATAACGGTTCCTCGAGTTTCCGCTTCACTAACTTCAGTCTAATTCAAATTCCAGTTTTTTCTTGTTTGACTACGGGTTAGATGCGTACGACAAGAAAAATCCAGAGCGTTAATTCTCACTTGAATCAATACGCGCAAAGCTAAGAGCAGAACTCCACTTTTGCACTAAATCGAACACCATCATCGTCCAGTACTAACGCCCACCCCATCCGTTCACATATTCGTTGTACGATAACAAGCCCACAACCATAACCAGCGTTGTACGTCTCGTTGCCATCGTGACGGTTTAGGATCTTAAGCGCATGACCTTTCAACTCAATTTCAATATCTCCCACACTATAGCTAAAGGCGTTTTTAATCAGATTGTTGATAACAATGGTCACAAAACTCTCTGGTGCCTTCACTACACCACTATGTTGTTCGTGCAAAGCGTAGTTCGAATCTTGCTTGGCAAATAAAGGAGCCAGCTCTTCCAGTTGTTTTTGTAAACAAGTAAGAAGCTGATGCTCTCCGTAATGTTGAGGCTCTATTTTCTCTTTACCAAGTAAGAGAAACGCTTCTGTCAGTACACGCATCTCGTCACAAGCTGACTGCATCCTCGTGATGGCTTTTTGCGCAACTCGAGGTTGATCAGGAAGACGCGTCAGAATGTCTGTTGAGCCTTTAATCACCATGATTGGCGTTCTCAACTCATGCGATGCAAAACGGCTAAATTCTTGTTCTCGTTTGAAATAGCCCGCGATATCGTTCTTATTATCCAGCAAAGTCTGCTCTATCTGGCGTGTTTCGCTGAACTTAGTTTCAACTTGGAAAGCGGGTTGATCCGGTGACATTTGGCTAATTTTGTCTTCAATTTGCGCTAATGGCCGAGACAATATTCGCACCATGTAAATGCCATACCCAACCATGACAAATGAAAACAAACCACCGAGCAGCAGCGTAAACTGATGCAGCGAGCTTTCGTATTCGTCCAAGTAATCATCTGAGTCATCTTGAAATACAATGTACATAAGCCCCTTCCCTGAGGGGTGGTTCAATACAACAAAGTGTTTGTCTTCTTCACCAAGCAGGTATTCGTAAAAACCAGGTGAAGTAAAAGAGAGCAACCAATCGGGTGTCGGTGCTTCACTCCAATATGAGTTGAATTCCAATACGTTTGGCAATGGCGCATCCCAGCCCTGTTTCTCGAAATTCTCACTATAAAGCGCAGCTTCAGTATCTAGCCAGTGATGTAAACTCAGCACTTCCAGTTTGTTTTCTGCCACATAAATCAGCGACCAAAAAAGAGTAAACATCACAAACGTCATGACCCCAAAACCCCAACGGATCTTGCGATAAATGCTTGGATATTCGTTATGCTTTAAGTCGGTAACCTTGTCCATGAATAGTCTCTAATCGTGATTCTTCAAAACCTTTGTCTAGCGCGGTTCTTAAACCGTAAATATGGCTACGAAGTGCATCACTTCCGGGTGGTTCGTCTCCCCACACACTATCGATCACTTCTGTGCGCGAGACCGCTGCTGGAGCACGTTGGAGGAGCAATTTTAAAATTTTAGTTTGAATTCGACTCAGCTTAATTTCTTTGTCTTTTCTCGTTACTTTTCCTGTCCGCGCATCTAAACAAATATCTGCAAATTTGAGCGTTCCGATATCTTGTCTTGGACCACGATTAGCCAAAGCATGAACACGCAAACTGAGCTCTTCCATCGCAAATGGCTTCATTAAATAATCATCTCCCCCCGCTTTAAAAGCCGCGATTTTGTCCTCTAGCGTATCTTTTGCCGTTAGGAAGAGAATTGGCGTTCCACATAACTTATCTTGTCGAAGCTTCTGTACCGTACTGATGCCATCGAGCTTCGGCATCATGATATCCATGATGATTACATCGTAATGATTTTCCTCGATTAACTTAATCGCAGCCTCTCCATGAAACGCACAATCGATAATCATGCCTTCTAGCTCAAGATAGTCTGCAATCGTCTCCGAGACGTTATGGTTGTCATCTACAATTAAAATTTTCATAAAATCACATTTCTTCACGATCTCTTCACGATATGCCCAATAAGATACAGGCAATTTCCTAAACTCGCTCGTAAATTGAGGTTAATACAATGAAAAAACTCGCTCTTATTTCTGTAGTAGGTTTGGCATTGTCTGGTTGTGGTGGTTCAGGTGGTGGCAGCAATAGCGATAGCACATCAACTCAACCAGCAGTGAAACCAAGTGTAGCGATTGGCTCTGTTGAAGCGGTCAACGCTGAAGAAAGCACGTTAACCGTCAATGGACATACGTATCGTGTGTCTGAGGTGGTTTATGACGACACACAAGTGCAACTGGCCGATGTAAAACCAAAAATGGTGGTTCGCGTGGGTTCAGATATTCGGCAAACTTCGGACAATGGCGTCCGAGTCATACTTGAACCAACCATTACTGGACGTGTGACAGCAATTGATCATGTGAAGAAAAAATTCACGGTAAACGGCGTAGAGCTGCAGTTTGACGATTTAAGTGATGATATAGAGGTCAACGACTGGGTGATGGTGTCATCATTGCCAACTGCTGATGCGGGTTATCGAGTGTTGTCTGTGGTCGAGCTCGACGTAGATAACGATTACCCAGCACTTGATAACGACTACGAACTGGAAGGCCGTATTACCAGTATCGATGCAAATGCTGGAACATTTAAGTTAGGTGGAAAAGTAACGGTGACATATAACAACGTTAACCAGCTTAGCATTGGTCAATGGATTGAAGCCGAAGGTGAAATGCAAAACGGTATCTTCATGGCACATGAGGTAGAAGTTGAAGGCTACGACGTCATAAGCAATGACAGCGATGTGGAAGGCATCGTCACTTGGGTTGCAAATGACTACAGTGAGTTCTCACTAAACTACCGAGGTGCATTCTTCATCGATAACGCAACACGATTTGAAGATGGCAGCAAAGCGAACCTAAAACAAGGCCAAGAAGTGGAAGTAACGTCTGTCATGAAAAATGGCAAACGCATCGCTACCGTTATTGAGTTTGAGCAACCAGACTTTGACGATAACAACCAATGGCAAGGTAAAGAATTTGAATGTGAAGGATACGTATCAAACTACGATGCTGAAGCAAGAACATTTGAAATCGAGCATTGTGAGAATGATGCTGATCAAGTACTAACTAACACCACCGTTGTGATTGATGCACAAACACGCTTCCAAGGCATTGAAGAACTTAACCTAAATGGTGCTCGTGTCGAAGTCGAAGGTGTGATCATTAACGAGCAAAATATTGCCCGTGAAGTGGAGTTAGACGTTTACGACAACTAATCCCTTCTACGCTTAAGAAAAAGTGTCACTTCGGTGGCACTTGTTCTTTTCACCTTACTTTGCTTCCCAAGCTCAAACCAACAAATTCTCAGTCAAAGCCTTTTCTCTCCGTTACACTTTACCTATGTTTCACAACATTGGTGACGAATATGAAAAAACGCAACCTCATTTTGTTAATCTTGTTTTTTGGTTCAGCCACGAGCTTAGCTAGCGTTATGGATCCTGACTGCGATGCAGAAAAGGCAGCTAAAGCCGCTGCGACAAAAGCCGTGGTTGGTGTTGGTGGTCGCTGTACGCCTAAAGAGGCACTGAAAGATACCGCAGTTGATGCAGGAAAAGACAAATTGCCAGATGAAGGGGTGGCGGGTAAAGCTGTTGATGCAATGACACCGGAAAAAGAGAAGAAAACGGTGAAAGATGTAACCAAAAAGCTCAATAAAGATTGATACGCTTTCTTGTAGTTAACTTTAATAGCGAAACTCCCCCCTCTGACCCGTCCTGATATGGGTTGACACTTTTTAACTAAAACGCTCGATGTACTTCATCGGGCGTTTTGTATTTTAAAGCCGTATGAGGCCTCATTTGATTATAGATATCTACGGACTCTGCTACCATCGTCCTTGCTTCTTTCAGATCTTTCGGTTTCTTCAGCAAGAGCTCCATTTTGAGTATCCCATTTACACGCTCAGCTAAAGCATTCTGATAACAGTCATACCCGTCAGTCATTGAGCAAGTCACTCTATGTTTCTTATGGATATCTTGATATTCCCTCGAACAGTATTGTGAGCCTCTATCTGAGTGGTGTATTAGCTTTTCTTCACTCTGCCGTTGCCTGAGAGCTGAGATAAATGCCCGCTTAACTGATTGAGTTTTCATGTTGTCATCCACATAAAAACCAACAATCTTCCTTGAATAAGCGTCTGTAACCAAGCTGAGATAACTCTCTCCATTTTGAGTTGGCAAGTAAGTAATATCAGCAACCCACAGTTGTTCTGGCTTCGTTGGTGTCAGCCCATCTTTCACTTTGTTTGGGTGACAGAAAAATCGATGACGGCTGTCAGTCGTTCGGTGATAGGCTCGTCTTGCTCTCACTAACAGCCGATGCTTTCTGAGAAGTTCAAAGAGCTTATCGCGACCTATTTGAATGCCCTTTGTTGCTGCTAAGAACTTCAGTTTACGCGTGCCAATGCGTGGCTGCTTCAGCCTGACTTCACGGACAAAGCCAATGACAGCATGCTCATGATGTTCACAACGAGATTGAGTTTGGCATTGCTTATAATAAGCTTGGCGAGAGATTTGTACTAACTGACAAAACTTCGTAACGCTCAAACCTACTATGGTTTTCTCTTGGACAACGCTTCTTTGTGCTTTTTTGTCACTCTAACACCATAGTCACGTTCCATAACGTTCACGACAGCTTCAAAGAAGTCGGCTTTGAGTTGAGCATCTTCGAGCTGCTTCTCAAGCTCTTTAATACGTTGCTCTGGTGTAGGAGGTAAATTGAACTCGGCCATAGAGTCTCCTTTGGACATAAAGTTAGGTGTCCCTTTAGACCAATCTAGTCGACCATGCTTACGAAGCCAAACCAAAACCGTAGAGCAACCTTGGATGCCATACTTCTCTTGGGCTTGTTTGTAAGTGAGGCTTCCTTTTTCAACCTCATCAACTACAGTGAGTTTAAAAGCGAGGGAGTAATCGCGCTGAGTTCTTTTAGTTGTTGATTTCATAACACTCTCCAATTTTTTTGGGGGGAAAGTGTCAACCTTATTTAGGACGGCACACTCCCAAAAAAAAGAGCGCCGATTGACGCTCTTTCCGAACTCTAATAGATAACCAATTATGCGGTTTCTGCTTCACCTATCCAATGATAATGGTGGTTGGCTTTTTTCCCCACTAAACCGAGCTCTGCCAATTCTTCAAATACCTTGTCTACCTCTTCCGCAGACAGCCTAAACTGTTTAGCAACGGCTTTTTTGGTGCACGTAATTTGATGCGTTTTAAGTGCATCACTAACTTGCTCTAACAAGGTTTTCGGTTCCTTTGGTTCTTCTGGCTCCGGCGCAGCTGGTATTTCTTGCTCTTCTTCCTCTTTTATATGAGGAAGATAACCCGCAGGCGCTGGGTCTATATCGCGAACTGTTTTCAATATCATGCCCTCATTTCTGCGATAGAAATATCGGAACCGTTGCTCTTCACCAATCAAGCCAACAAAAAATGCAGCAAAGAAGTCCAAAAGAATCGAAAGAAATACAACCAAGCCAAGCTGAGCTTGCTGAGAGGTGGTACCAAATGCGTTGGCTAGGCTATCAATCAAACCAATCACTGAGCCTTGCGTAACCGGCGGTAAACTATCACGCTCCATAGCCAAGCGTTGCTGCTCTTCACGTAAGGCTTTGTTTTGATCCTGAATGCGAGTTACACCAGTCGCGATACGCTCCATCTCGATGTATTTCTGCGCTGCCATATTGTTGAGCTCAATCTGCTTATCGATTGCCGCAATCTGACGATTAAACGCTTCCACTTTCGCCTGCTCTACCGAAATATGACTTTGTGCACTATTGGTTGCACTATTAATCCCACCAATACTACCGCCAATGGAAATCGCAGCTAAGACTAAATAAAACACGAGAGCGGTTGCGGCTCCTGTGTAGTTGCGATGGGCTCGGCGCTCACCGTATTCATACCAAGCGTAAAATTTACCCGCTTCAAAAATGATCGCTAAACCACCAAATAAGGTTTGCATCATCGGGTTTTCGTCGATCGACAAAAACAGCAATAGAGAAAAAATAGTCGATGCTAAAATCGCAGCACCGGTGAATGCATATACACTCACCATGGCAAATCGACCTTTAGGGTATCGATATCCAATCTGTTGTTCGTATTTCATTTGAGAAATTTCTTAAGATTAATCGCCCCTCCGACTAAGTAGGACGGACGTTTCTGGCATGTACAAAGGAGCGCAGAATACCGTATCCTTTATTAAATTACTGTCATAATTCCGTTAATGGAAAACAAGTGAAGATTCGGTGTGCATTTTGAATCGATATCAGCCAAATCTAGCACGTAAAAACACCACCACGACACCCACTAACCGAAGCTTCAGTGGCATATAAGAGAGATTAATTCGGTATCTTCAAAAGCGACTAGGCAAGACTGACAAGTTGAATTGGAGGTTGTGAATGTCAGCCGAATCAAAACATTAAAGCGTTAAAAATAGGCAATAAAACAAATAATGCACACTTGCATCACCTTTTAGTAAACTGATAATTACATTGTTTGGTTAATTTGTTAGTATCCCGCGCCGAAGAAGATAAGCACTCAATTGTATGGAAAACACTCTAATACAGCACAAACACCATCGCTTGCACGCTATTGCGGTTATTATCGCGGTGTTGTTTCAGTTGTATTTAGCGTCCACAGCCGCTCTTAACCCTACACAAGTTCACAGCACAACTTGGCTCAACAAAGTCCAAAGTGAAAAGGTTTTACTGTGTACCGCAGATGGTTTCAAATGGGTGGATATCAATACGTTGATTGAGGCTAACGCTCAATCTTCTTCTAAGCTCATCCAAGATCTTAACTTACACGACGGCTTTCAGTTTGAATGTCCGCTTCTTCAAGCTGTTCAATTCTTTCTTCTGGTTGCGATTGGGCTTTACCTGACAACCATCCATTGGCTGCGCCGAGTAAAGTATGCACTGACGACTTATCACTTTTCAAAATGCGATAAGCTCGTTTACAAACACATCGCGCCTAAGCACTCTCCGCCGAGTGTTTTTCCTGCCTAACAGGCATCTAATCATTGACAACTTTATTCAAAAATAACGATGACTCTGTTTGTTGTCCATTCAGAGAAGCTATTAATTCAAAAGGAAAAACACATGCTTAAATCATTAAAAACCGCCGCTATCGCGCTTATTGCTGTCATCGCTAGCCCACTGAGTTTAGCGCACGATTATGAAGCAGGAAAAATTCATATCGACCATCCATGGAGCCGCGAAGCGCCACCAAACGCACCTGTTATCGGTGGTTTTTTTCAATTAACCAACCACGGTGACAGTGAAGATGCATTGATCGCAGCAGAAAGCCCAATCGCAGGGCATGTCGAAATTCACACGCATAAGAAAGAAGATGGTGTGATGAAAATGATTAAGATTGACGAAGTGCGCGTTCCAGCCAATGACTCAGTGTTGTTTAAGCCAGGCAGCTTCCATTTAATGATTTTTAACCCAACACAAACTCTTAAAGAAGGCGACCGCTTCCCTATGACGTTAACATTCAAAAACGCGGGTAAAGTGGAAGTAGAAATGGCGGTTGAAAAACAAGGTCACATGGAAAAACACATGCACCATTAATGACGTAAACAAAAGTGCCCGCTGATTTAGCGGGCATTTTTATCTCAGCTTAGTCAAAATCATTATTCCGGTAGATCCTAACTCGACTCTTCAGAATAATGGTGATGAATAACGCTCGGCGAAACGGGGTCACATATCATAACAGCGTGCTCGGGCAAGAGATTCTAAATCACGCTCGTCCCTCACTATTCAGAATGACCTTGAAAGACTTAAGATCCTAAAAAGGTTCCCTACCCGCTTAAAACTCAACCTCTCGACAAAGTTCTCCAACCATCACTTGGCAAGCCTAAATGAAATCATAAGTTTGGCAACAAAGACCCACTGTTAATCGGCTTTCTTTCTACTTGCAACAAACCTCGGCCCAACGAGCTAAGCCCGCAGCTATAAGCTCAATTGTTTATATATCCCGATTATCCTGACTAGATACAAATCATGCACGACCGTAAAAGTCGATATATGCCACTGGATGAGTCAGCATCTAAAGAAAGTACGTGATCGACTTCTCATTGTTGGTGTTTCTCTGTTTATTAAAACCATTTGTATTACAATAATACTCTATGTTAAATAAAAATCCTTTCCAACTCTACAACATGAGAGAACACCATTATGTCTACTAAAATTGCATTTATTTCTGGTGCTACTGGCGGTATCGGCTTCCAAGTAGCAAAGCGTCTTGGTCAGGATGGATACACGGTCATTCTAAACGGCATTGAAGATGAAAAAGGTTCGGAGTGTGTCTCCAAACTACATAACGCAGGAATTGAGGCTGAATACTACGGTTTTGACGTTACAGATGAACATGCCGTCGATGAAAACATCAATGCTATTGGTGAAAAATACGGCAAAATCGATGTTGTCGTTAATAACGCAGGTGGTCTTGGTGGTCGTAGTCCTATTGAAGGTATGGAAACTGATTTTTTCCGTAAAGTCATGGCTTTAAACCTCGATAGTGCATTCTTCGTATCACGCGCAGCGATTCCATTTCTAAGAAAGTCTGATAATGCATCAATTATCAACTTCACTTCAAACGCTGCTTGGAATGCAGGTGGTCCAGGTGCAGGTATTTACGGTACATCAAAAGCCGCCGTTCATACATTAACTCGCGCTTTAGCTAAAGAGTTAGCTCCGGCTGGAATTCGTGTCAATGCAGTATCTCCTGGCACTATCGATACACCATTCCATGCTCAAATCAAAGCAACCAAGCCTGAAGTATTTGCTTCTTGGGCAGACAGTATTATGCTTGGACGCCTAGGCCAGCCAGAGGAAGTCGCCTCTGCTATCTCTTTTCTGGTAAGTAAAGATGCATCATTCATTACCGCAGAAACACTGCAAATTGGTGGTGGTCAAGCTTTAGGCATTTAGTACCAATAAGTCTTTTTACCTATCAGTAAGTACGCTTTAGTACTGATTTGATAACGGCCGCAGTATGTTTGTACTGCGGCTTATCCTTATACCACCTCGCCTTTCACCCCATCTGGAACGTTTCACCCATTTTTGGTATAGACAGTATTCCTCTAGCTGAAACAAAATCACTTGTATTACAATAAATCTTATTTTTACGTTATTTAAGCCTCCTAAAGGCTTTGTTCACGATAAAATGGAAGCGTGATGAATCCGCTTTTCTTATATACACTGATGAATAAAACCCCCACAAACCTTACTTACATCTCACTTTTAGAAAAAATCCATCCCAAGCCCGCTATGCTCATAATTTTCAATTGCAAAAGCCACAATAGTCATTATGATTACTAACAAGCAATATAATCATACAATAGTATTTTTGGAGTTAAAATGACTAAACCTATCATTGGTTTCATCGGCCTAGGCTTGATGGGCGGAAACATGGTTGAAAACCTACAGAAACGTGGTTACGAAGTTGCTGTAATGGACCTCAATAAAGATGCTGTTGACGCAGTACTAGCTCGTGGAAACGCTTCTGAAGCTTCTTCAGGTAAAGAGCTAGCAGAGAAAAGTGATATCGTGATGCTGTGCCTAACAACATCTGAAGTTGTCGAAAAAGTTGTTTACGGAGACACTGGTGTTCTAGCTGGCATGTCAGAAGGTAAAACACTCATCGACTTCGGTACATCTATTCCAGCTTCAACGAAGAAGATTGGCGCTGACCTTGCTAAGAAAGGGGCTGGTATGATTGATGCGCCTCTAGGTCGTACACCTGCCCACGCAAAAGATGGTTTACTGAACATCATGGCCGCAGGCGACGTCGAAACATTCAATAAGGTTAAGCCAGTGCTGGACGATCAAGGTGAAAACGTATTCCACCTTGGTGCGCTAGGTTCTGGTCATGTGACTAAGCTAGTAAACAACTTCATGGGTATGACAACAGTAGCGACCATGTCTCAGGCATTTGCGGTTGCTAAACGTGCTGGCGTTGATGGTCAACAACTATTCGACATCATGTCTGCTGGTCCATCAAACTCACCATTCATGCAGTTCTGTAAGTTCTACGCTGTAGATGGCGAAGAGAAGCTTGGTTTCTCTATTGCAAACGCAAACAAAGACCTTGGTTACTTCTTAGAGATGGTAAAAGACCTAGGCACTGAGTCTCTTATCGCAGAAGGGACTTCTAAGAGTCTACAAGCTGCAGTGGACCAAGGTCTTGGTCAAAACGACGTACCAGTGATCTTTGATTACTTCGCAGAGCTAGAAGCTTAGTCACACTCAGTTGTAACTAAAAGCCCAGCTACCAATGTAGCTGGGCTTTTTTTGTTTTTCCCCAGACGCTCATCACTCCTTGATACCCTAGCCACTCCTTTAAAGTTTTGCAGGGCAGCCTCTTCCAATTCTCTTATATATTTTCCACTCACACTTCAAAACCTCTCTCCTATTTCTGGCGTACGCCTCATTAAAGCTACGTCTGATTTAATGCTTTTTCTTTGCTAAGAAGGCACACATATTTATTTAAATAGACAAAGCATCAGGTTTGGGGTGTAAAGTGTAAACACGGCGTGCAAAGAAAGTTAGATTGCTTTTTCGCTTTAGGCTGACGACTCTAATGTGAATATAGTCGCACCTTATTGGGAGTTCCCCAATACAACGAATAACAACAAACGATGCGCCACGCTTTCTCAGTCAGCTTGATCAAAAAATCCCACGGCTTTAACACCGCGGGATTTTTCATTGAGAGTCTTTAACTTTGGTTAGCTTTTCGCGTTAGCTAACTTTGGGCTTTTAGGCCCTCGGGCTGCGTTCACCAATAGAACACCCACCGAGAGAACAATCGCACCACACAAGATAAACAGTAGTCGACCAGATGGTTCATTTGGAATTAGAGCCATAGCTAGGATACCGAAGCCCGCTACGCTGATAAGCTTACCAAGCATGCCGCGCTGTTTTGTATCTAGGTTCTGCTGCTCTTCGCTGTCAGCCACAAGTGGCGTATTCCAGTTCTCGAACAATTGGTCCACTTCTTTCTCACGTTCAAGTGATAGACCTTTGTAGAAGCGCGTTGTCAGCAAGAAGAAACCACCGGTGAAGATAACGTGTGCCGCTAAGCTCAAGCCAACTTTTAGGTCTGCCCACTCACGTCCTGTAAACGCTTGCTCTAGACCGAATAGGCGCTCTACATCTTCTGCTTGTAGTGAGATACCGAAGATGTAAGAAACAAAGCCACCAACAACCAGTGTTGCCCAACCAGCCCAATCCGGCGTCTTACGAATCCACATACCAAGTAGTACAGGAATCAGCATTGGGAAACCAATTAATGCACCGACGTTCAGTACGATATCGAACAGGCTCAAGTGACGTAGTGAGTTAATGAATAGACCGATACCAATGATGATGAAGCCCATCACGATAGTCGTTGCTTTACTCACGATAACCAGTTCTTTTTGCGACGCTTGTGGACGCACAATCGGGCTGTAGAAGTTCATCACAAAGATGCCCGCGTTACGGTTAAGACCAGAGTCCATTGAAGACATGGTCGCCGCAAACATTGCTGACATCAGAAGACCCACCATACCTGCTGGCATTACGTTTTGTACGAATGCTAGGTAAGCTGCATCACCACCTACTGAGCCGTATTGCTCTGCGAAATCAGGCATAAATGCCGCAACGTACCAAGGTGGTAGGAACCAGATGATAGGACCAACAATCATCAGCACACATGCAAGACCTGCAGCTTTACGTGCGTTTTCACTGTCTTTTGCACATAAGTAGCGGTAAGCGTTGATGCTGTTGTTCATGACACCGAACTGTTTAACAAAGATGAACACAACCCAAAGGATAAAGATACTGAAGTAGTTCAGGTTGTTACCCAGCATGAAGTCGCCGTGGAAGTTCGACACGATGTTGCCAATACCGCCACCATGGAAGTATGCCGCCACCGCACAAGTGATCGTCACTGCCATGATAACCAGCATCTGCATAAAGTCAGATGCAACAACTGCCCAAGAGCCACCCGTTACCGCCATTAGCATTAGCACTAAACCCGTAACGATGATGGTCGCTTCCATAGGAATGTTGAAGACCGCTGCCACGAAAATCGCAAGACCATTCAACCAAATACCGGCTGAGATCAAGCTGTCTGGCATACCAGCCCAAGTGAAGAACTGCTCTGAAGTCTTACCAAAACGTTGACGAATTGCTTCAATCGCCGTCACTACACGTAACTGACGGAACTTTGGAGCAAAGTAGAGATAGTTCATGAAGTAGCCAAATGCGTTGGCTAAGAATAGGATTACAACAACGAAACCGTCATTGAACGCGCGTCCTGCGGCACCTGTAAACGTCCATGCTGAAAATTGCGTCATGAAGGCGGTAGCACCTACCATCCACCATAACATCTTACCGCCCCCTCGGAAGTAGTCACTGGTTGAGGTAGTGAACTTACGGAACATCCAACCAATTGCAACTAAGAAGAAGAAGTAGGCAAGAACAACAAGAGTATCAATAGTCATTTTTTCAGCCTTTCAAGTTTGATCATTTTCTAACGTCTAGACTACTCTTCTCATAACCCCATTTGTACTACAATAGGCTTTAATTGTGATCTAAAGCATAAGTTATTCAACGAAAAAAACACGTCAAATCCCTTACTTTCTTAGACCAATGGCTTTCTAGGAGATAATTGCCACTCAGAACACCTCAACATATTGTAATACAAATTGTCTAATTGAAATTTATTAGAGTATGGAATATTTTTCTTCTTCGCGCTTTGTCTGAAGATCAAAAATGCGCGGCATTTCTTTGAAGGAAACGTAATGAGATGTTTCGAAAAAATTGGATAGAAAGTAGGATTTATATGAATGCGATTCTTAACTCTCGCCTCTTTCAAACTTTCAAACACAAAAAAGCGAGCACTGATGCTCGCTTTTCATTCTTTCGCTAGTTTTATCGGGGTGTTACGACACTTATGCTACGTGAGCTACTGCGTCGCGAACCAGTGTCCCTAGTTCATCCCACTTACCTTCATCGATAAGTTTTGTTGGCACCATCCAAGTGCCGCCACATGCCAGTACTGAAGGGATAGACAGGTACTCGTCTACGTTACCTAGGCTCACGCCACCTGTTGGCATGAATTTCACTGGGTAAACCGCCGTTAGTGCTTTAAGCATACCAACGCCGCCAGATGGCTCAGCAGGGAAGAACTTAAGTGTACGCAGACCCATTTCCATCGCTTGCTCAACTAGGCTTGGGTTGTTTACGCCAGGTACGATAGCCACGCCTTTGTCTAGGCAGTATTGAACCGTGCGAGGGTTAAAGCCAGGGCTTACGATAAAGTCCACACCAGCTTCGATCGCTTGGTCAACTTGCTCGTTAGTTAGGATCGTACCTGCACCGATCAGCATTTCTGGGAACTCAGCGCGCATAGCACGAATCGCTTCTGCAGCACACTCTGTGCGGAACGTGATTTCTGCGCAAGGCATACCGTTTTCAACCAACGTGCGGCCTAGAGGGATCGCATCTTCTGCTTTGTTGATGGCAATAACAGGAATTACTTTTAGGTTTGCTAATTGTTCGTTTAATGTCGTCATAAGAGTGTACTCGTCGTCGTTAACTTGAGTTCAATAAATCACTGCGGAGCGCCGATTACTCAACGCTCCGCAAAAGAATTACAAAGGAAGATCTGGCATCACTTCACGTGGAATGATGGCACCTTTATGTTGAATTACCGCGCCAGCCATACAGTGGCCAGAGTAAGCCGATTCCGCTGCATTGCCGCCAGTCAAGCGCTTCGCCAAGAAGCCCGCACTGAAAGAATCACCAGCCGCTGTTGTATCAATCACGTTGTCGACTTTGTTTGACGCCACGTATTGCGCTTCGCCATTCGCCACAACCAAGCAATCTTTGCTACCACGTTTGATGATGATTTCATCCACGCCCAGTGCAGAGGTTCTCTCGATGCACTGTTCTAGATGCTCGTCACCGTAAAGCATTTGCTCATCTTCAAATGTGAGCAGTGCGATATCTGTGTGCTTAAGGATCTTAAGGTACCAAGACATGGCATTCTCGCGGCTTTCCCACAATTTAGGACGGTAGTTGTTATCGAAAATAACCTTACCACCTTGTGCCTTGAAGCGCTCAAGGAAGCCAAACAGTTGTGTCTTACCTTCTTCAGTAAGGATCGCTAATGTAATACCGCTCAAGTAAACCGCATCGTACGAGTAAAGTTTGTCAACTAATAGCGGAGACTCGTTTTGTTCGAATAGGAACTTAGCGGCCGCTTCGTTACGCCAGTAGTGGAAGTAACGCTCGCCAGTTTCATCGGTTTCGATGTAGTAGATACCTGGTTGCTTTTCTTTAACGGAAAGAACCAGACTAGTATCGATGCCCTCTTCTTGCCATGCTGATAGCATTTCTTGGCTAAAAGGATCGTTACCCAGAGCCGTTACATAGCTGGTTTTGATATCGTGAGCTTTGGTCAAACGAGATAAATACAGTGCGGTATTCAACGTATCACCACCGAATGACTGCTTTAGCTGACCTTCCTTTTTCTGTAGCTCAACCATACATTCGCCAATGACCGCGATGTTTAATGATTTCATGTTGTCACCTTAGCAACTGAGGTTGCGCTATAGATTATTTTAAGAAGTCTTCACGAGCTGGGTTGAAGATGTCTAGAAGAATGCTGTCTTGCTCTAGTGCAACCGCACCGTGCATCATGTGCTTACGAGCAAAGTATGCATCGCCTTCTTTAAGTACTTTCTTCTCGCCTTCGATTTCTGCTTCAAAGCTGCCACGTACCACGTAACCGATTTGATCGTGAATTTCGTGAGTATGCGGAGCGCCAATCGCGCCTTTGTCGAAACATAGGTGAACCGCCATTAGGTCATCTGTGTAAGCAACAATTTTACGTTTGATACCGCCGCCTAGCTCTTCCCACGGGTTCTCATCTAATACAAAGAAAGAATTCATCGTCATACTCCTAAAAAGTCTCTATTAAAGCGAACCCTACGGCACTTCATTCTTAACCATGCTTTATTAAAAGGTCCTCTTAAAAAAGCGTCGTATTGATAAAAGTGAAACGCGAAGCGAAAGGGTCTGCTGTCGAATTGGTAACGAGCATATCCGATCTTCTTTAATTGTCATACAATATATCTAAAAATATGTGATATTCATCAAACGGTGCTCGTTAAAGCATTCCACTTAACGATTGATAACGCCGAAACATCAGTCACAACAAGGATTATCACAACAATACAAATCAATGGGTTAGCTAAATTCGCGTGATTTCACTCTCCCTTTTTGCCACAAAAACTACACCCAAACTTAATATTGTATTACTTTATAGAAAGTTTAAGAAAACAACACACTTCATCTGAGGGTGGTAAAGAAATGACTACACAACCGATTTTGTTGACTGAAGCAGAAGTCGAACTACTAAGAAAGGAAGTCGGAAAGCCGAGCTTAATGGGCAAATCCATTGAAGCGAATCGCAAGGAACTTGAAGCCTTCATGCGTCTGCCTCTAGACGTACCAGGTCACGGCGAAGCGGGTGGCTACGAGCACAACCGCCACAAACAAAACTATACCTACATGAACTTAGCGGGTCGTTTGTTCTTGATCACTCAAGAAGAAAAGTACGCGCAGTTCGTTAAAGATCTTCTCGCTATTTACGCAGAGAAGTACCTCACTTTTGATTTCCACGTACAGAAAAACACTAACCCAACAGGTCGTCTTTTCCACCAGATCCTTAATGAACACTGTTGGTTAATGTTTACTAGCCTTGCTTACTCTTGCGTGGCATCAGTGATGACAGAAGAAGAGCGCACAGCCGTTGTTGAGCGCATTTTCGAACCAATGCTAGACATGTTCACAGTGAAATACGCGCACGATTTCGACCGTATTCACAACCACGGCATCTGGGCAGTTGCGGCTGTTGGTATTTGTGGTCTAGCTATTGGCAAACCTGAATATCTAGAGATGTCGGTATACGGTCAAGACCGTGATGATACTGGCGGCTTCCTAGCGCAAATCTCGCAACTGTTCGCCCCTTCTGGTTACTACATGGAAGGTCCGTACTACCATCGTTATGCGATTCGTCCAACTTGTGTATTTGCAGAAGTAGTACACCGTCACATGCCTGAAGTAGACATCTACAACCACAAAGACAAAGTGATTGGCAACACAGTACAAGCGATGCTGGCAACGGCTTACCCGAATGGTGAGTTCCCTGCCCTAAACGACGCATCTCGTACCATGAGCATTACCGACATGGGTGTTCAAGTTGCAGTGAGCGTTTACAGCAAACACTACGGTATGGATGACAACATCCTAGGCATGGCGAAGATTCAAAACGCCGTTTGGATGCACCCTTGTGGTCTTGAGCTTTCTCAAGCCTACTATAAAGCCATCGCAGACCGTGAAATCGGTATGCCTTTCTGGCCAAGTGTGGAACTA